>NZ_JBICZJ010000012.1:0-236864 GCF_043201895.1 Streptomyces sp. NPDC048254
CCCGGAGAGCCGGACGGCCACTCCTGAGAAGCCACTGAAGGCAAGACCCCATAAGCCACATCCGGCCCTCCCGGGCCACCTAACAACTTACGGAGTACCTCATGACTGTCACCCCACCTGCTCTTGACATCTTCGAGTCCCTTGAGTCCGAGGTCCGCAGCTACTGCCGAGGCTGGCCAACTGTCTTCGACAGCGCCCGCGGCAGCTACTTAACCGACGAAGACGGGCACACCTACCTCGACTTCTTCGCCGGCGCGGGCTCTCTCAACTACGGTCACAACAACCAGGTGCTGAAGCGCGCTTTGCTCAACTACTTGGAACGTGACGGCATCACGCATGGTCTCGACATGGCGACGACCGCCAAGCGCGCCTTCCTGGAGTCCTTCAACAAGCTGGTGCTGGCACCGCGTCATCTCTCTTACAAGGTCATGTTCACCGGGCCCACCGGAACAAACGCCGTAGAAGCGGCGCTCAAGTTGGCGCGGAAGGTCAAGGGCCGCGAGGCGATCGTGTCGTTCACGAACGCCTTCCATGGCATGTCTCTTGGCTCCCTCGCCGTCACCGGTAACGCCTTCAAGCGCGCGGGGGCCGGCATCCCCCTCGTACACAGCACTCCGATGCCGTTCGACAACTACCTCGGCGGCCGCGTACCCGACTTCCTCTGGTTCGAACGAATGCTGGAGGACCGAGGGTCCGGCCTCAACAAGCCAGCCGCCGTCATCGTCGAAACTGTGCAGGGTGAAGGCGGTATCAATGTCGCGCGTCCCGAGTGGCTGCGTGGCCTCGCGAGCCTGTGCGACCGCCACGACATGCTGTTGATTGTCGACGACATCCAGATGGGCTGTGGACGCACCGGTGGCTTCTTCTCCTTCGAGGAAGCAGGGATCGTCCCGGACATCGTCACCCTGTCGAAGTCCATAAGCGGGTATGGACTACCCATGTCGCTGTGCCTGTTCAAACCCGAACTGGACGTCTGGGAGCCAGGGGAGCACAACGGCACCTTCCGGGGCAACAACCCGGCCTTCGTCACGGCCACGGCCGCGCTCAGTACCTACTGGTTCGACCAGCAGATGGAGAAGCAGACCCTCGCACGCGGCGAGCAGATCGAGCAGGCTCTCCGGGCTCTCTGCAAGGAGTACAGCGCGCTCGGGGCGACCTACCGCGGTCGCGGCCTGGTGTGGGGGCTGGAGTTCGCCGACAAGTCGCGGGCCTCCGCTATCTGCGCTCGTGCGTTCGAACGCGGACTGCTGCTGGAAACCTCCGGTGTCGACAGCGAAGTAGTGAAGCTGTTGCCACCCCTCACCGTGACATCGGATGAGTTGGACGAAGGATTGCGCATCCTTTCTCGCACAGTGGCAGAGACTGCTTGAGCTGGGACTACCGACCAAGATCTGGTCCACGCCTGGTCCACACGCGCTGATCCACAATGCGACAGAGACGGATCAAGGTGAGACACCCTCCATGCAGAGGGGGTGTCCCTCGCTGAGGAACACCCCCTCTGACCAGCACGTCTATGACCTGCGGAGGCGGTGGGATTCGAACCCACGGTGACGGTTTCACGTCACTACGGTTTTCAAGACCGTTCCCTTAGGCCGCTCGGGCAACCCACCCCGCGCCGACCGAGATCGGCGCGGGGAACAGAGTAACCGGTTCGTGCGCGCGTGTGCGGATCAGTTGTCGCCGACGCGGGAGCCGAGGGTGACGGTGACCGTGTGTTCGCTGCCGCCCCGCTTGTAGGTGATCTGAACCTTGTCCTCGGGCTTGTGGGTCCAGATCTCGCCGATCAGGGTCGGGCCGCTGTCGATCACCGAGTCGTCGAGCTTGGTGATGACGTCGCCGGGCTTGAGGCCGGCCTTGTCCGCGGGCCCGCCCGACTCGACCGCGGCGGAGCCGCCCGTGCCCGCGTCGGTGATCTGCGCACCGTTCGTCGAGTCTTCCAGGGACACCGACGCGCCGATCTTCGCGTAGACCGGCTTGCCGGTCTTGATCAGCTGCTGGGCCACGTACTTGGCCTGGTTGATCGGGATGGCGAAGCCCAGGCCGATCGAGCCCGACTGCCCGGTGCTGCCCAGGCCGCCGCTGGAGGCGGACTGGATCGCGGAGTTGATGCCGATCACCGCGCCGGAGGCGTCCATCAGCGGGCCACCGGAGTTGCCCGGGTTGATGGAGGCGTCGGTCTGCAGGGCGCTCATGTAGGACGCCTTGCTGGTGGAGCTGCCGTCGCTGGAGGCCACCGGGCGGTTCTTGGCGCTGATGATGCCCGTGGTGACCGTGTTGGACAGGCCGAAGGGGGCGCCGATCGCGATCGTCTCGTCGCCGACCGCCACGTTGTCGGAGTTGCCCAGGGCGAGCGGCTTGAGGTCCGACGGCGGGTTCTTGAGCTTGATGACGGCGACGTCGTAGCCCTGCGCGTGGCCGACGACCTCGGCGTCGTACTTCTTGCCGTCCGGGAACGTCGCGGTCAGCTTGCCGCCGTCGAGGGCGTCCGCGACCACGTGGTTGTTGGTGATGATGTGGCCCTGGGTGTCGAAGACGAACCCGGTGCCCGTGCCGCCCTCGCCGCTGGTCGACTCGGCCTCGATGGTGACCGTGCTGGGCAGCGCGTTGTGGGCCACCGCCGCGATGGTGCCGGCCGCGCGCTTGACCTGGGTGGCGCCGCCGTCGGAGGAGGCGGAGACGGTCGTGGAGCCCACGTCGTCGTTGTTCTTGGCCAGCGTGTAGCCGAGGCCGCCGCCGATGCCGCCCGCGACCAGCGCGGCCACCAGAACGGCGGCGATCAGACCGCCGCGCCCGCTGCCCTTCTTCGGCGCGGGCTGCGGCTGCTGGAACGGCTGGTGTTGCTGGTACTGCTGGTGCTGGTCGTACGGCGAGCCCCAGCCGGCCCCGGCAGCCGCACCTGCACCCGCGCCGGCGTCCGCGTAGGAAGGGATCGCGGGAGCCGGGGGCGGCCAGGAACCCTCGGCGGGGGCCTGCGGCGGGGGCGCGTAAGGGTCACCTGCGGGCGCCCCCTGGGGCACCGGCGGGATCGGGGTGGTCGGCGCTTCCCCGCCGTCGGACGCGGCTGCCTGCGGTGAAGCAGCGGGAGACGTCGGCGGCACGGGAGGTGCGGACGGGGCCGGAGGTACCGGGTTGCCCTCGTTCTCGGTGCTCACAGCTTCTCTCCTCGGTCCACGGCTTTTCGTCTCGGTCGCACTCGGTCACGCTCTTTCACGCTTGCTGTCGGTCCGGCGCGATTCAGCTGTGCATGTGCTTTTGTATGCCGTCAGCTTTTCCCACAGGCCGTCAGAGCACCATAAGCGGTGGCTGTGGGTACACCGATAACCTTTATATAGGGCCTGTCCGACAAAAGTTCCCTTTGCTGGCATCGGGGATACCCCCACGTGCGCCCGCTCGGTGGCACCATGTCGCGGTGACCCACGCACCACAGCATCGCATCCAGGTCGTCGCGCACCGCGGGGCCTCCGAGGACGCCCCCGAGCACACCCTTGCCGCCTACAAGAAGGCCATCGAGGACGGCGCCGACGCCCTGGAGTGCGACGTCCGGCTGACCGCGGACGGCCACCTGGTCTGTGTCCACGACCGACGGGTCAACCGTACGTCCAACGGGCGGGGGGCCGTCTCGGCCCTGGAGCTCGCCGACCTGGCGGCCCTGGACTTCGGTTCCTGGAAGAAGGGCCCGGCCTGGCGGGGACGGGACGAGGAGCCCGAATGGGAGTTCCGGCCGGAGGACCGCGCGGACACCTCCGTACTCACACTGGAGCGATTGCTGGAGCTGGTCGCGGACGCCGGGCGGCGGGTGGAGCTGGCGATCGAGACCAAGCACCCCACGCGGTGGGCGGGGCAGGTCGAGGAGCGGCTGATGCTGCTGCTGAAGCGGTTCGGCCTGGACGCTCCGGCCACGGCCGCCGAGGCACAGGTGCGGGTCATGAGCTTCTCCGCGCGGTCGCTGCACCGGGTGCGGGCGGCCTCGCCGACGCTGCCGACGGTCTATCTGCTGCAGTTCCTCTCACCTCGGCTGCGCGACGGCCGGCTGCCGGCCGGGGTGCGGATCGCGGGCCCCTCGATCCGGATCGTGCGCAACCACCCCACCTACATCGAACGGCTGAAGCGGAACGGCAACCAGGTGCACGTCTGGACGGTGAACGAGCCGGAGGACGTGGATCTGTGCCTGGAGCTCGGTGTCGACGCGATCATCACCAACCGGCCCGGGGCGGTGCTGCGGCGGCTCGGACGATGAGCCCGACGAGCCTGCGCCCATGCCGCTGATCGACGTGCTGATCGAGGCTCAGATAAAGAGTCGCGTAAGGAATCACCACACCCCTTGACCCGACAGCTCTCCCACAGCATCCTCACGTATCGGCCACACCATCGAAATCCAGCCACACGAAGCCATACCTGGGGGATATGGCGACGTACCCGTCACAGGGTGTGCTCCGGCGCGTTCGGTCCGCATTCGTTCGTTGCGAATGCGTCACCGGACATTCATTGGCCGGTTTCCGGTTCAGGCCGATGGGGCATCCACACCGTGGCGTGGGGCAAAGGAGGTCTCGGGGGTGGCGTTGGTGGTGGCACAGGAGGTGCCCACGTCGTCGAGCATGGCCGTACCCCATGGCCCTGCGGGCGTGGGGAAGGCGAGGCACCGCATGCGCGATCAGTTGCGCACCGGTGGCGTATCGGAATCGGTCATCGACGATGCCGTACTCATCCTTTCCGAACTTTTGAGCAATGCGTGCAAACACGGGCGCCCCTTGGGGGACGCGCTGGCCGGGGACGGCGACGTCCGGGCCGCCTGGCGGGTGGACACGCGCGGCCGGCTGATCGTCGAGGTGACGGACGGTGGCGGACCGACCCGCCCGGCTCCCATGACCCCGTCGGTCACGGCACACGGCGGCCGCGGGCTGAACATCATCACGGCCCTGGCGGACGACTGGGGGGTCCGGGACGACGCCCGGGGCGAGGTGACGGTCTGGGTCGTGGTCCAGAAGGACGTGAGTGATCCGGATGGCACGGTCCGCCGCGACGCCTTCGCTACGCGCGTCACGGCATCCGCGGCCCCGGAGATGTCCGGTCTGGACTTCTCCGACGCGTTCGACGACCTGGACTGACCGGTACCGACCTGGACTGACCGGAGTGCCGTCCTGGACTGACCGGTACCGGCCTGTACCGAGCCGTACCGACCCGGTCCGGCGGTGCCCGCTCCGCGGCTCCGTCCACAGGTACCCGTGGTCCAGCGCGTGAACGGCTAGGCTCCCGCCAGTACGAGACGAGCCGTAACCGGGAGACACCCAGATGGCCAAGAAGCGACCCCAGACAAAGGCCACGCGGCCGCAGCTCAGCGATGCGGCCCGGGCCGAAGGCGCTGATGGAGACTTTCCGGTTGTCGGTGCCCGTGAACCCTGCCCCTGCGGCAGCGGCCGGCGCTACAAGGCGTGCCACGGCCGGGCGGCCGCGCACGCGGCGACCGAGCTGGTGCACCGCCCGTTCGAGGGGCTGGCGGGCGAGGGCGACTGGGTGGCACTGCGCGAGCTGGTGCCCGCCGCCACGGTCGAGCTGACCCTGAAGGACGGCCTGCCCGAGGGCGTCCCCTCGGTCACGCTCGCGACGGTGCTGCCGATGGCCTGGCCGGCGCTCCGGCGCGAGGACGGCACCGTCCTCCTCGGCCTGCAGAACGACACGGCGTCCGGCGACATCAGCCGCGACCTCGCCGACACCCTCCAGCGCGCCCTCGCCGCCGATCCGGGCACCCCGGTGCAGGGCCGCCGCGCCCCCGCCGACAGCCCCCGGCTGCAGGACCTGCTCGACCCCGAGGGCCCGTTCGCGCCGGTCGTGCACGACGGCTTCGAGTTCTGGGTGCAGGACGCGGAGAACGCCACCGCGGAGGTGACCGCCTCCCTGGAGCGGGCCAACGCGGCCGCCATCCCGACGGTGAAGCTGACCGGCGTCGACTCCGCCTACTGGTGCGAAACGCCCGATAAGAACCATCTGCGGTGGGTCATGCCGTATCCCGAGGAGCAGCTTCTGGACGCTCTCGCGCGGCTGCACGCGGCGGGCAGGTCCGGCCTCGGCGAGGGAACCCGGCTGGTCGGTTCCTTCCGCGCCCACGGTCTCACCGTGCCGGTCTGGGACCTGCCGAGCGGGGTCGGCGCCGAGGACGTGGAGAAGCCGGCCGCCGAGTTCGCCGAGCGGCTCGCGACCGCTCTGGCCTCGGAGGCACCGCTCACGGCGGACGAGCGCCGGGCCCGTGGCGGGCTGACCAACCGACAGGTCACGCTCAGCTGACGATCAGGGTCGGGGGAGGGACGCGGCTGACCGACCGGTCAGCCGCTCCGGGCCCGTTGACTCGGGTGACTCCTGTCACAACTTCCCTACGTGGCAGGCAAATACGTGTCCGAATAGCCGAGATCGAATTTGCGAACCGCCGATCTCTTGTTACCGTCTCAGTAGCCCGGTTGCTGGTGCATCCCCCGTCGCCAGCAACCGGGCCTTTTCATGCCCGCGTTCATGCCGGCGTCCGGTGTACGGACCGTAGCGATACGTCAACTCCCGTTTGACCCACCGGAGTTGCCCTCGAACGAGCCCCCGGAGCCGTCGGCCGAGTCGCCCGCAGCGCCCCTCCCGAAGCCACTCACAGCCCCGCTCCCGGAGCCACTGCCGGAGTCGCTCGCCGAGTTGCTCGCGCTGCGCAGCAGCAGTGGTCCGTCGCCGTCGCGCGCCGCGAACTCCGTGACGGCCGTGTAGGCGTCCAGCGCGCCCCGCGCGTGCTCCCGGGGCGTCTCACAGGTGGCGGGCTCGTCGGCGGCGTCCGCGGCGCAGTGCGTCTGCACGGTGCGGCCGTGCGGGCCCATGAGACTCAGCACGGGCTCCAGGTCCGCCCCGGTGGCGTTGCGGTAGTAGGTGCGCGCCCAGGTGTCCGCGCCCTGGGCCATCACGCAGGTCTGCGCCTCCACTCCGCCGGGGGAGGTGAGTTCGGGACCGCAGCGGGCGGCCGTGGCCAGGCCCAGGCCGAGCACCAGGGGGGACCGGACGGGCGCCGGCAGCTTCTCGTCGTCACTCCGGGCAGGGTGTCCGGCGGCGTCGCCCACCTGTCCCGCGGACGCCACGGTCAGCGGCAGCGCGACCGCGCACACCATGACGCCCGCGAGGGCGAGCAGACGTAGTCGGGGGTCTGGGGGTTGCCCCCCAGAATTACGCAGCATGTGCGGAAGATAACCAGCGAGGCACGAGAAGCCGCGTTCTCGCGCCCGACACCCTTACAACTCGGGTGCGCTCACACCCGTACGGGTGAGGACGTCGACCACGGCGTCCACCACGGCCTCCACATCGGGCACCCAGGGTTTGGCCGAGCCGGGCAGCGGGGCGCGCTCCCAGCGGATGGCGCCCTGGCCGGTCTCGGAGGGGGGCAGGGCGAGATAGCCGCCCTCCCCGTGGAAGCGGAGCGAGCCGGGGACGAAGTCCTTGGCGTACAGCAGCTCGCCCAACTGCTCCATGGAGTACGGCTTGACGAGCAGCGCCCAGCGGGTGGGCGCCGCGACCACCGGGCCGAGGCGCATGCCGCGGCGGTCGAGAAGAGTCAGGGCATGGGAGGCCGCGAGGGCGGGCAGACTGACCGCGCAGGGCGCGTTCCCGCCGACGGCTCCGGTGGCGAGGATGATCGGCGCGGCCGGCCGGTTGCCCCACCACCAGCGCACCATGCGCTCGTCGGTGGTGGCCGCGAGCAGACCGGGGTCGAAGGGGTGCGCACCGGGCACCGTGCACTCCGGGTCGGGGCAGGCACAGCGGGCCCGGCCCTGCGGGTCCGGGGCCACACCCGGGAGTACGGGCCACTGCCATTCCGTCGCGAAGGTCAGGGCCGCGCCGAGAAAATCAGGCCCCTTGTCTTTTCGCCTGGACAGGAGCCTGCGTCGCCTTCCGAGGATCTCGCGCATGAGCGCTCGTTCCTTTCCGTTGCACCGCTGGCAACACCGTGGACCACATCACATCATGTGTCGATCACTTCACTGTGCGTACCTGTTGGCGCATCACACCCCTGCACTGGCAAGGGGAACCCCAAGGGTCGAGCCGGGGGCCGCGCCCGCATCCAATACTGCGTCTATCAAAAGCACGGCCACGGCATGGGGGTGGCGAAGTCTGGCGTTTTGCCGTTCCGAGTGTTTCTCTCCGCCGCCGCCACGGGAGGATGGGGCACGGTCGTCGGTGGTTAAGACGCCCGGGTCCGTCGCCAGGTTCCGGGTGATCCCCAACCACCCCTGGCCTTCTCCGAGTACGTACCCATCACGACCGCTGTGACGCTCCGTGGAGCAAGGCCAGTCGACCGCAATGAACCGTTACCCGAGTCAGTTTTAAGCCAACTTTGCTTTTGCGCAAGCCGTCCCGGGAGAAGTCACCGGGGACCCACGGACACCAGGAATCCCAGCAGGACAATGCTGGACATCCCCTCACGAGTGCGTGTACATGTGGAGACACCGCTAGCGGCGCAGAAAGACATGGGGGTTTGCGATGCTTTTGAGCAATACGCACAGGTCTGAAAGCCGGACACGATGAGCGCCCCGCACCCTCCGAAAGTGGCTGGAATCGATTCAACGGTCCCCACGCCCGCACACACTGTCGCGCCGGTTCCCCCCGCCCCGGGCGCACCTTCCGTCCCGAAGGCCCCCGCCGCACCAGCACCGGGCACCCTCCTCCAGGACCGGCTGGCCGGCTGGGTCTCCGACCTGACCACCCTCCACGAACTGACCGAACGGCTCGCCCGCACCGACGGACTGGAGCCCGCCCTCCAGGAACTGCTGCGCGCCGGTACCGCCCTCGTGGGCGCCCGGCGCGGTCTCGTGGCGCTGGAGCCCGCCGACGGCCTCGGCCCGCACACCACGCTCGGCCTCGGACTCGGCCGCGCGGACCTCGGCCACATGGAGACCGTCCCGAGCGGCGCGCTGCCGTACGACACCGGCACCGCCGCCGAGATCGTCCACCCCGACCTGTTCGCCGAGGACGGCCTGGACCCCCGGCACCGCGAGGTCGCCGCCCGCCTCGGCTACGCAGCCAGCTACGCGCTCTCCCTGACCACCGACGCGGCCGCCCGCCTGGGCGCGGTCCTGTGGCTGTACGACGAGCCGGCCGAGCCGAACGAGCGCCAGCGCCACCTCATCGGCCTGTACGTCCGCTTCGCCGCCGAGCACCTGGCCCGGCTGCTGGAAGTCGAGCGCACGCGCGCGTGCATGGCGACCATCGCCGAGGAACTGCTCCCCTCCCGGCTCCCCCGGGTGGCCGGCGTCCAGCTCGCCGCCCGGCACCGCACCGGCCCGCGCGGCGGCGGCGACTGGTACGACGCGCTGCCGCTGCCCGACGCCGCCCTCGGCCTCGCGGTCGGCTCGGTCACCGGCTCCGGGCCCAGCGCGGTGGCCGCCATGGGCCGGCTGCGGGCCTCCCTGCGGGCGTACGCCGTGATGGAGGGCGAGGACCCGGTCGCGGTCCTCTCCGACCTCGAACTGCTGCTGCGCCTGACCGAACCGGCCCGCTCCGCCACCGCCCTGTTCGCCTACTGCGAGCCCGCGCTGCGCAAGGTCACCCTGGCCGGGGCCGGACACAGCCCGCCGCTGCTGATCGGGGAGCGCCGCACCGAGTTCGCGGAGACGTCGGTCTCGGCGCCGCTCGGGATGCTGGCCTGCTGGGAGGCGCCCAGCGTGGAGATCGAGGCCGAGGCCGGGGAAACGGTGCTCCTCTACACCGACGGGCTGCTGCACCGCACCGGCGACCCCATGGACCGCGCCTTCGCCCGGCTGCACGCGGCCGCCGCGGGCATCCCGCGTGCGCTGCGCCACGACCCCGGGGCGATCGCCGACCATGTGCTGCGCACGGTGCTGCCGAACGGACTGGACTCGGCCGGCGGCGAGGAGGACGTGGTGCTGCTCGCGGCCCGTTTTGACTGACCGGTCAGTCAAAAAGCCACGTCAACCGGTCAGGAGTCGTCCGGCCCTGGGTCGCCGTTCGGTACGACCGTACGATGGACGGGATCCAGTGCAGTGTCGAGGAGGATGACCGTGGCCGACGAGCTCACACCGGAGACCCCGGAAACCGAGCCGGAAGAGCCGATCAAGCAGCGCAAGAACGGCCTGTACCCGGGCGTGTCCGACGAGCTCGCCGAGAGCATGAAGTCCGGCTGGGCCGACACGGAGCTGCGCGACCTGACCCCCGTCGAGCAGGCCGAGCACACCGCCCGCCGCCGCGCCGAGCTGTCCGCCCGCTTCCCGGGCGACCGCCTGGTGATCCCGGCCGGCAACCTGAAGACCCGATCGAACGACACGGACTACCCGTTCCGGGCGTCGGTCGAGTACGTCTATCTCACCGGTGACCAGACGGAGGACGGCGTACTCGTCCTGGAGCCGAAGGACGACGGCCATGTGGCCACCGTCTACCTGCTGCCCCGCTCCGACCGCGAGAACGGCGAGTTCTGGCTCTCCGGGCAGGGCGAGCTGTGGGTGGGCCGCCGCCACTCCCTGACCGAGTCCGAGGCGCTCTACGGCATCCCCGCCGCCGACGTCCGCGAACTCGCCGACAAGCTGCGCGAGGCCACCGGCCCGGTGCGGGTCGTCCGCGGGTACGACGCCGGCATCGAGGCCGCGCTGACCGACAAGGTCACCGCCGAGCGCGACGAGGAACTGCGCGTCTTCCTCTCCGAGGCGCGGCTGGTCAAGGACGAGTGGGAGGTCGGCGAGCTACAGAAGGCCGTCGACTCCACGGTCCGCGGCTTCGAGGACGTGGTGAAGGTCCTCGACAAGGCCGAGGCCACCTCCGAGCGCTACATCGAGGGCACGTTCTTCCTCCGCGCGCGAGTGGAGGGCAACGACATCGGCTACGGCTCCATCTGCGCGGCCGGCCCGCACGCCTGCACCCTGCACTGGGTCCGCAACGACGGCCCGGTGCGCTCGGGCGACCTGCTCCTGCTGGACGCCGGCGTGGAGACGCACAGCCTGTACACCGCGGACGTCACGCGCACGCTGCCGATCAACGGCACCTTCAGCGAGCTGCAGAAGAAGATCTACGACGCGGTGTACGACGCCCAGGAGGCCGGCATCGCGGCGGTGCAGCCGGGCGCCAAGTACCGCGACTTCCACGACGCCGCGCAGCGCGTGCTGGCCGAGCGGCTCGTCGAGTGGGGGCTCGTGGAGGGGCCGGTGGAGCGGGTGCTGGAGCTCGGGCTGCAGCGCCGGTGGACGCTGCACGGGACGGGGCACATGCTCGGGCTCGACGTCCACGACTGCGCTGCCGCGCGGACCGAGACGTATGTCGAGGGCGTCCTTGAGCCGGGGATGGTGCTGACCGTCGAGCCGGGGCTGTACTTCCAGGCCGACGACCTGACCGTTCCGGAGGGGTACCGGGGGATCGGGGTGCGGATCGAGGACGACATCCTCGTGACGGCCGACGGGAACCGGAACCTGTCCGCGGGGCTGCCCCGGCGGTCGGACGAGGTCGAGGCGTGGATGGGTTCGCTCAAGAGCTGACGTATGGGGTGAATGGCCGGGTACCTGGGTGGTGCCCGGCCATTGTTGTGTTCTGCGTAGGTGGATCCAGTCAACGGGGGTTACGAGTGGACGACTTCTGGGGTGCCGTCGTACTGCGCCTGGAAGGTGATACCGGCGACGGACGGCGGGTTGGGCTGGAGCGTGCCCTGCGGGACGCCGTTCGCGTCGGGCAGCTGCTGCCCGGGGCCCGGTTGCCTGCCACCCGGCGGCTCGCTGCCGAGCTGGGGATCTCCCGGGGCACCGCCAAGGCCGCCTACGACCAGCTGGTCGCCGAGGGGTATCTGACCGCTCGGCAGGGGTCCGGGACCCGGGTCGCCTCGCTCCCCTCCGGCGCCTCCGACGCTCCCGAAGCGGCCGCACGCGCGCGTGCCCCGCTTTTCGATCTGCGGCCCGGCGGCCCGGACGTCGGGGCGTTCCCGGCGGCCGCCTGGTTGCGGGCCCTGCGGCGGGCCATCGCCGGCGCGCCGGCGATGGCGTACGACTACGGCGATCCGCGCGGGCGGATCGAGCTGCGGACCGCGCTGTCGGGGTATCTGATGCGGGCCCGCGGGGTGGTGGCGCCGCCGGAGCGGATCATGGTCACCTCGGGGTATGTGCAGGGGCTCGCGCTGCTCACACGGGTGCTGGGCGGGGCCGCCGCGGTGGCCATGGAGGACCCCGGGATGCCGTTCCACCGGGAGGTGGTGCGGAAGAACGGCGGGACCGTGGTGCCGGTGCGGGTGGACGAACATGGGGCGCGGGCGGCGGAGCTGGGGGACGCGGGGGCGGTCGTCCTCACCCCGGCCCACCAGTATCCGACCGGAGCCACCCTGCATCCGGAGCGGCGGCGGGCCGTGGTGGACTGGGCACGCGCGCGTGGCGGGGTGATCGTCGAGGACGACTACGACGGGGAGTTCCGCTACGACCGGCAGCCCGTGGGTGCCCTGCAGGGGGTGGCCCCGGGGCAGGTCGTGTATCTGGGGACCGCCTCCAAGACGCTGGGTCCCGCGCTGCGGCTCGGGTGGATGGTGCTGCCGCCGCATCTCGTCGACGCCGTCGCCGACGCCAAGCTGCACAGCGATCATCACACCGAGTCCATCGGCCAGCTGGCGCTCGCCGAGCTGATCGAGAGCCATGCCTACGACCGGCACGTGCGCGCGTGCCGGTTGCGGTACCGGCGGCGCCGGGACCAGCTGCTGGGGCGGCTGGGTGCCGGACGGCACGTGCGGGGGATCGCGGCCGGGCTGCACGCGCTCGTCGCCGTGACCGACGAGAAGGAGACGCTGGCCCGCGCGGAGGCCGCGGGGCTGGCGGTGGGCGGCCTCGGGGAGCACTGGCACAGGGGCGGCGGTGCGGGGCGGCCGCAGGCCTGGTCGTCGGGTACGGGACGCCCCGGGAGCGGGTCTACCCGGAGGCCCTGGAGGTGCTCGCCAAGGTGCTGGACGGCTGACTCACCGTGTCGGGAGGGCGTCCAGGAACAGGGCCCCGGCGAGCAGGCCCGCGCTGCCCCGCGGGCTCCAGCCGCGCTCGTACAGGTCGGCGTCCAGGGCCGTCAGCGCCTCCGCGCCGGCCCCCGTCGCCGTACCGCCCGCTTCCAGGACGCCGCGGGCACCCGCCTGGACGTGGCGCAGGCCGAAGGGACCCGCGGTGTAGAGGAGTTCGGTGTCCTGAAGGGTGGACATCACGGTGAGCAGGGCGTCGAGCCGGGCCTGGTTCTCGGTGGCGCCCGCCTTGCGGGCCGTCGCCAGTGCGTCCAACGCCCTTCGCACGTGCGGGAATCCGGCCCTGGCCTCGCCCCGGGCGCCGGCCGCGCCGTACTTGGCGGAGATCGACGAACCCCGGGAGGGGCGCTTGGGGGCGCCCTTGTCGTTGAAGGCGGCGATCTTGCGCGCCGTGGCGGCGATCTCGCGGGCCTTGGCCCGGGGATCCAGGGCGGCCGCGGCGACCAGGAGGCCGAGGGCCCACAGGGCGCCCTTGTGGCCGCCGCCGGCCAGGCCCACCGAGTGCTCGGTGGACCGGCCGATCGAGCCCAGCTCCGCCCGCAGCACCGGCGAGGCCTCGCCGGTGCGGCGGGCCGAAGCGGCCATCGCCGCGAGGCCGGGCGCCAGCGCCCTGGCCGACCAGCGCAGACTGTCGTGCTCCCGGCGCGTGCTGCGGGCGTCCAGGTCACGCGGGTCGGGCAGCCCCGGCTTCGGGGCCAGCGCCAGCTGACCGGTGAGCGCGGCCACGGCGGCCTGCGCCAGCGCGTCGTCCTCGCGGCTTGTCATGTCCCTTACCTTATGAGGAGGCGGAGGCCGAAGGGGAGGCGCTGTCGCTGGGCGGGGCACCTGTGGGGGCGCCGCTCGGCGGGGTGCCGCCCCCACCGCTGCCGGCGCCGGTGTTCTCGGCGTCGGGGTCGATACCCAGGGTCAGGGAGCCCTTGTAGCCCTTCGAAGGGTCCTTCTTGTGCACGGCCTTCAGGGTCAGCAGACCGCTGGAGGCACCGCCGCCGTCGTACACCATGTCGTCGGCGAGGACGGTGTAGCTGCCGGTGTGCCTGGAGTACGGGGCGAGGGTGAAGATCTCCTCGGCGACGGTGTCGTCGAAGAACAGCTGACCGGTGTAGTTGACCTTGCCGCCCTCGTAGGTGCCGTCCTCCTTCTCGCCGCCCGTGTGCACCTTCACGTGGATGTGGCAGGTGCGCGGGGTGTACCAGCCCGGGAAGATCGTCTCGAACTTGACGACCCCGTTGGCGTTGGCGATCTGGTAGCCGCGCAGGTAGGTGTTGTCGTCGGCGGAGTCGCCCTCCTCGCTCTCCGCGGGAGCGGAGCCGCCCGGGTTGGCGGTGGTGTAACCGGAGTAGTAGCCCCAGGCGTCGCAGTGCCAGATCTCGACCGCGGCACCCTTGACCGGGGTGCAGCCGTCGGTGGCGTCCACGACGGTCAGGCGCAGGGTGAGCGGAACACCGGCCTTGCCCTCGGTGATGTCCTTGCGCACCAAGGCACCATCGAGGTAGTACGGGCCCTCCGTGACGCTGCTCATCAGCGTCATGCACTCACTGCTGGTGGAACTGGCGGAGGCCGTGGCGTCCGCGTCGGTACTGGTGTCGGTCACATCGGCGAAGGCCGACTGGAAGCCGGCGACCGCGAGGCCGCCGGCCGCCACCGTGCCGCCGGACACCACGAGGGCGCGGCGGCGGGTGATCGACGTGTCTTTGTGGTTTCCCGTCATGGTCGACGAAGCTAGGAACGCCGTTTGTCAGGGGCATGGGCAGGGGCTGGCAACCGGCTGTGAAGGCCCAGGAAGCTGAAGTCGGCGGGAAGACGCTGGCCACAGGGGTGGGGTGACGCTGTCACAGAGCCGGATCACGGTCGTGCAGAACCCGCTGGAACAGCCGGCTGTCCCGCCATTCTCCATTGATGTGCAGATACTGCGGAGCATCGCCGATCGTCTCGAATCCGCATTTCTTCAGCACTCGTTGCGACGTCGTGTTGTCGATCAGCGTGGACGCCTCGATCCGGTGGAGTCCCACGACATCCCGGGCGATCTCGCAGACCTGCTCCAGCGCGGCGCTGGCCAGCCCGCGGCCCTGCTGGTCACCGGCCACCCAATAGCCGACGTACGAACTGCAGAAAGGTCCCAGGGAAATTCCGGAAAGGGTGATCGCACCGACGATCCGGCGGTCCTCGGCCGACTCCATGACCCAGGGGACCATGATCCCGTCCGCGGCCTGTCGCAGCAGGCCATCGATGCGTTCGCCCTGCCCCTCGACGGTGAAGAAGGACTCGGGTCTGACCGGTTCCCAGGGTTCGAGATGCTTTCGGTTGCCGGCGTACGCGGCAGCCAGCGGTTTCGCGTCACCGACGGCAATGGGACGCAATATCACGCCGGGCAGGATTGCTTTTTCTTTAATCTTTCTGAGAATCATGCGCGCACCTTAGCGCGCGGGTTATGCAGGAGGGAGAGTCATGCCGAAAGCAGAGAAGGATCTTTGGTCCACTTGAGGATCTTGTCGAAGCTGACCACCGTCCCGCCGCGGCCCGGTTTGTTGCCGATGTGGACGTGATCGGCGAGTTCTCTGATCAGACAGAGCCCTCTGCCGTGCTCGGCGTCCGGGCGGGCGGGTCTGATCTCCTGGGTGCGGGCGAACCCCGGGCCGACCCCCGGGCCGGAATCGGCCACTTCGATACGGCACTTCTCACCGTCCAGATAGGCGGTGACCCGGTACGCCTCCGACGCACGGCCCGCCCCGCCGTGCTCCACGGCGTTCGCGCAGGCCTCACTGAGGGCGACCGAGAGGTCGTAGGAGATCTCGGGGTCGACGCCCGCCGTCTCCATCGTGCCGATCAGCAGCCGCCGGGCGAGCGGGACGCTCGCGGCCTCGCGCCGCAGATGGAGTGACCACCAGATGCTCATGCTCCAGCCTCCTGGCTGCGGCTCGACATACCGATACCTATTGCCACCCGTGCGCGGGTGTAAGCACTCCGTTCATGTGAGAACGCCCATCCGGGGGATGCGCCTTGGGAGGTTTCGGTGTATGAGCGGGTGGTTCACAGCAAGGACGATCTTCCGGTTCTTTCACTCCTTTCACCTGTAACCGAACCTTGTGGACCTGCCGTATGGCGGGCGTGAGCCCAGTGCGATGATGAGCGCGCCATGAACGCCCCCCAGCCGCGCACGGCGCGCACCGGAAGCGGACTGCGGCTCCTGCGGGCCGCGGTGTTCGCCGCGCTCTGTGTCGTCCTGGCCGCGGCGGGGCACACGCTGGCATCCTGCGCGACCGTTCCGCTGTGGACGCTCGGCGCGGGCTTCCTCGGCACCCTGGCACTCGTCGCCCCGCTCACCGGGCGGGCCCGCACGCTGCCGGGGATCGTGGCACTGCTCGCGGTCTTGCAGACCGTGCTGCACACGCTGTTCGGGCTCGGCCAGCACGGCGGCGCGGCGATGTCGGCCGGCTCGATGTCCATGTCTTCCATGTCGTCGATGCCGACCATGTCGTCGTTTTCGTCGCTGTCTTCCCTGTCGACGAGTGACGCCTCGCTGGTCGAGCGGGCCGCGCGGCTGGTGTGCGGGGCCGGGGCGGCACAGATCAGCCCCGCCCACGCGTACAAGATCCTCTCCGACGCCCATCTCAGCACCTCCGGTTCGGCCGCCGGCCTGAGCGGGACGACCCACGCGGCGGACGCCACCGGGGCCTCCGGCTCGCTGCTGCCCTCCGTGCCCATGCTCCTCGGACACCTCCTCGCGGCCCTCGTCGCCGGCTGGCTGCTGCGCCGGGGCGATCTGGCGCTGCTGCGGCTGATCGAGCTGTCGGCGCACGGAGTCGCCGAGGGGGCGCTCGTCCGTTCCCTGGGCGGAGCGCTCGCGCTGGCGCGCGCTCTGTGCGCCGGGCTCGTGGCCGTACCCGAGGCGCCCGCGCACAGCCGTCGCAGCACCTGGGACGAACCGTCCGCGCCCCACACCGTCGCACTCCAGCACGCCGTGATCCGGCGCGGGCCGCCCATGGCCGCCGCCGAACTCGTTCTCGCCGCCTGACGCGACGCGACCAGAGCACTTCCCGGGATCTGTCCGGATCCGGAGGGGCCTGCCGCCGTCGCGCGGCACGCGCGCGTGCGCTTCCCGCTGCCCGTGCGCCCCCTCAACGACAGAACTCACTCGGAGTGGAGTGCTCCCTGCCATGAAGGCTTTCCGTGCCATGAAGATTTCTCGTGTCGCCGCCGTCACCGCCGTCGCGGGCACGGCCGTCCTGGTCGTCTCCTCGCCCGCGTTCGCACACGTCAGCGTGCAGCCCGAGGGCACCGCCGCAAAGGGCGGTTACGCGGTCATCGACTTCAAGGTCCCCAACGAGCGCGACGACGCCTCGACCACCAAGCTCGAGGTCAACTTCCCCGCCGACCACCCGCTGGCCTCGGTGATGCCACAGCCGATGGCCGGCTGGAAGGTCGAGGTCACCAAGTCCAAGCTGGCCAAGCCGTTGGAGATGCACGGCGAGAAGATCGACGAGGCGGTCACCAAGGTCACCTGGACCGCTGAGGACAAGGGGATCGAGCCCGGCTACTTCCAGAAGTTCCCGCTCTCCGTGGGCGCCCTGCCCGAGGACACCGACGAACTGGTCTTCAAGGCGATCCAGACGTACTCCAACAAGGAGGTCGTCCGCTGGATCGAGGTCCAGCAGGAGGGCCAGGAGGAGCCCGAGAACCCGGCCCCGGCCCTCGCGCTGTCCGCCGCCACCGACGACCACCACGCGACCACCACGGCCGAGGACACCGCGGCCAAGACCGAGACCACCGCCTCGGACGACTCCGACTCCTCGTCCGGCGGCAGTGACACCACCGCCCGCGTCCTCGGCGTCGTCGGCATCGTGGTCGGCGCGGCCGGGGTCGCCTACGGCGTCCTCGCGGGCCGCCGCCGGTCCACCGGCTCCGAGGCCTGAGCTCCACGTCCGTAGCGCGCACAGGGGGCCGTGCGAGGCTGTCGTGGCTCCGACAGCTCTGGTACGCCCCCGACAGTTCTCGTACGCCCCCGGTGCGCGCCGGATCTCTCACATCTGGGACATTTTCGTATGCGCAAGAAGACGTTCGCCGCGGCCGCGCTGCTCGCCGCCGCCACCCTGACCCTCTCCGCCTGCGGCAGCGGCGACGACGGCAAGTCACCCGTCACCGTGGTCGCCGGGGACACCTCGAACAAGGCCGCGACCATCCTGGACCAGCCGTTCGAGAAGCCGGACCTGGTACTCACCGACACCCACGGCAAGAAGTACGACCTGCGCGCCGAGACCAAGGGCCGGCCGACGCTCATCTACTTCGGCTACACGCACTGCCCCGACGTCTGCCCGCTGACCATGAACAACCTCGCGGTCGCCAAGAAGGCGCTGTCCAAGGCCGACCAGGCCAAGCTGCGGGTCGTGTTCGTCACCACCGACCCCACCCGCGACACCCCGGCCGAGCTCGGCAAGTGGCTCAAGGGCATCGACTCCCAGTTCATCGGCCTGACCGGTGACTTCTCCACCATCCAGGCCGGCGCCCGCACCCTGGGCATCTCCATCGAGCCGACCCACAAGGACAAGAAGACCGGCAAGACCGTCTCGGTGCACGGCACCCAGGTCATCGCGTTCTCGCCGAAGACCGACGGCGGTTACGTCCTCTACGGCGAGGACGCCACCGTCGACGACTACACCAAGGACCTCCCCAAGCTGGTCAAGGGGGAGAACCCGTGAGGCGTCGGGCCCGAGCCGTCCCGGCACCGCCCCGTCCGGCACCGCCCCGCCGGGCGCTGCCCCTTCCGGCGCTGACCGGGCGGCGGCTCGCCCTGACCGGCGTGGCCACGACCGGCATAGCCCTCGCGGGCGCCCTGGTCCTGGCGGGCTGCGGCGGCTCGGATGCTCCGGGCTCCTCGGGAACGGAACTGTCCGTCGGCGCCTCTTACATGCCCCAGCCGGTCTCGGCCGACATGGCCGCCGGGTTCCTGACGATCACCAACAAGAGCGGGACGAAGGACGAACTGACGTCCGTCACCAGCGACTCCGCCGGCGAGGTCACCATGCACGAGACCAACGGCGGGGCGATGGACGAGGTCAACTCCTTCGAGGTGCCCGCACACGGTCAACTCGTGTTCAAAAGCGGTGGCAACCATCTGATGTTCGAGAAGCTGAAGCGCCGCCCGAAACAGGGCGACACGATCACCCTGAAGCTGAAGTTCGCCGAATCCGGTCCGCTCACCGTCGAGATGCCGGTGAAGTCCGCCACGTACAACCCTTCGACCGGACACTGAGGGAGGGACCGACCTTGACGCGGACCATCACCCCCCGCCTGCGCACGCTGGTGCTGCTGTTCCTCGCCGTCACCGGCGCGCTGCTGGCCGGCGCCGGGCCGGCCTCGGCGCACGCCGCGCTGACCGGCAGCGACCCCGCCCAGGGGGTGGTGGTCCCGAAGGCACCCGACCAGGTCTCGCTCACGTTCTCCGAGAACGTGTCGCTGAACAACAACTCGATCCGGGTCCTCGACCCCAAGGGCAAGCGGGTCGACCTGGCCAAGCCGAACAACCTGACGGGGACGACCTACGGCGTCCAGCTCAAGAGCGGGCTCGGCAAGGGCACGTACACCGTCGCCTGGCAGGTCGTCTCCGCGGACAGCCACCCCGTCGCCGGCGCCTACACCTTCTCCGTCGGGGCGCCCTCCACGACCGTCGCCTCGGTCGGGGACCAGGACGCGGGCGGCGGGGTCGTCGGCTGGCTCTACGGCTTCGGGCGTTACATGTCGTACGCCGGATACATCGTGCTCGTCGGCGGCGCCGCCTTCGTGCTCGCCTGCTGGCAGCGCGGCTCCGGCGTACAGGCCCTGCAACGGCTGGTCGTCGGCGGCTGGCTGACGCTCACCGCGGCCACTCTCTGGCTGCTGCTCCTGCGCGGCTCCTACGCCACCTCCGGCAGCGTCGGCGACATCTTCGACCTCAACCTGCTCGGCCAGGTCCTCCAGACCAAGACCGGCGCGGCCCTGGTCTCCCGGCTGCTGCTGCTCGCGGCCGCCGCGCTGTTCATCGCGGTCCTCTTCGGGGCCTACGACAAGCGTGAGGAGGGCGCTGAGAAGCGGGACCTGACCTTCGGGCTCGCCATCGGCGGGACCGTCGTCGCCGCCGGGCTCGCGGCGAGCTGGGCCATGGCCGAGCACGCCTCCACCGGGCTCCAGCCGGGCATCGCGATGCCGGTCGACGTCATCCACCTGCTCGCCGTCGCCACCTGGCTGGGCGGCCTGACCGCCCTGCTGGTCGCCCTCTACCGGGCGCCCGCGGACACGCCCGTAGGGGCCGTCGCCGTGGGCCGCTTCTCCCGCGTGGCCTTCGGAAGCGTGGTGGCACTGGTCGCCACCGGCATTTACCAGTCCTGGCGCCAGCTCGGCTCCTGGTCGGCGTTCACCGACACGGCCTACGGGCAGCTGCTGCTGGTCAAGATCGCGCTGGTGGCACTGCTGGTCGGCATCGCGTCCATCTCACGACGGTGGACGCGCCGGCTCGCGGACACCGCGGTGACGGAGACCGGGGAAGTCACCGACGCAGGGGAAGAGGCCGAGGAAGAGGCGGAGGTGGAGAAGGAGACCGTCAAGGCGTCGGCCGGCACCAAGGAGGCGTCGGTCAAGTCCGGCGTGTCCAGCGCGTCCGCCGCTTCTGACACGTCCGGCGCTTCCGGCGTTTCCGGTGCCAAGGGCTCCGGCAAGGGCGCCTTCGTCGATGACGACTCCGAGGACCCCGAGCGGGCCGTCCAACTGGCCCGGCAGCAGGCCGCCAAGGACTCCGCCCGGCAGAAGCGCGTCCGGGACGCCGACCCCAACCGCTTCGGCCTGCGTCGCTCGGTGCTCGCCGAGGCCGGGGTCGCCGTCGCCCTGCTCGCGGTCACGACCGTGCTCACGCAGACCGAGCCGGGCCGCACCGAGCAGGACGCCAAGGCCACCGCGGCGGCTGCGTCCTCCTCCTCGTCCTCGTCATCGAACTCGTCCTCGGGTGCGCTGACCCTCGACATGTCCTTCGACACCGGCGGCAAGGACGGCAAGGGCGTCGTCCGTGTCGACCTCGACCCCGCAGCCGTCGGTACCAACGAGATGCACGTCTACGTCCAGCGCCCCAACGGCCGGGCCTTCGACATCCCCGAGGTGAAGGTCGCCTTCACCCTCGCCGCCAAGAAGATCGGGCCGCTTCCCGTGGCCCCCGACCACGTCACCACCGGCCACTGGGCCGCCAACGGTGTGCAGATCCCCATGGCCGGCGACTGGCAGATCGCCGTGACCGTGCGGACCTCCGACATCGACCAGGTGACCGTCTCCAAGAACGCGCAGATCGGCTGAACCGCACCATGGCTGAACCGTCCCAGTCCCTCCGTCCGTCGGTCACCGAGGAAAGCCCGTCGGCTCCCCCGGCCGAAGGCGTCAGCCGGCGCGCGCTGCTCGGCACCGCCGGGGCCACCGGACTCGTCCTCGGCGCGGCGGGCGCGGGCGTCGGCTACGCGGCCGCGCCCGCACAGGCCACCCCGCTCAGCTCGGTGGGTTCCGGCCGGGCGATGTTTCACGGGAAACATCAGCCCGGCATCACCGAGGGCCTCCAGGCGCGCGGCCATCTCATCGCCTTCGACCTGGCGGCGGGCGCAGGCCGGAAGGAGGCCGCCGCGCTGCTGCGTCGCTGGTCGACGACGGCCGAGCGGCTGATGGCGGGCGAGGCGATGACACAGGACGACACGGATGTGGCCCGTGACGCCGGTCCCTCGTCGCTGACGATCACCTTCGGCTTCGGCAACAGCTTCTTCGCCCGCACCGGCCTGGAGAAGCAGCGCCCGTCCGCCCTGGACCCGCTGCCCGACTTCTCCTCCGACCACCTCGACAGGGCGCGCAGCAATGGCGACCTATGGGTACAGATCGGCGCCGACGACGCCCTGGTCGCCTTCCACGCCCTGCGCGCCGTCCAGAAGGACGCGGGCAGCGCGGCCAAGGTCCGCTGGCAGATGAACGGCTTCAACCGCACCCCCGGCGCCACCGCCCACCCCATGACGGCCCGCAACCTCATGGGCCAGCTGGACGGCACCCGCAATCCGAAGCCGGCGGACTCCGACTTCGATCAGCGGATCTTCGTTCCGGCGAGCGGTTCGAACGGCCCCGCCTGGATGGCGAACGGCTCCTACGCCGTCGTACGCCGGATCCGCATCCTCCTCGACGACTGGGAGAAGCTCTCGCTCGCGGCCCAGGAGGACGTGATCGGGCGCAAGAAGTCGAACGGGGCGCCGCTGTCCGGGGGCACCGAGACGACGGCGATGGACCTGGAGAAGGCCAGGGCCGACGGCGAGTACGTCGTCCCGATCAACGCCCACGCCAGGATCACCAGGCCCGACCAGAACGGGGGCGCGGCCATCCTGCGGCGCCCGTTCTCGTACCACGACGGCATCGATGCCGACGGGACGCCGGACGCGGGGCTGCTCTTCGTCTGCTGGCAGGCGGATCCGCTGCGTGGGTTCGTACCGGTGCAGCGGAAGCTGGACCGCGGGGACGCGCTCTCGCAGTACATCCGGCACGAGGCCAGCGGACTGTTCGCGGTGCCGGGCGGGGCGGCCGACGGGGAGTACGTGGGGCAGCGGCTGCTGGAGGGCTGAGGCCGGGTATCTCGTGCAGTGGATTCCGGGTGCTTAGTGGATTCCGCGCGGTGGCCGCGTTACCACCGTGGATTCTGATCACTATTGGCGCGTTTCCGGGTTTCAAACCACCCGGTCGAGTGGTTCCGACGAGACAAGTGAGCCCTGCTCCCTTGCGCCCATTAGGGTGAGGGACATGCCAGCGAGCTACGCGTATCTCGGTCCCGAAGGCACCTTCACCGAAGTCGCCCTGCGCACGCTTCCGGAGGCGGCCACCCGGGAGCTGATCCCGTACGTCTCCGTGCAGTCCGCGCTGGACGCGGTACGGAGCGGCGAGGCCGAGGCCGCGTTCGTGCCGATCGAGAACTCCGTCGAGGGCGGGGTCACCACGACCCTGGACGAGCTGGTCGCGGGCGAGCCGCTGACGATCTACCGCGAGGTGCTGCTGTCGATCACCTTCGCGCTGCTGGTCCGCCCGGGCACCAAGCTCTCCGAGATCAAGACGGTGACCGCGCATCCGGTCGCCCAGCCGCAGGTCCGCAACTGGCTGCGGGCCCACCTCCCCGACGCCCTCTGGGAGTCCGCCGCCTCGAACGCGGACGGCGCCCGGCTGGTGCAGGAGGGCCGCTACGACGCCGCGTTCGCCGGTGAGTTCGCGGCCGAGCGGTACGGCCTGGAGGCCCTGGAGACCGAGATCCACGACGCGAAGAACGCGCAGACCCGGTTCGTCCTGGTCGGCCGTCCGGCCCGGCCCGCGGCCCCGACCGGCGCGGACAAGACCTCGGTCGTGCTCTGGCAGAACGACGACCACCCCGGCGGGCTGCGCGATCTGCTCGGCGAGTTCGCCACCCGGGGCATCAACCTGATGCTGCTGCAGTCCAGGCCCACCGGCGCCGGCATCGGCAACTACTGCTTCTGCGTCGACGCCGAGGGGCACATCTCCGACCGCCGGGTGGCGGAGGCCCTGATGGGGCTGAAGCGGATCTGCCGCCAGGTGCGGTTCCTCGGCTCGTACCCGCGTGCGGACATCAAGCCGGGCGAGACCGCGGAGCCGACGCGGCCGGGGACGTCGGACGAGGAGTTCATGGCGGCCTCGGACTGGGTGGCGCGCTGCCAGGACGGCCGTTTCTAACCGGCCATACGTTCACATCTTCGTTATCCACAGAAGTTATCCACAGGCCCCCAACTCGACCTGGGGACAAGTCGACAGCATCACCTGACTCTGTCGACAAATCGGCCTACGGTCCACAGGCGAGCCGGTGATCACTCACGTCACCCTTCGTCCACTCGTTTCCCATGGTTCATCTTTTGGAGCGACTCCTTTCCACTCGAAAGTGGGTGTTGTCCAGGTTTGGGCGGGGAATTCCTCTCTTCAGGCGTCGGCTTCGAAGTGATCCATTTCGAAGTCCACACTCTGTCCACACAGCCTGTGGATAACTCTCGGGAGGGCGTGGATTCCTGTGGACAACCGGGCCTCCAAGTCCCGCTCCCCGCAAGGGAATCCAGTCAACCGCAGGCCGCCCGCATGCCCCGTCTCGGGGAGTGAGACACTTTTTATTGACACGCTCGGCAATTCCCTCATAACGGAACGTAAGTCGCGATTCGGAACACGGGTCAATAGTGATTCGTGGGGGGCAACCCCACACCGGTAGCCTTGGCTCCGTGATTGACCTACGCCTGCTCCGTGAGGACCCCGACCGTGTGCGCGCGTCCCAGCGCGCCCGTGGAGAGGACGTCGCGCTCGTCGACTCCCTCCTCTCCGCCGACGAGCGGCGCAGGTCCTCCGGCGTCCGCTTCGACGAGCTGCGCAACGAGCAGAAGTCGCTCGGCAAGCTCATCCCCAAGGCCGCCGGTGACGAGAAGGCCGAGCTGCTGAAGAAGGCCGGCCAGCTCGCCGCCGACGTGAAGACCGCCGACGCCGAGCGTGACGCCGCCGCCGCCGAGACCCACGAGCTGCTGCTCAGGCTCGGCAACCTCGTCCACCCCGACGTGCCCGTCGGCGGCGAGGAGGACTTCGTCACCCTGGAGACGCACGGCACGATCCGCGACTTCGGTGCCGAGGGCTTCGAGCCCAAGGACCACCTGGAGCTGGGCCAGCTGCTCGGGGCGATCGACGTCGAGCGCGGCGCCAAGGTCTCCGGCTCCCGCTTCTACTTCCTGACCGGTGTCGGCGCCCTCCTGGAGCTGGCGCTGGTCAACGCGGCGATCGCGCAGGCCACCGAGGCCGGCTTCACGCCGATGCTGACCCCGGCGCTGGTCCGGCCGCAGTCCATGGCGGGCACCGGCTTCCTCGGCCAGGCGGCCCAGGACGTCTACCACCTCGACAAGGACGACCTCTACCTGGTCGGCACGTCCGAGGTGCCCCTCGCCGCGTACCACATGGACGAGATCATCGACGCCGAGCGCCTCCCGCTGCGCTACGCCGGCTTCTCGCCCTGCTTCCGCCGCGAGGCCGGTTCGCACGGCAAGGACACCAAGGGCATCTTCCGCGTCCACCAGTTCGACAAGGTCGAGATGTTCTCCTACGTCGCCCCCGAGGACTCGGAGGCGGAGCACCAGCGCCTGCTGGCCTGGGAGAAGCAGTGGCTGGCCTCGCTGGAGCTGCCGTTCCGGGTGATCGACGTCGCCACCGGTGACCTCGGCTCCTCCGCCGCCCGCAAGTTCGACTGCGAGGCGTGGATCCCGACGCAGGGCAAGTACCGCGAGCTGACGTCGACGTCGGACTGCACCGAGTTCCAGTCCCGCCGGCTGTCGATCCGGGTCCGCGACGGCAAGCAGGTCAAGCCGCTGGCCACGCTGAACGGCACGCTGTGCGCCGTACCGCGCACGATCGTGGCGATCCTGGAGAACCACCAGCTGGCCGACGGTTCGGTCCGGGTCCCCGAGGTGCTGCGCCCGTACCTGGGCGGCCGAGAGGTCCTGGAGCCGGTGTCCCGGTGAGTTTCCCGTACGGGCTGATCGCCACCGACCTCGACGGCACACTGCTCGGCCCCGACGAATCGATCTCGCAGCGCACCCGTGACGCGCTCGCCGCGGCCACCGCGGCGGGCGCCGCGCACATCGTCGTCACCGGCCGCGGCGTCCCCTGGACCCGGCCCATCCTCGACGACCTCGGCTACCACGGCCTCGCCGTGTGCGGTCAGGGAGCGCAGGTGTACGACGCCGGGTCGCACCGCCTGCTGACGTCCGTGACGCTGGACCGCCAGCTGGCCGGGGTCGCCCTGGCCAAGATCGAGGCGGAGGCGGGCCCGCTGTACCTCGCCGCGAGCCGCGACGGCCTCGACGGCGAGGTGCTGGTGGGGCCGGGGTACGCGGTGACGGGCAAGCTCCCGTCGACTCCGTTCACGGACGCGGCGGATCTCTGGACGGCGCCGCTGAACAAGATCTACATCCAGCACCCCGAGCTCTCCGACGACGAACTGGCCGAGGTGGCACGTCACACGGCCGGCGGCTTCGTCACGGTCGCCATGGCGGGCGAGGGAATCGTGGAGCTTCTGCCGCTGGGGCTGTCGAAGGCGACGGGCCTGTCGCTGGCCGCGCGCCGGTTGGGCCTGAAGTCCGCCGACACGATCGCCTTCGGCGACATGCCCAACGACATCCCGATGTTCGCCTGGGCGGCCCGGGGAGTGGCCATGGCCAACGCCCACGAGGAGCTGAAGGCCGTGGCGGACGAGGTGACGTCCTCCAACGAGGAGGACGGGATCGCGGTGGTGTTGGAGCGTCTGCTGGGCTGAGGCGCCTTCAAAGCGTTGCGGAGGATGCACGGATCGAACGTGCGCGGGCTTTTCAGGCCCGACCAAGGCTTAGCAAGCCAGTGCCTTACCACTCGGCCAATCCTCCGGGTGGGCGGCCCACGCGAGAGCGACCATCGCGTGCTCGAAGCGGCCGCCCCGGGCAGCTACACGGCGATCCGCCGCGGGCTGCCCTGACGGGAGCGGGACGTACTGTCGTGCATGGACATCGTCCGGCTCCTCTCCCGGTTCGGGGGCTGACACAACAACTGTGCCTGTGAACCGAGTTGGGAGCCACCGAATTAAACGCGCCTACCGACGCCACCACTTACGCCGCCCCTTGCTGAAGAACCACCCGGCCGGCGGCTCGTCCGACCGCCACGGCTGCGGCTCCGGCCCCCCGGCCTTCCACTTCGCCGCCAGCATCCGCGCCCGCGCGGACGGCTCCGAAGTCCCCGCGGACCGTATGAAGTCCTCGTCCAGGACAACCCCGTCCCAGTCCCCGTCTCCGAAACCCTCAGCCATCCCGCGCCTCCTACGCAGTACACCCGCTTTGTCAGTGTGACTGGACAGAGGTGAAGCCCCCGTCAATAAGCCTGGCGTCTACTCCTCGCCCGCCAGCGTCAGCGAGCGCAGCTTCTGACCGGCGTACCAGGTCGCCAGGACCGTCACCGCGATCAGCAGCACCGTGGCCGTCGCCAGGGACACGTCCGACGTGACCAGCTCGCCGCCCGTCACCTTGTGGGCGACCGCCAGGGACCACTGCTGGACGCTCAGCGTGCGCGCGCCCGGAACGAGGGAGCCGAACAGGGCCTCCCAGACCAGGGCGTAGACGAGCCCGAAGACCACCGCGTGCCGGGACACCGTGCCCAGCAGCAGGAAGAGCGCCGCGTAGGCGATCGACGCGACCAGTGCGGCCACCGTGTAGGCGACGGCGATCTGCTGACCGTTGCCGTTGAGGATGAAGCCCGCGATCAGCGTCGGCAGGGCCGAGAAGACCATCGTCACGGCGATCGCCACGATCAGCTTGGTGAGGATGATCGTGGGCCGTTTGATCGGCTTCGACAGCAGGTACACCACCGAGCCGTCGTCGATCTCCGGGCCGATCGCACCCGTGCCGGCGATGACGCCGATGATCGGCACCATGGTCGCGAGCGCGAGGCCGCCGAGCAGGTCGGAGGCCGTCTGGTCGTCGGCGCCGGCGAGGCCGCGGACGACCACCGAGATCGCGATGAGCAGCAGGGGCAGCGCCCCCAGGATGAGGGCTCGGCGGCGGCCGAGCAGGGCTCGATAAGTGAGCCGGGCGACTGTGGGGTCGTACATCTTCGGCCTCCTACGCCGCGACCAGATACGAGAACACGGATTCGAGGGACTCGTCGGACGGCGAGACCGTGAGCAGCCGGATGCCATGGTCGCGGGCGACCCTCGGCAGCAGGGCGGTGAAGCGGCCGAAGTCGACGGCCTGGATGCGCAACGCGCCCTCGGTGAGGTCGACTTCGATGCCCGAGGTCGACGGGTCGGCGATCAGCGCGGCCGCGAGGGCGCGGTCGTCGCTGGAGCGGACCAGGTAGCGGTGCGGACGGTCGGTCATCAGACGGCGGATCTTGCGGAAGTCGCCGCTGGCCGCGTGCCGTCCGGCGACCACGACCTCGATGTGCCAGGCGAGTTGCTCGACCTCTTCGAGGATGTGCGAGGAGAACAGCACGGTGCGGCCCTCGTCGCCCATCTTCCGCAGCAGGTCCATCAGTTGCATCCGCTGGCGCGGGTCCATGCCGTTGAAGGGCTCGTCGAGCAGGAGCAGCGAGGGGTCGTGGACCAGGGCGGACGCCATCTTCACGCGCTGGCGCATGCCCTTGGAGTACGTCGAGATCTTGCGGTCCTGCGCGTACTCCATCTCCACCGTCGCCAGCGCCTTCTGGGCGGCCTTGGCGCCGAGGCCGTGCAACTCGGCGTTGGCGACGACGAATTCGCGGCCGGTGAGGAAGTCGTACATCGCCTCGCGCTCGGGGACGATGCCGATGTGCTTGTAGATGGCCTCGTTGCGCCAGGTCGGCTGTCCGTCGAGGGTGACCGTGCCGGTGGAGGGGGCGAGGAAGCCGCCCATCATGTTGATGAGGGTGGACTTTCCGGCGCCGTTGGGGCCGAGCAGGCCGGTGACGCCGGGGCCGATGGTCATGGTGATGTCGTTGACGGCGACCACGTTGCCGAACCAGCGGGAGACATGGTCGATGGAGAGCGTGGTCACAGTCCCACCTTCTTGTAGCGGCGCAGCAGCAGGCCGTAGCAGGCGGCGATGAGGCCGACGATGACGAGCAGGTACACCGCGCCCTGGGCGTGGGAGGGCCCGTCGCCGCCCGGGAAGGTGTTGGTGCCGCCGAGCAGGGCGGTGCTCAGGCCGCCGACCAGGGTGACCGGCGAGAACAGGCCGATCCACGGGATGGCGCCGGTGCTGCCCTGGGCGTCGGCGATGGCCTGGAGGGTGGAGACCGCGCCGTAGGAGATGGTCAGGACGGCGATCACCGCGGCGATGCCGAAGCCGCGGCGCGGCGTGACCGAGGCGATGACCAGACCGATGCCGGCGAACAGCAGGGACAGCAGGGCCACCGAGAGCAGTCCCTGGCCGAACCCCTTCGTCTGGTGGGCGAAGTCCATCTTGGACAGCAGGGCGCCCGCGTACAGCACGACCAGCGGGGCGCCGGTGAGGATGAACAGTGCCGAGCCCAGGGCCGCGAACTTGGACTGGACGTAGTCGGCGGTCTCGATGGGCCGCGAGAAGTACAGCGGGATGGTCTTGAAGCGCAGGTCGCGGGAGACGGCCTGGGGTGCCTGCGAGGCGACGTACAGGCTGATGACGGCCTGCATGATGATCGCGTACCGCGTGTAGGACACCGGCAGGTCGTGCGCCTTGGTGGCGACGGCGACGGCCACCATGATGGCCGCCGGCACGCACATCACCGCGAACAGCAGCATCGGCAGCACCTTGGACTTCACCGAGCGGCCGAGGCCGTAGGAGCCCCGCAGGGTCTGCGAGTAGAGGGACAGGCGGGCGTAGGCGCGGCCCAGGCGCGGGCCGTCGTAGCCGCGGTAGCCGATGTCGTGGATACGGGACTGGTCACCCGCGGGGGTGGCCAGGGGCTGCTCAACCGCCATGGACGGCCGCCTCCTTCCGCTGCTCGTCGCTGCTGGTGAACACTTCGGAGATGTGGTGCCTGCGCTGCTCCATGCGCACCAGGCCGATGCCGAGGTCGGCGACGACGTCCCGTACCAGGTCGTACGTCTCCTCACCCTGGGCGGTGAGCAGCAGGATGTGGCCGGCGCCGGGGAGGCCGCCGCCCTCGTTGTCCGTCTCCACCCCGCGCGCGTGCAGCGCGTCGCGCACCGCGCGGGTGCCGTCGGGGTGCGCGTCGCTGTCGGTGACCTCGATCGCGAGGGTGGTCGTGGACTGGGTGAAGTCCGTGGTGGAGCTGGAGCGCAGCAGCTTGCCGCCGTCGACGACGACCACGTGGTCGCAGGTCCGCTCCAGTTCGCCGAGCAGGTGCGAGGTGACCAGGACCGAGATGCCGAAGTCGGTGTGGATGCGGCGGATCAGGCCGAGCATCTCGTCGCGGCCGACCGGGTCGAGGCCGTTGGTCGGCTCGTCCAGGAAGACCAGCTGCGGGTCGTGCACCAGGGCCTGGGCGAGTTTCACGCGCTGCTTCATGCCGGTCGAGTAGCCGCCGATGGGGCGGTACCGCTCCTCGTAGAGCCCGACATGGCGCAGGGTGTCGGCGGTGCGCTCGCGCGCGGCGGCGGGCGGCAGGCCGGACATGCGGGCCATGTGCACGACGAACTCGGTGGCCGAGACGTCGGGCGGCAGGCAGTCGTGCTCCGGCATATAACCCACCCGCTCGCGGATGGCGGCACCCTTGGTCGCCACGTCGAGGCCGAGCACCTCGGCTCGGCCCTCGCTGGCGGGGGACAGACCCAGCAGGATCTTGATCAGGGTGGACTTGCCGGCGCCGTTGGCTCCGACGAGTCCGGTCACACCGGGTCCGATGTCCACGGACAGCCGGTCGAGCGCGGTCACCCGGGGGAACCGCTTGCTCAGGCTTTCGGTCGCGATCACAGTCACGCCATCGAAGGTAGTGATGTGGACCACGGAGGTCGTCAGACCCTGGAGCCGTCTTCGCGTCACTCTCGAGTATTACGGGACCCTAGGGGATCCCCTGCTTAAGGGCTACGCAGAGTTATCCACAGGACTTGCATCACCTATTGACGTCGCCTCTAACAACTGTCACATTCACCAGTGTCAAGTTACGGACGCGTACCGCAGTCGATGGGGACGGGGCGGATGACGACGACAGCGCACGACGTACTCTCCGAACGCGCGACGGAGCTCCAGGGTTTCCGGCGGGTGCAGCGACTCGCCTACGAATGCGCGGAGGCGATCGCGGCCCGGCTGGAGCCCGGCGTCACCGAGCGCGAGGCGGCCCGGATGCAGCGCGAGTGGCTCCGCGCCCGCGGCGTACGGGACTGGTTCCACCTCCCCTTCGCCTGGTTCGGCGACCGCACCGCGTTCACGGACTTCCGCATACCGCTGCAGTTCTTCCCGACCGACCGCCGGCTGGCCCCCGGGATGCCGTTCATCCTGGACCTGGCCCCGGTGTACGACGGCTACACGGCCGACATCGGCTACTCGGGCTCCCTCGGGATCAACCCCGTACAGGACCGGCTCATGGCCGACCTGGAGGCACACCGGGAGCTGATCCTGCGCGAGGTGCGCGAGCGGCGCCCGCTGCGCGAGATCTACGAGGACGTGGACCGCCTCATGATCCGCCAGGGCTACGCCAACCGGCACCGCGCTTACCCGTTCGGCGTGATCGCCCACAAGGTGGACCGGGTGAAACAGCGCCGCTGGTCACCTCATCTTTTCGGGTTCGGCACCCAGTCCCTGAAGGGCCTCGCCGCCGACGCCCTGCACGGCCACCGCGAGGGCTGGTCGCCCCTGTGGTCGCCGTACCGCTTCTCCGACCATCCGCCCCAGCCGGGCCTGTGGGCGGTCGAACCACACCTCGGTTTCCGGGGCACCGGAGCCAAGTTCGAGGAGATCCTCGTGGTCACCGACTCCCGGGACCCCGAGCAGAGCGCCTTCTGGCTGGACGACGATCTGCCGCACGTGCGGCGCTGGGCGGAGGACAAGTGACGGCACTGAAGGGCGCACGCGAACGCCGGGTGCACACCGGCGGCATCGAACTGTGCGTGGCGGAACTGGGCGACCCCGCACAGCCGACGGTCGTCCTCGTCCACGGCTACCCGGACAGCAAGGAGGTCTGGTCCGAGGTCGCGCCCCGCCTGGCCGACCGCTTCCACGTGGTGCTGTACGACGTCCGGGGCCAGGGCCGCTCGACCGCACCGCAACCGCTGCGCGGCGGCTTCACGCTGGCCAAACTGACCGACGACTTCCTGGCCGTGATCGACGCGGTGAGCCCGGACCGCCCGGTGCACCTGGTCGGCCACGACTGGGGCTCGGTGCAGTCCTGGGAGTTCGTCACCGTGGGGCGCACGGAGGGCCGTATCGCCTCCTTCACCTCGATGTCCGGGCCGTCCCTCGACCACTTCGGACACTGGATCAACGCGCGCGTGAAACGCCCGACACCCCGCCGGGTGGGCCAGCTCCTCGGCCAGGGCGCCAAGTCCTGGTACGTGTACCTGCTGCACACCCCCGTCGTCCCCGAACTGGCCTGGCGCGGCCCGCTCGGCAAGGCCTGGCCGGGCATCCTCCGACGAGCCGAGAAGCTCCCCGCCGGGGACTACCCGACCGGCTCCCTCCGCTCCGACGCGGCGCACGGTGCCTGGCTGTACCGCGACAACGTACGGTCCCGGCTGCGCCGCCCGCGCGAGGACGCGTACGCGCACGCACCCGTGCAGCTCATCACGCCCCTGGGCGACGCGTTCCTCTCCGCGCGGCTGTACGACGACCTGGAGCGCTGGGCACCCCAGCTGAGCCGCCGTACCCTGCCCGACAAGCACTGGGTCCCGCGTACCCGGCCGGACCAGGTGGCGTCCTGGATCGAGGAGTTCGTGATCTCCGTCGAGGACGGCCGGGGCACCGAACCGAAGCGGGCGGACCGCCATGCCCAGCGGTTCGGCGGCCAGTTGGTGCTGGTCACCGGCGCGGGCAGCGGCATCGGCCGGGCCACGGCGTTCGCGTTCGCGGAGGCGGGCGCGCGCGTGGTGGCCGTGGACCGGGACGCGGAGGCCGCCGTCCGCACCGCCGAGCTGTCCCGGCTGATCGGAGCGGCGGACGCCTGGGCCGAGACGGCCGACGTCTCCGACGAACAGGCCATGGAGAAGCTCGCCGAGCGGGTCCACCGCGAGCACGGGGTCCTTGACGTACTGGTCAACAACGCCGGAATCGGCCTCTCCGGCTCGTTCCTCACGACGACCACGGAGGACTGGCGCAAGGTCCTGGACGTCAACCTCTGGGGCGTGATCCACGGCTGCCGCCTGTTCGGCGCGCGGATGGCGGACCGCGGCCAGGGCGGCCACATCGTGAACGTCGCCTCGGCGGCCGCCTTCCAGCCCTCACGGGTGTTGCCGGCCTACAGCACCTCCAAGGCGGCGGTCCTGATGCTGTCCGAGTGCCTGCGCGCCGAACTCGCCGCTCAGCGCATCGGCGTGACCGCGATCTGCCCCGGCATCGTCAACACCAACATCACGTCGACCGCCCGCTTCACAGGGGTCGACGAGGAGGAGCAACGACGGCGGCAGAAACGCTCGGCCCGCCTGTACGGGATGCGGAACTACCCGCCGGAGAAGGTGGCTTCGGCGATTCTGGAGGCGGTGGAGCACAACAGGGCGGTGGTACCGGTGACACCGGAGGCGCGGGGGGCGCGGGTGCTGTCGCGGGTGGCGCCGGGGGTGCTGCGGAGGATCGCGAGGATGGAGCCGAGGCTGTGACGGCCGACCCCTCACCGCACAAGGCGTACCGCATCGAAGACCTGGCCCACCACTCCCGGACCAGCGTCCGAACCATCCGCGCCTACCAGGACAAAGGCCTGCTGCCCCGCCCGGAGCGCCAGGGCCGCGCCAACCTCTACTCCGACGCCCATCTCACCCGCCTCCACCAGATAGCCGACCTCCTCGCCCGCGGCTACACCCTCGCCTCCATCAAGGACCTCCTCGACGCCTGGGACACCGGCCGCGGCCTGGCCGGTGTCCTGGGCCTCGTCACCGAGGCCGAGGGCCCCTGGAGCGACGAGGAACCGGCCCGTCTCTCCCGTGCCGACCTGGACGCCCGCTTCGGCGGCACCCCCGACGACACGGCCGTGGCCGAGGCCGTGGCACTCGGCGTCCTGGAACCGGTGCCGGGCGACCCCGACTCCTTCCTGGTCCCCAGTCCCCAAGAGCTGGCCGTGGCAGCCGAGTTGTACGCGGCGGGGGTACCGCTCTCCGCGATCTCGGACCATCTGCGGGAGTTGAGGACCCAGGTCGAGCACATCGCCGCCCGCTTCCTCGAGTTCACCACCGAGCACGTCTTCGCCCGCTACCTCGACGACCCGCACCACCGCACCGACGCGAAAGCGGCCGAGGCGGCCTCCCTGGTCCGGCGCCTGCGCCCGCTCGCCCAGCAGACGGTGGACGCCGAACTGGCCCGGGCCATGCGCCTGTTCGCCACCCGCGAGGTGCGCCGGCGACTCGGTACCGGGGAGCAGCCGAAGTCCCGGGAGGAGACGCGTACCGTGTCTCTCCCCGCCGACACGATTCAGGCCGTACGACGCCTGGTTGGCCCGGACCACATCGCCGAGTTCATCGCCCTGGCCGCCGAACGGGAGGCGCGCGCACGCCACTTGGACGCGCTGACCGCACATCACGTCCCCGTTAACGATCTTGACGAAACGCCCTGAATCGCCCAGCGGTTGTCCACAGCACGGCCAATTCCCCTGTGGATAACCGCACTTGGTTGTGGATCAAACCTTCGGCAAAAAATATCTGCGTGATCCGCGTCTCTCCCGGCACGCTGGTGGCGTGAACGACAAGAAGAGCCACAGACCGCACCGCGAAAAGAACGACAAGCCGAACATCGGACAGAACGACAGGACGTGGGACGACCGGCGCACCGTGAAGGTGTCGAAGTACCTCTCGAAGCACCTGCGCCACCAGCCGGAACGCATCGGCCTCACGCTCGACGAGGCCGGCTGGGTGGAGATCGACACGCTGCTCGCGGCGGCAGCGGCGCACGGCTTCCCGGTCACCCGCGAGGAACTCGACCACGTCGTCGCCGCCAACGACAAGCAGCGCTTCGCGATCGAAGGCGCCCGGATCCGCGCCAGCCAGGGCCACAGCATCGACGTCGAACTCGGACTGCCCCCGGCGACCCCGCCGCCGTACCTCTACCACGGGACCGTGGCCCGGTACCTGGACGCGATCCGGACCGCGGGTCTCCGCCCGATGAGCAGGCACGACGTGCATCTGTCCGCCGACCGCGAGACCGCGACCCGGGTAGGTGCCCGGCGCGGGCGCCCGGTCGTGCTGTCGGTGGACGCCGGCGCGATGCACCGAGCCGGCCATGTCTTCCACGTCAGCGCGAACGGGGTGTGGCTGACGAGGGCCGTACCGCCGGAATACCTGCGCTTCCCCGACCCGCACTGACCCCTGCATGATGGCTGGTATGGACCAGAGTGACCGCAGCGACCTCCTCCCCACGACCGAGGCGGCCGTGACCGCTCTTCGCGTGATCGCCGCCGAGTGCGGCCGCGAGATCGAGGTGACGCACGACATCGGCGCGGACCAGACCTCCCCGCGCAGCGCGGCGGGCTTCGGGGTCACCGCGGACCCGGACGGCTCGCTGCCGCACGAGGCATACGCCGAGTTCGGCGGGTGCCCCGGGTGAGCGTGCGGCTCTACCCGGACGACGACGCGCTGATCACGGTGGAGGGCGTCGCGTTCCACGACCTCCCGCGCGACGACGTGCCGGCCTTTCTCCGCGCCGTCTTCGGCGGGCTGGCCCATGTCCGCGCCCGCCGTTTCCCGCCGACGGCCTCGCTGGTCGTACCGCTGCCCGGGGACCGTACGTACAAGGAGCACCTGAGTGCGAGCTTCCTCACGCCGTGGCTGAGCGGCCGCATACGGTGACCGTTTCGTCCACTGTCGCCGGGGCCCCTTAGTCTCGGACGCATGAGTCTGCGTCTGAGCACCGTGATCCTGCCGTACCGCCGCTGGAGCGAGGGCGGCCGCGCCGCGTGGACGCGGGCCGAGGAGCTGGGCTTCCACACCGCGTACACCTACGACCACCTGTCCTGGCGCAGTTTCCGGGACGGCCCGTGGTTCGGTGCGATTCCGACGCTGACCGCCGCCGCGTCCGTCACCGACCGGCTGCGTCTGGGCACGCTGGTCACCTCGCCGAACTTCCGGCATCCGGTGACGCTCGCCAAGGAGCTGATCTCCCTCGACGACATCTCCGGCGGCCGGGTGACGCTGGGGATCGGCGCCGGCGGCACCGGCTTCGACGCCACCGCGCTCGGCCAGGAGCCGTGGACCGCGCGCGAGCGCGCCGACCGGTTCGCCGAGTTCGTGCCGCTGCTCGACCGGCTGCTCACCGAGGACTCCGTGACGTCCGAGGGCGAGTTCTACTCGGCCCACGAAGCGCGCGACATCCCGGGCTGTGTACAGCGGCCCCGGCTGCCCTTCGCGGTCGCGGCCACCGGCCCGCGCGGGCTGAAGCTGGCCGCGCGGTACGGGCAGGCGTGGGTGACCACCGGCGACCCGAAGCTGTACGAGAACGGCACGCCCGAGCAGTCCGTCGAGGCGCTGCGCGGTCAGACGGTCAAGCTCGGCGAGGCCTGCGCGGCGGTCGGCCGGGACGCGTCGGAGCTGGAGAAGGTCCTGCTCACGGGGTTCACCCCGGACCGTGCCCGGCCGCTGGAGTCCCTGGACGCCTTCGTGGACTTCGCGGGCCGTCACCAGGAGCTGGGCTTCACCGAGCTGGTGATCCACTGGCCCATCCCCGACTCGGACTTCGCGGCCGAGGAGAAGGTCTTCGAGCAGATCGCCATGGAGGCCCCGGCCCAACTGGCCTGAGGCCGACGGGCGGGAGCCGAGGAGAGTGGGCCGAGCGGGCGGACAGGGCCCCAGGGACGCTTCGGAAGTCGTCTGTGTCTCATCTGTGCGGAGCACCGCACTGGCGTGCGGGCATATGCGCGAGAATGGCCCGGTGACCTCAGCGACCCGACAGCCCGAGACCTCCGCCTTCGCGACTCCCCCCCGGCTGATCGCCACCGATCTCGACGGCACCCTGCTGCGCGACGACAAGTCGGTCTCCCCGAGGACGGTCGCCGCGCTGGCCGCAGCCGAGGAGGCGGGCATCGAGGTCTTCTTCGTCACCGGCCGCCCGGCCCGCTGGATGGACGTCGTCAGCGACCACGTCCACGGCCACGGCCTGGCCATCTGCGGCAACGGCGCCGCCGTGGTCGACCTGCACGGCGGCCCCGGCGCCCACCGCTTCGTGAAGGTGCGTGAACTGGCCAGGGAGAACGCGCTGGACGCGGTACGGCTGCTGCGCGACGCCGCGCCCGGCACGGTGTACGCGGTCGAGCAGACGTACGGCTTCCACCAGGAGCCGGCCTATCCCAAGCTGCACCTGGAGACACCGGACCATCTGCTGGCCGCCGAGGAGATCCTCGCGGCCGACGGCCCGAGCGCCGGCGAGCCCGTGATCAAGATCCTCGCCTACCACCCCGACCTCGACCCCGACGCGTTCCTCGCCCTCGCCCGCCTCGCCGTCGGCGAGCGCGCCAACGTCACCCGGTCCAGCCCCAGCGCCCTGCTGGAGATCAGCGGTCCGGGGGTCTCCAAGGCCAGCACGCTGGCCCTGGAGTGCGCCGAGCGCGGCATCTCGCACGAGGAGGTCGTGGCCTTCGGCGACATGCCCAACGACGTCGAGATGCTGACCTGGGCCGGGCAGTCGTACGCGATGGGCAACGCCCACCCCGACGTGATCGCCGCCGCCTCCGGCCGTACGGTCGCCAACAACGAGGACGGTGTGGCGGTCGTGATCGAACAGCTGCTGGCCGCGCGCATCTGAAACCGCCGGATTCGGTACGGCACAGGCTGCCGGCTCCGGTTTCAGTGCGGCGCCGGCCAGGTCATCGTCGTCCCGCCCCCGTCGGGGATGCGACCCCGTCCTCGGCGACCGTCAGCCGGGCGCTCTTTCGCCCGTGGGGCAGCGTCACCATGGCCTCGACGACGACCTCGATCCGGGAGGCACCGGAGTCCCCGAGGCGCTCCACTCGGTCCTAAGACGCTCCCACCAGGCCCTGAGGTGCGTCCGCCGGTGACTCCGTCGCCGCCTCCCGCTCCGCCATCCCCCGCAACGGCCCGGCCACGGCGGCCAGCTCCGCGTACGGCCCGCGCTGTACCACCCGGCCCTCGTCGAGCACGATCACCTCGTCCACGGCCTCCAGGCCCGCCAGCCGGTGGGTGATGAGCACGGTCGTACGGCCCTCGGTGGCGGCCAGCAGATCCGTGGTGAGCGCGTCCGCCGTGGGCAGGTCGAGATGCTCGGCGGGCTCGTCCAGGACGAGCACCGGGAAGTCCGCGAGCAGCGCCCGGGCGAGCGCCAGCCGCTGCCGCTGGCCCCCGGACAGCCGGGCCCCGTGCTCGCCGACCAGGGTGTCGACCCCATGGGGCAGCCCGTCCACCCAGTCCAACAGCCGGGCCCGGCCCAGCGCGTCCCGCAGGTCCTCCTCAGTGGCGTCCTTGCGGGCGAGCAGCAGGTTCTCGCGTACGGAACTGTCGAAGAGGTGCGCGTCCTGGGCGCACAGCCCGACGAGCCGGCGTACGTCGTCGCTGTCCATGCCGTACGCGTCCACGCCGGCCAGCGTGTAGGAGCCAGCGTCCGGGGCGAGGAACCGCAGCAGGACCTGGGCGAGGGTCGTCTTGCCGGAGCCGGAGGGACCGACCACGGCGATCCGGCGCCCCTCGTGGAGGGTGAGGTCGAGCCCGGCGAGCGCGTCCCGACGCTGGCCCTCGTGGCGTGCGGACAGGCCCTTCAGCACGACGGGGAAAGGCGCGGCGGGTATCTGGCGGGGCCGCTCGGGCTCCCGTACGGGCTCGGGCGCGTCCAGCACCTCGTAGATGCGCTCGGCGCTCTTGCGCACCCGCTGCCGGTGCCGCACGGCGAGCGGGAGCCCCAGCACGGCCTCGAAAGCGGCCAGCGGCGTGAGCACGACGACCGCCATCGCCACTCCGCTCAGTCGGCCGTCGGCGACCCCCTGGGCGCCCAGCAGCGCCGTGGCGGCGACGGTCAGGCCCGTCAGCAGAGCGGTCAGTCCGTCACCGAGGGCGGTGGCGGCGGCGGCCCGTGAGCCGATCCGGGTGAGCGTGCCGTCGGCCCGCCGGGCGTCGCCGGTACGGGCGGGCAGCGCGCCGGCGACGGTCAGTTCGGCGGTGCCGGTGAGCAGGTCGGTCACGCGGGTCGCGAGCAGGCCGCGGGCGGGTGCCAGCCGCTGCTCGGCGCGTCGGGCCACGGCGGAGGTCACCAGCGGAACACCGACGCCGGCCGCCAGCAGCCCCACGGCCAGAGCGGCGCCCGCCGCGGGCAGCAGCCAGGCCGTGAACCCCACGGCCCCGGCGGACACGGCCACCGCGACCCCGGCGGGCAGCAGCCAGCGCAGCCAGTAGTCCTGGAGGGTGTCCACGTCGGCGACGAGCCGGCTGAGCAGGTCCCCGCGCCTGGTCGTCCGAAGCCCGGCAGGTGCGAGCCGTTCAAGGCGCCGGTACACGGCGACCCGGGTGTCGGCCAGCATCCGCAGCACGGCGTCGTGCGACACGAGCCGCTCGCTGTACCGGAACACGGCCCGCCCGATACCGAAGGCCCGCGTAGCCGTCACAGCGACCATCAGATACAGCACCGGCGGCTGCTGCGAGGCCCGCGAGATCAACCACCCGGAGGTCGCCATCAACCCCACAGCGCTGCCGAGCGCGAGAGCCCCCAGCAGAAGAGCGAGCAACAACCGCCCCCGCCGAGCCCCAGAGGCCGCACGAACCCGCCTCAGAACACCCTGCTGAGACACACCCGCCGTCTCCACAGCCCCACGCACAGACAGCCCGAACCGCCCCGCCGAGCCGCTTTCCGGCCGACCGGGCTGCTCGCTCGCCTCGCTTTCCAATTGACCGAGTCGGGTGGTGGGTGGGCGAAGGGGCTGGTCCAGGGGGCGGGGCCTTCCGGGGGCCTCGCTGCCGGAGAGCCTCACCACCCGGTCCGCCGCACAGAGCAGGGCCGGCCGGTGCACCACCAGCAACACCGTCCGCCCCGCGGCAAGCCGCCGTACCGCCGCCACAACCTCCGCCTCGGTCGCCCCGTCCAGCGCAGCCGTAGGCTCATCCAGCAACAGCACAGGCCGGTCCGCAAGGAACGCCCGCGCCAGCGCCAGCCGCTGCCGCTGCCCGGCGGACAATCCGGCCCCGTCCTCACCGAGCACGGTCCCGGCGCCGTCCGGCAACGCGTCCACGAACTCCAGCGCCCCCGCGTCCCGCAACGCCCGCCGTACCGCCTCGTCGTCCGCGTCGGGACGTGCGAGCCGTACGTTCTCGGCGATCGTCCCGGCGTACAGATGCGGCCGCTGCGGCACCCACGCGATCCGCGACCGCCACGCCTCCAGGTCCACCTCGCCGAGCTCGGCTCCCCCGATCCGCACCCGACCGGCCACCGGCCGCACGAACCCCAGCAGCACGTTCAGCAGCGTCGACTTGCCCACGCCACTCGGGCCGACCAGTGCGACGGTCTCGCCAGGTTCCACGGTGAACGACACATCGGTCACCGTGTCCGCCGAGCGATCCGGGTAGCGGACCGTCACTCCTTCGAAGGCCAGGGCGGCATCGGAAGGGATCTCCCCCGCACCGGACACCGGCACCGGCGTCTCCAGCACGGCGAAGATCTCCTCCGCCGCCGCGAGCCCCTCCGCCGCCGCGTGGAACTGGGCACCCACCTGCCGCAGCGGAAGGTACGCCTCGGGCGCCAGCACCAGGATGACCAGCCCGATGTACAGGTCCATGTCTCCGTGCACCAGCCGCATACCGATGGTCACGGCGACCAGCGCCACCGACAGCGTGGCGAGCAGTTCCAGCGCGAAGGAGGAGAGAAAGGCGATCCGCAGGGTCCGCATGGTCGCCTGCCGGTACTCGCCGGTGATCCGGCGGATGGACTCGGCCTGTGCCTTGGCCCGCCCGAACACCTTCAGCGTGGGCAGCCCGGCGACCACGTCCAGGAAGTGGCCGGACAGCCGGGACAGCGACCTCCACTGACGGTCCGTACGGGACTGGGTGGCCCAGCCGATCAACACCATGAAGAGCGGGATGAGCGGCAGAGTGCCGACGATGATCGCCGCGGACACCCAGTCCTCGGTGACGATCCGCGCGAGCACCGCGACCGGTACGACAACCGCCAGCCCCAACTGGGGCAGATAGCGGGAGAAGTAGTCGTCGAGGGCGTCGACGCCTCGCGTGGCGAGGGCGACCAGCGACCCGGTCCGCTGACCGCTCAGCCAGCCGGGCCCGAGCGCCACCGCCCGGTCGAGAAGCCGCCCCCGCAGTTCGGACTTGACGGCCGCGCTCGCCCGGTGCGCGGCCAGCTCGGTCAGCCAGGAGACCAGTGCCCGGCCGATGGCGACGGCCGCCAACAACAGCAGGGGAGTGCGGAGTTCGGATACCGAGTGGCCGTGCTGGAACGCGCCGACCACCACTTCGGCGATGAGCATCGCCTGGGCGATGACCAGCCCGGCCCCGACCGCACCGAGGCCGACGACCGCGATCAGGAAGAGACGAGTGGCTCGGGCGTAGCGCAGCAGACGCGGATCGATTGGTTTCACGTGAAACATGCCCTTCGGTCCGTAGTGGGTGTTTCACGTGAAACACCCACTCCTTGGACTCATGCGGACTCAGTGCAGGGTCGATGCGGGGTTAAGGCGGACTCAGCGCCGACTCAGTGTGCGGCTTCGGCTGCGATGTGCTGCGTACCGATCCGCTTGCGGAACACCCAGTACGTCCACCCCTGGTAGAGCATGACGAGCGGTGTGGCGATCGCCGCGAGCCACGTCATGATCTTCAGGGTGTAGGGGCTCGACGAGGCATTGGAGACCGTGAGGTTCCAGTCCGCGTTGAGCGACGACGGCATGACGTTCGGGAAGAGCGACAGGAAGAGCATCGCCACAGCGGCCACGATGGTCACGCCGGACAGGGCGAACGCCCATCCTTCACGGCCCCGCAGGTTGGCCCCGAGTGCGGCGACCAGCGCGGCGACCGCCACCACCAGGGCCACCAGGCTCTTGCCGTCTCCGCTGTCGGCCTGCGTCCACAGCAGGAAGGCCAGCGCCAGCACGGCGGCCAGCAGACCGACCTTCGTCGCCAGCTTCCGCGCCCGCACCCGGATGTCACCCACGGTCTTGAGTGCGGTGAACACCGCGCCGTGGAAGGTGAACAGGGTCAGCGTCACGAGTCCGCCGAGCAGGGCGTGCGGGTTGAGCAGGTCCCAGACGTTGCCGACGTACTCGAAGTGCTGGTCGATCTTCACGCCCCGCACGATGTTCCCGAAGGCCACGCCCCACAGGAACGCCGGGATCAGCGAGGTCCAGAAGATCGCGGTCTCCCAGTTGCGCTGCCAGTTCTCCTCGGGACGCTTCGCCCGGTACTCGAAGGCGACGCCCCGGACGATCAGACAGACCAGGATGACCAGCAGGGGCAGATAGAAGCCGGAGAAGAGCGTGGCATACCACTCGGGGAAGGCGGCGAAGGTCGCGCCGCCCGCGGTGAGCAGCCACACCTCGTTGCCGTCCCAGACCGGGCCGATCGTGTTGATCAGCACCCGCTTCTCCGGCCGGTCACGGGCGAGCAGCTTGGTGAGGATGCCGACCCCGAAGTCGAAGCCCTCCAGGAAGAAGTAGCCGGTCCACAGGACGGCGATCAGGACGAACCAGACGTCGTGAAGTTCCATGACTGCGTCTCCCTCGGCCTAGTACGAGAAGGCCATCGGCTTGTCGGCGTCACGCGCCTCGCCGCCGATCTTCGTGGGCGGGTTGAGGTCGTCCTCGGTGAGCTCGGGCGGGCCGGCCTTGATGTACTTCACGAGCAGCTTGACCTCGATGACGGCGAGGATGGCGTACAGCGCGGTGAAGGTGATCATCGAGATGAGGATCTCGGCCTGGGAGACACCGGGGGAGACGGCGTCACGGGTCTGCAGGACGCCATAGACGACCCACGGCTGACGGCCCATCTCGGTGAAGATCCAGCCCCAGGAGTTGGCGATCAGCGGGAAGCCCAGCGTCCAGATCGCCACCAGCCAGTACAGCCTGCCGAGCTTCGGGCTGAGGGCCTTGTTCTTGAAGAGGACCAGATGCGGCACCTCGTCCTCACCGACCCGCAGATGCTGCGGCAGCATGAACTTCTTACGGGTCAGCCAGAGTCCGACCAGACCGATGGCGAAGGACGCCATGCCGAAGCCGATCATCCAGCGGAACGCCCAGAAGGTGACCGGGATGATGGGCCGGTAGTCGCCGGCGCCGTACTTCTGCTGCTCGGCCTTGTTGGTGTCGTTGATGCCGGGGACGTACGAGTTGAAGTTGTCGTCGGCCAGGAACGACAGCAGGCCGGGGACGGACAGTTCGACGGTGTTGTGGCCCTTGCTGACGTCGCCGTAGGCGAAGATCGAGAAGGGCGCCGGCTTCTGGCCGTCCCACAGGGCCTCGGCGGCGGCCATCTTCATCGGCTGCTGCTTGAACATGACCTTGCCGAGGGTGTCACCGCTGATCGCGGTGAGCATGCCGGCGATGACGACGGTGACCAGGCCGAGCCGCAGCGAGGTCTTCATCACGGTGATGTGCTTCTTGCGGAACAGGTGGAAGGCGGCGATGCCGACCATGAACGCGCCGCCGGTCAGGAAGGACGCGGACAGCGTGTGGAAGGCCTGGGCCAGCGCGGTGTTCTGGGTGAGTACGGCCCAGAAGTCGGTGAGTTCGGCCCGCCCCTTCGCCTTGTCGATCTTGTAGCCGACGGGGTGCTGCATCCACGAGTTGGCCGCGAGGATGAAGTACGCGGACAGGATCGTGCCGATGGAAACCATCCATATGCAGGCCAGGTGGATCTTCTTGGGCAGCTTGTCCCAGCCGAAGATCCACAGCCCGATGAAGGTGGACTCGAAGAAGAAGGCGATCAGTGCCTCGAAGGCGAGCGGGGCACCGAAGATGTCGCCGACGAACCGCGAGTAGTCGGACCAGTTCATGCCGAACTGGAACTCCTGCACGATGCCGGTGACCACACCCATCGCGATGTTGATCAGGAAGAGCTTGCCCCAGAACTTGGTCGCCCTGAGGTACTTCTCCTTCTCCGTGCGCACCCATGCGGTCTGCAGTCCGGCCGTGAGGGCGGCAAGCGAGATCGTCAGCGGGACGAACAGGAAGTGGTAGACGGTGGTGATGCCGAACTGCCAACGCGCCAATGTCTCCGGCGCCAGGGCCAGGTCCACGTCGTCGGTCTCCTTACGTCGCCGTAGTGCAGCGGCAGTTTGCCCCCTTTGCCGCAGACATCACGGAGCAAACGGGACACGCTTGTGAATGCATTCACATTCACAAGCCATTATGACGTACCGATTTTCGACGCGGGCAGGGGGGTCCTGTCTTCTCCGTCACGTCGACCCACGGGCCCTCGGTTTCACGTGAAACCCATACGCAACGGGGTCGCCTCGACGGCGACCCCGTGTGTGGAACTGGCCTACTGCTGGAGCTCCTTGTGGCTAGAGCTCCTTGCGGAAGTTCTCCGCCGCCTTCAGGAAGATGTCGTTCGCCTCGGTCTCCCCGACCGTCACCCGGACACCCTCGCCCGGGAACGGTCGGATGACCGCGCCGTGCTCCTCACAGAGCTGCGCGAAGGCCGTCGTACGCTCCCCCAGCCTCAGCCACACGAAGTTGGCCTGGGTCTCCGGAACCGTCCAGCCCTGGGCGCGAAGCGCCCCGACCACGCGCTGCCGCTCGCACACCAGCGAGCCGACCCGGCCGAGCAACTCGTCCTCCGCCCGCAGCGAGGCGATCGCCGCCTCCTGGGCGAGCTGGCTCACGCCGAACGGCACCGCCGTCTTGCGCAGCGCCGCCGCCACCGGCTCATGGGCGATCGCGAAGCCGACGCGCAGTCCGGCGAGGCCGTACGCCTTCGAAAAGGTCCGCAGGACACAGACGTTCGGACGTTCGCGGTAGATCTCGACGCCGTCGGGTACCTCGGGGTCGCGGATGAACTCCCGGTAGGCCTCGTCGAGCACCACCAGCACATCACCGGGGACCCGGTCCAGGAACCGCTCCAGCTCGGCCCGCTTCACGACCGTTCCGGTCGGGTTGTTGGGGTTGCAGACGAAGATCAGGCGGGTGCGGTCGGTGATCGCGTCCGCCATCGCGTCCAGGTCGTGCACCTCGCCGGGCGTGAGGGGAACCTGGACCGAGCGAGCGCCGCTGATCTGCGTGACGATCGGGTACGCCTCGAAGGACCGCCAGGCGTAGATCACCTCGTCGCCGGGGCCGCTGGTGGCCTGGATCAGCTGCTGGGCGACGCCGACCGAGCCGGTGCCGGTGGCCAGATGTCCGAGCGGGACGCCGAAGCGGTCCGACAGCTCGTTCATCAGTGCCGTGCACGCCATGTCCGGGTAGCGGTTGAAGGAGGCGGCGGCCGCGGTGACGGACTCCATCACACCGGGCAACGGGGGATACGGGTTCTCGTTGGAGGAGAGCTTGTACGCGACGGGACCATCGGCCGCCGCCGCCCTGCCCGGCTTGTAGGTGGGGATACCCTCCAGCTCGGCGCGCAGCTTGGGGCTCGTCTCGCTCACCGCAGTCCTCCTCGCGACCACCAGCGGACCGTCCGCGCCGCCGGCATCCAATACTTCTCACCTTATGAGGATTCGGCGCCGCTGCGTACAGCGAAAGAGCGAGCGCAGAGACTGACCGCGCACCGGCCGAGTGGGCGAGGACCCGGAGCGGCGAACCTCATCCGTCCCACTGGCATCACGGGCATCACCACACGAAGGCGCATTTTTCGGGGGCGCGCCCTACATATATCTACGCGCCGGTGGCTCGCGCCGTGGCGCGCATCACCCGTGAAGGTGAGTTGAGACCTCTTCGAGACATCGGGCACTTGGCAGGCCCATGCGTGCCGACAAGTCACGTCTAACCATTGGATCGTTCAACTGACTTTCTTTCTAAGGTAGTTGACCCCCTTTGACCTTGCAGAAACGTGCCTGTCAACGCGTGCATATGCGTCCGCACTACCCCACCGCATGAGCCCTACTATCGGCTCGCCATGACAGCAGCAGGGAAGCACCAGGTGAGCCGCGCGGAAACCTCTCGGCGAGGAAGCCGGCCGGGCCGGGCGGGCATCAGAGATGTGGCCGCCGCCGCCGGAGTCTCCATCACGACCGTCTCCGACGCCCTGAACGGTAAGGGCCGGCTCCCGGATGCCACCCGGCGCCACGTCCGGGAGGTCGCCGACCGGCTGGGGTACCGCCCCTCGGCCGCCGCCCGCACCCTCCGTACCGGCAAGTCGGGACTCATCGGCCTGACCGTGACGACGTACGGGGATGAACCTTTCACCTTCACCGAGTTCGCGTACTTCGCCGAGATGGCCCGGGCCGCCACCTCCGCCGCGCTCGCCCGCGGCTATGCCCTGGTGATCCTGCCGGCGACCTCACGCCACGACGTGTGGTCGAACGTCGCCCTGGACGGCACGGTCGTCATCGACCCCTCCGACCAGGACCCGGTGGTCAGTGAGCTGGTCCGGCAGGGGCTGCCGGTGGTCTCCGACGGCCGCCCGGCCGGCTCGCTCCCGGTCACCGCCTGGGTGGACAACGACCACGAGGCCGCCGTGCTCGGCATCCTCGACCATCTCGCCGACGCCGGCGCCCGCCGGATCGGCCTTCTCACCGGCACCACGACGGACACGTACACCCATCTGTCCACCACCGCCTACCTGCGCTGGTGCGAACGCGTCGGCCAGGACCCGGTCTACGAGGCCTACCCGGCGCACGACCCCTGTGCGGGCGCCGTAGCCGCCGACCGGCTGCTGGCCCGCCCGGACCGCCCCGACGCCGTCTACGGCCTCTTCGACCCCAACGGCACCGACCTGCTCGCCGCCGCCCGCCGCTACGGGCTGCGCGTCCCCGACGACCTGCTGCTGGTGTGCTGCAGCGAGTCGACCGTGTACGCCAACACCGAGCCGCCCATCACCACGCTCTCCCTGAAGCCGCGCCGCATCGGCACCGCCGTCGTGCAGCTGCTCATCGACGCGATCGAGGGAGTGGAGTCGGACCAACCGGTCGAGCAGGTGATACCGACCGAACTGATCGTGCGTACCTCCTCCCAGCGACGCCCGCAGCGCACCACGGTCAGCCCGCCCCGGGCACCGGAGGAGGAGTAGCACGGACGGCCCGTACGCACGCACGGCCGATCCGTACGCACACGGAGGCGGCCGACGCGCCTGCCGGGCGTCGTCGAGCGACGGCCGGCAGGTGAACGGCGGGTGGTCGAACCCCTGCCCAACCGGGGCGAAAGCCGCACTGAACTGGAGTCCTGCTCCGATTCACCACCCCTGGGTCATCACACGGCGCGACGGGCGTTCCTATGATGGGCGCACGACACCGCGGGCCGCTGCGACCAGGCAGTCCGAAGCGGTGCAGATGCGGCGCGATGGTGGAGGGGTCTGATGACTCAGGGGGCCGGTCAGGGACCCGAAGCGGAACGGACAGCGGCGTTGCGCGACTTCCGGGTGCCCGCGTACGTCAACGAGACCGGTCCGTACGTCCAGAGCACCCACCCCGGCGACGTCGCCCCGGCGCTCGACGAGCCGTACCCCGACGGATATCCCGAGGGGTACACACCCACCCAGCGCGACCTGCCCGTCATCAACCGCGGCGACACGCTCCAGATGCCCGTCGACCCGGCCACCGCCCCGGCCGCTCAGCTCGCGGCGGGTCCCGGCCCGCTGTACGTCGTCGGGGACGTGCACGGCTACTTCGACGAGCTGATCGACGCGCTGCGGGAGCAGGGGCTGATCGACGCGGACGGGCACTGGTGCGCGGGCACGGCCCGGCTGTGGTTCCTCGGCGACTTCACCGACCGGGGTCCGGACGGCATCGGGGTCATCGACCTGGTGATGCGGCTGTCGGCCGAGGCGGCCGCGGCCGGCGGCTACTGCAAGGCCCTCATGGGCAACCACGAGCTGCTGCTGCTCGGCGCCAAGCGGTTCGGCGACACCCCCGTCAACTCCGGCGCGGGCACCGCCACCTTCCAGGCGGCCTGGCTGCTCAACGGCGGCCAGAAGACCGACATGGACCGGCTCCAGGACCACCACCTCCAGTGGATGGCACGTCTGGACGCGGTCGAGGAGGTCGACGGCTATCTGCTCGTCCACTCCGACACCACCGCCTACCTCGACTACGGCGACTCGATCGAGGCGGTCAACGACACGATCCGCGAGACCATCACGCGAAACGACGCGGACGAGGTCTGGGACCTGTTCCGTAAGTTCACCAAGCGGTTCTCCTTCCGCGACGAAGGGGGTGCAGACGCCGTCCGTTCCCTTCTCGATACGTACGGCGGTACCCGCATCGTTCACGGGCACAGCCCGATTCCCTATCTGCTGGGCGACGTCGGCTCCGAGGACGGCGAAGAGAACACCGGCCCCGTCGTGGAAGGACCACACGTCTACGCGGAGGGACTCGCCATCGCCATGGACGGCGGAGTGACCATGGCCGGAAAGCTGCTGGTCAGGCAACTTCCGCTGGACGCCTGAGCGTTCGGCACGCTGTTCTGTACCCCGAAGTCACACGCGGGCCACCCCCAATTTCCGGCAACCCCCTGTCACCGCGTGCCTTAACGGCTCTACCATCGGTTTATCCGTAGCAGGCTCCCCTCCGTTTCTGCCCGACGGCTCGCCGGCGTGCGAGCCCCAAGCCCTACGGAGCATCGGGGGATGCACATGAACAGCGTTCCGCAGCACCTGCACAGCGAGGACCGCCAGGAATACGAGCGGATCCTCGATGAGGCGCTGCGCTCCGCCCCTTACCGTCCCGAACTGGCCGGTACCGGCCAGCATTTGAACACCGAACAGCTGCGCACCATGGCGCTCAACGCCACCGCACTGATAGCGGCGGCCGCGGCGACCGAGTACCAGCACTATGTGAAGGTCCGCGAGGAACTGCGCAATCCTGCGCGGTCCACCCCGGCCACCGTCCATGAGGCCGACTCGGCGGAGTCGGCCACGGGCGGTGCGCTGGGGCTCGCCACCACCCTCGGCGAGGCCGCCGAGACCACGGGTGCCGGCGGCTTCGCCCTCGCCCTGGTCCTGGCGCCCGTGCTCGCCGGTACCGCCGCCGCGATCTTCCTGCTCGTCGGCTACGTCCTGAAGATGCTGGACCCGGCCCCGGCGTTCGCCCAGACCATGCTCACCGCGGGCTGGGTCTTCGGCGTCGTGACCGCGGCCGCCATCCTCATGGCCGGCGCGGGGCTGCTGCTCACCGCACTGCGCAACAGTCCCTCGCTGGAGGCGGGAGCCTACGGCGAACCCGGTGGGGAGGTGGCCAAGGCCAGGGACGCCTGGCGGGACGCTCTGCTGGAGCGCGGCATCCTGCCCTTCCTGCGGGAAGCGCTGGCCACCGCACCCGGCACGGCCGGACTGCGCCGTACGACCCCGTCGGGCCCGGGAGGCCGGATGCCGCGTCTCGGCTACGACCGTCCTGGCTTCAGCACCGACGACGGCACCGCACCCGCCGCCCGGCCGAGCTTCACGAGCCCGGACTACACCAGCCCGGACTTCGGAGGCCCGGAACACCAGCCGGAATAACCCGGCTTGCGCCCCCCGCCCGGGGGCGCAGGCCGGACACCCGGTCCACGAGAGGGAGCCGCGAAGCCGACCGGCAGAGCACTCGCCGGTTTCTCGCGTGTTCGGCGTCAGTCGGTGATCGGCGGACACACCCGGTTGCCCGCGGCCGCGGGCTCCTTGGATTTCTGCACCATCCCCTTCTCGATCAACACCGAAGCGGTCGGCGACGGCTTCACGGCATCGGCCGCCGCTCTGACAAACGCACGCACCCGCTCTGTCGTGTTCCCTGCCTGCCAGACCAGTCCACGCTCGATCGGCCGCGCATCATGCAGGGGCACATACGCGATATCGGGTCGGGGGTAGTACTGCCGGGAATGCTCTCCGACCGGGAGGACCCCTCTGCCCATCGCGACCAGGGTGAGCATCTCGGAGAACGACCCGCCGACGGGGCCCTTCGGAACGGGCTTGCCCGACGGTGTGCGGTCCGGTGTTCGGTCCCTCTTGAAGGCCGCGGAGGTCACGTCCGGGTACTGCACCACGGGGTACTGAGCCAGTGCTTCGACCGACACCGACCGCTCACCGGCCAGCGGATGCCCGGCCGCCACGGCGAGCACCCGCTCCTCCCTCAGCAACACCGGCCCGCGGGCCATGCCGTCGAACGGGTAGGAGGCGAGAAGGATGTCGATCGAGCCGTCCAGCAGACTCGCCCGGGAGTTGGACAGTTGCACCTCTCGTACGTCGACCCGGCAGTCGGGATGACGTGCGGTGAACAGGCCGACGGCTCTGAGCAGTGCCGGCGCCGTCCACTCTCCGAGGAAGGCCACCCGCAGTTCCCCTGCGACGCCACGACTGGCGTCGGCCGCTCTGCGTAGCGCCTCCTCCATGGCGGCGACCAGGGGCCGCAGGTCATCGGCCAACTGCCGCCCGATCGGGGTGAGCCGGACGGTACGGCTGTTGCGTTCGAACAGCATGCCTCCGACACGGCGTTCCAGCTTCTTGACCATCTGGCTCACCCGCCCGGTCGTGATCCCCAACACCTCGGCGGTCCGGCCGAAGTGCAGTTCCTCGGCAAGCGTCAGAAAGATCTCGGCCTCCAGCCGCTCCAGCATGATCCCCCCTCGGCGTTTAATCCGGCTCAACGGTCGTACTTCGATCATGCCTTGATGGCCCCTACCCCACGGCCGATCGTGGAAGGCATCCCCGTCCGGTCCCCCATGAGACCGGATCCGCACCCTGAGGAAGCCTCATGAACACCACTGCCACCACCGCCTCCCCGACCCCGCGGCAGCGCTCCGGAGACGAAGTGTCCCCGGTGCGTGTCAAGGCATTCGACCACTTGGTCCTCAACGTCGAGGACGTCGAACGGTCGATGGACTTCTACGCCGGACTCCTGGGCCTGGAACCGGTCCGTCTCGCGGAATGGCGAGCCGGGAAAGTCCCCTTCCCGTCGGTCCGAGTCACTCCGGAGACCATCATCGACCTGGTCGTCCGCTGCCGGGGCGAGTCCAACGTCGACCACATCTGTCTCACCGTGGAGCCGGTGGACTGGGACGAGGTCATCGCGTCGGGGGCGTTCACCGTCGTCGAGGGCCCCGTGGAGCGCTTCGGCGCGCGCGGCACCGCCACATCGGTCTACGTCCGGGACCCGGACGGCAATACGGTGGAGCTGCGCTGGTACCCGCAGGACGCCGAAGGGTGACCGAGCCCACGGTGTCGGTCCGGGGTGTCCGACGCCCCGGACCGGCACCTCGGCTAGGAGCTCAGTCCGCCAGCGGCAGGTACACCCGGTTCCCGCTGGCCGCGAACTCCTTCGACTTCTGGAGCATCCCCTCCGCGACCTCCTCGGGAGACGCCCCCTCAGCCGCCCCAGCACCGAACCGCTCCGTGATGCTGTGGCTGATCTTCATCGAGCAGAACTTCGGCCCGCACATGGAGCAGAAATGGGCCGTCTTCGCCGGCTCCGCCGGAAGCGTCTCGTCGTGGAACTCCCGAGCCGTGTCGGGGTCCAGGGCGAGGTTGAACTGGTCCTCCCACCGGAACTCGAAGCGGGCGTCGGACAGCGCGTCGTCCCACTCCTGCGCGCCCGGGTGACCCTTGGCGAGGTCGGCCGCGTGGGCGGCGATCTTGTAGGTGATCACGCCGGTCTTGACGTCGTCGCGGTTGGGCAGGCCGAGGTGCTCCTTGGGGGTTACGTAGCACAGCATCGCCGTGCCCCACCAGGCGATCATGGCGGCACCGATGCCGGAGGTGATGTGGTCGTACGCCGGTGCGACGTCCGTGGTCAGCGGGCCGAGCGTATAGAACGGAGCTTCATCGCAGATCTCCTGCTGAAGGTCGATGTTCTCCTTGATCTTGTGCATCGGGACATGGCCCGGGCCCTCGATCATCGTCTGTACATGGAAACGCCTGGCGATCCGGTTGAGTTCCCCGAGCGTGCGCAACTCCGCGAACTGGGCCTCGTCGTTGGCGTCCGCGATGGAGCCGGGGCGCAGGCCGTCGCCCAGCGAGTACGTGACGTCGTAGGTGGCGAGAATCTCGCAGAGTTCCTCGAAGTTCTCGTACAGAAACGATTCCTTGTGGTGCGCGAGGCACCAGGCCGCCATGATCGAGCCGCCGCGCGAGACGATGCCGGTCTTGCGGTTGGCGGTGAGCGGCACATACGGCAGCCGCACGCCCGCGTGGACGGTCATGTAGTCCACGCCCTGCTCGGCCTGTTCGACGACCGTGTCCTTGTAGATCTCCCAGGTCAGCTCCTCGGCCCTGCCGTCGACCTTCTCCAGGGCCTGGTAGAGCGGGACCGTGCCGATGGGGACGGGGGAGTTGCGCAGCACCCACTCGCGGGTGGTGTGGATGTTGCGTCCGGTGGAGAGGTCCATGACCGTGTCGGCGCCCCAGCGGGTTGCCCAGGTCATCTTCTCCACCTCCTCCTCGATGGAGGAAGTCACGGCGGAGTTGCCGATGTTGGCGTTGACCTTCACCAGGAACCGCTTGCCGATGATCATCGGCTCGATCTCCGGGTGGTTGACGTTGGCCGGCAGCACGGCCCGTCCCGCCGCGATCTCCTCACGGACGACCTCGGGGGAGACGTTCTCCCGGATGGCGACGTACTCCATCTCCGGGGTGACCTCACCCCGGCGCGCATACGCCAGCTGCGTGACCGCCTCGCCGTCACGGCTGCGGCGCGGCTGGCGCGGGCGGCCCGGGAAGACCGCGTCCAGGTTGCGCAGTCCGCCACGCGGAGAGGTGTGCTTGATCCCGTCGTCCTCGGGACGAACGGGGCGGCCCGCGTACTCGGCGGTGTCACCGCGGGCGATGATCCAGTTCTCCCGCAGCGGCGGCAGGCCCCTGCGGACGTCGGTCTCGACGAGCGGATCGGTGTACGGGCCGGAGGTGTCGTAGAGCGTGACCGACTGCCCGTTGGTGAGATGCACCTGACGGACCGGCACCCGAAGGTCGGGGCGCGAACCCTCGACATACCCCTTGTGCCAGCCGATCGACTCTCCTGCCTCTTGGGGTGTTTCACCCGCAATGGGCTGTTCGTCCTGACTGAAGGCAGGCGTGCGTGCGTCCTTGTTGGTCATGAGACCTACTCCCTACGCCGGCATTACCCGGTAACAGGTTCGGCGGTCGACGCAGCGGCTTCCGTCGGGCGGCGTTTCATGTGAAACATCACTCGTTCCACGTGAAACATCGCGAATACGGAGGTCAGCGCCCTCTCAGCCCGGTGCTCCGAGCTCCCGCGTGTGCAAAGGTGCCTCCACGCTAGCGTCAATTCGGGCGCGGTGAACAGAGGGCCCCTGTCGTTCTTGCGATGATCGGGCGGTGACCACGACACAGCAGCACCCCTATCCGCCCCCCGACCCAAGGCGCGGCAACGGCGCCGCACAGGGCGGCGGAACCGGCCACGGGGGCCACGGTGCCGGTGACGGACACGACCACGGGCAGGGCCACCAGCACGACCAGGGGCGCGCTCACAGTCACGACGACGGCCACATCCTCGGCCACCCGCCCGGCCAGGGACCGGGCCAGGGACCGGGCCAGGGACCGGGCCAGGGACCCGGCCAGGGCGGCTCGGGGGCAGGCGGCGGGCACGGTCACTCGCACAGCCACAGCCACGGCCCCGCCGCGCCGGTCTCCAAGCATCTGCGCAAGGTCATCGCGGCGATCCTCATCCCCTTCACCGCCGCGGTCGTCGTCGGGCTCGTGGTGCTGTGGCCCGGCGGCGCCCCGTCGCACGAGCGCACTGGCGTCGGCTTCGACCGGCAGACGCAGGCGGCCACGGTCACCAAGGTCGTCTCGGTCAGCTGCAAGTCGGTCAACGCTTCGGGGGACAGCTCGACAGGCGACACCTCCACCGCGGAGGGCAGCTCCGCGAAGCAGGAGGAGGACGGCACCTGCAAGAAGGCCACGGTCCGGGTCGACACCGGCAAGGACAAGGGCCGTACGTTCACCGAGATCGTGCAGCCCGACCAGTCGCGTCAGCTGGACGAGGGCGAGAAGGTCGTGGTCGCGTACGAGCCCTCGGCGCCCAAGGACCTGCAGTACTCGGTCACCGACGTGAACCGGAAGTTCCCGATGGCGCTGCTGGCCGGGATCTTCGCGCTCGCCGTCGTGGTGGTGGGTCGGCTGCGCGGTGTGATGGCGCTGGTCGCGCTGGCCGTCAGCTTCCTGGTGCTGACCATGTTCATCCTGCCGGGGATCCTGCAGGGCTCGAATCCGCTGCTGATGGCGGTGGTCGGGTCGAGCGCCATCATGCTGATCGCCCTGTACATCTGCCACGGGCTGTCGGCCCGGACCTCGGTGGCGGTGCTCGGCACGCTGGTCTCGCTGTGCCTGATCGGCCTGCTCGGCTCGGAGTTCATCGACTGGGCCGCGCTCACCGGCAACACCGACGACAACACCGGCCTGATTCACGGCCTGTACCCGTCGATCGACATGAGTGGTCTGCTGCTGGCCGGTGTCATCATCGGTTCGCTGGGTGTCCTGGACGATGTGACGGTGACCCAGACATCGGCCGTCTGGGAGCTGCACGAGGCCAACCCGACGATGGGCTGGCGCGGGCTGTACCGGGCCGGCATCCGCATCGGCCGCGACCACATCGCCTCCGTCGTCAACACTCTCGTCCTGGCCTACGCGGGCGCCGCGCTGCCGCTGCTGCTGCTCTTCTCGATCGCGCAGAGCAGCGTGGCGACGGTCGCCAACAGCGAACTGGTGGCCGAGGAGATCGTGCGCACCCTGGTCGGCTCGATCGGCCTGGTCGCCTCGGTGCCGGTCACCACGCTGCTCGCGGCGCTGGTGGTCTCGGCCGACCGGCAGAGCAAGGAAGCGGTCGCGTCCGTGGAGGCCCCGGCGCGTGGCGGACGAGGGCGTCGCCGGAAGCGGTGAACGTGCGGCGAAGAAGCAGTGGGCGGCGCAAGAGGACGGTCCGCATGAGGAGAAGCGCTCCGGCACCCGCCCGGGGGCGCACAGGGCATCTCCCCCTCAGGGACACGGCAGGGCTACGCAGGGCGCCCGCCCAGGGACACGCAGAAGCGTTCCTGCGCGTCCTCACGCGGCTCGGCGGAGCGGCTCGCGCCCCGTGCCATATCTTCAGCCCGCGCTCTGCTCCTCGGCCAGGATGCGGTCCAGGGCCTCGTCCAGATGGGCGTCGAAGTCGGCGAGCGCACCTTCCTGGCCCAGCGGCACCAGCTTGTCGGTACGGTCGAGAAAGGCCACCAGCGGTGGTGCCGAAGACCGGAACACCGCCTGGTCGCCGCCGACCTGAAGCCTGATCAGGACCTCTCCCAGCACCTCGGAATCAGCGGGCGCAATATGCACATCGCCCTCCCCGCACGGCCGGCCCACCCCGTCGATCAGCAACTCACGGCCGAAGGCCCAGGTCACCGGCGCATCCCCGGGCAGATGGAAGGTGAGCCGTACGGCATACGGATCACAGGTCTCGTAGCGCAACTCCACGGGGATGCGGAAGGAGAGCTCCTCCGAGACGAGAAAGCTCATCATGACTTCTGCTTGTACGGACTCGCGCATCGCCTACCCCGTCATATGACACCGACTGGCCGGGATTTATCCCTTTGATGGTGGTCAAATCTTGCTGAACGTACACAGCAGATCACAAGGAGTGAGTTTTCAGATACTGATAGCGATTGCCAGCGATCCCAGGTGCCGTCCCACCTCCGCCTGCAACTGCCGTGCGGCGGGCAGCAGCCGGTCTGCCTGGTGGAGAGGGAGCGAGATGGCCACCGTGGCCGCCGTGGTGCCGACGGTGATGGGGATCGCCGCGCACACCGTGCCCAGCGCATACTCCTGGCGCTCCACCAACGGCGCCATCCGCCGCGTCCGCTCCAGCCGCCGCAGCAGCGCATGGTCGTCACGGACCGTGTACGGGGTGAGGGCCTGCAGGGGATAGCGGTCGAGATGATCACGGCGGGTGTTCTCGTCCAGCTGGAAGAGCAGACTCTGGCCGATGGCATGCGCGTGCCCGGTCTCGCGGAAGTCGGCCCACTCCTCGACCGCCGGGGTGCCCGGGGAGTCGGAGACGCACACGACCTCGATCTCACCGTCCCGGTACATCGCGTAGTAGACCGGCGCACCGATCGAATCCCGCCAGTGGGCGAGGGTGTCGGCTACCGCGCTGCGACGTTTCTGCTGCGCTCCGCTGCTGCTCAGCCGCTCCGCCGCTTCACCGAGGAAGAACAGGCCCTTGTCGCGCTGCAGATAGCCCTCGTGGACGAGGGTGCGCAGCAGGTGGTAGGCGGTGGGCAGCGCGAGGCCGGTCTCGCGGGCCAGTTGTTTGGCGGGGGCGCCGTGTTCGTGTCCGGCGACGCACTCCAGCAGGCGCATCGCACGCTGCACGGAGCCGATCAGGGTGGCCGAATGCGGCTGTGCGGGGTCCGAAGTGGCCGGCCGCTGCACGGGGGGTGTGCCGGAACGGCGTTGGGTGGGGGGCGGTGGAAGTTCCGTGGGTGCGGAGGTGGCGTCAAGCGTGGCCAAGGGTCACTCCCGGAGCGCGAGGGGGTCAGCGACTCTAACCGTCCGCCACCGCTCCCGGTCGGCCCGTACGGGAAACTTCCCTCCCCCGAGGGAACCGGTGATTCCTGTTACCGGTCACCGATTCCCACGGTCCTCACCAGTCGCTCTTCGACGAGGAGTTCGACATGAACTTCCGCACGACGTAGATCAGTCCGCCGACCAGCGCCACGAAGATCAGCAACTTGAAGAGCAGGTAGGCCAGGAAGCCGACGATGGAGCCGATCAGACCGCCGAACACCACCAGCGCGATGACCGGCACCGCGATCCACTTCACCCACCACGGCAGACCCGTGAAGATCTCTCGCATTGCCCTGCCCTCTGCTTTCCCGTGCGCTTCGGCACGTACGGTCGGTCTCGTGCGTACCGCACGATGCGATGTCCTGCACTCGATGCTAGAGCCGCGAGGGGGGCGTTCGGGGGCCTCTGATCCCTTGTCCTCCCCTGACCTCTCCCCTAGGGAACCCTGAGGCGAGAGGTCAGGCCTCGGGCGGAGAGAAGACGACCAGAACCCTCAGGTCCTCGCTGATGTGATGGAACTTGTGGGCCACCCCGGCCGGCACGTACACCACACTGCCGCGGGCCACCTGCGTGGTCTCCAGCCCGACGGTGATCGCCGCGCGGCCGCTGACGACGAAGTAGACCTCGTCCTGGTTGTGCGGCTTCTGCGGGTCCTGCTCGCCCGCGTTCAGGGCGTAGAGGCCGACCGACATGTTCCGCTCCCGCAGAAACTGCAGGTAGGCCCCGTCGTTGGCGGCGCGTTCCGCCTCCAGTTCGTCCAGCCGGAATGCCTTCATCGCCGTTGTTCGCCCTCGCCCCACTGCTCGTATCTGATCTCGTCTGCCACGATCAGACACATGAAGAATTTCGTAGTCAAGACGATCGCCAACGCGGGCGCACTGGCCGTCGCCGTGTGGCTGCTCGACAAGATCACCCTGACCGGCGACAGCACCACCAAGAAGGTCTGGACGCTGATCCTGGTCGCCCTGGTCTTCGGCCTGGTGAACTTCCTGGTCAAGCCGATCGTGAAGATCCTGACCTTCCCGCTGTTCATCCTCACGCTCGGCCTGATCACCCTGGTGGTCAACGCGCTGATGCTGCTGCTCACGTCGTGGGTGTGCGACAAGCTCGACCTGAGTTTCCACGTGGAGGGGTTCTGGACGGCCGTCCTCGGCGGTCTGATCATCTCGATCGTGTCCTGGGCCCTGAACATGATCCTTCCCGACTCGGACTGAGCACCCGATGACCTACCGCGTCTGCTTCGTCTGCACCGGCAACATCTGCCGTTCCCCGATGGCCGAATCCGTCTTCCGGGCCCGCATAGCCGAAGCAGGGATCGACGACCGTGTCGAGGTCGACAGCGCCGGCACCGGCGGCTGGCACGAGGGTGACGGCGCCGACCCGCGCACCGTCCGCGTCCTCCAGGAGCACGGCTACGACGGCGACCACACCGCGCGCCAGTTCCAGGCGTCCTGGTTCGCCCGCCTCGATCTCGTGATCGCCCTCGACTCCGGCCACCTCAAGTCCTTGCGCCGCCTCGCCCCCACCGAGCGGGACGCACGCAAGGTGCACCTGCTGCGCTCCTATGACCCCGATGCCGCCGACGATCTCGACGTACCGGATCCGTACTACGGCGGCCTGGACGGCTTCGAGGAGTGTCTTGAGATGGTGGAGGCGGCGAGCGAGGGCCTGCTCACCTCGGTGCGCGACGAAGTGGAGGGAACGACGGCATGAGCGATTCCGACTCCGAGTCCCGTCTCGGCTCCCTGACGGGTGAGGGCACGCGCGCGGTGCGCGCGGGACTGCCCGAGCCGGTCAAGAACGAACCGACCCTGCCCGGGCCGGTATTCGCCGCACACTTCCATCTGCCCGGCGAGGTCAGCGGACCGTACGCCTACGGCCGTGACGAGAACCCGACCTGGTCCCATCTGGAGCGCGCCATCGGCGAGCTGGAGGCGCCCGGTGAGGACGTCGAAACGCTGGTGTTCGCCTCCGGCGTGGCGGCCATAGCGGCGGTGCTCTTCTCGCAGCTGCGCGCCGGGGACGCGGTCGTGCTGCCGTCCGACGGCTACCAGGTACTGCCCCTGGTCCGCGCCCAGCTGGAGGAGTACGGCATCGAGGTGCGCACCGCGCCGACCGCCGGCGACGCCCAGCTCGACGTCCTGGACGGAGCGAAGCTGCTGCTGATCGAGTCGCCGTGCAACCCCGGGCTCGACGTGTGCGACATCCGACGGCTTGCCGAGGCGGCACACGCGCGTGGCGCCCTCGTCGCCGTCGACAACACCCTCGCCACCCCGCTCGGCCAGCGGCCGCTGGCGCTGGGCGCCGACTTCTCCGTGGCCAGCGGCACCAAGCAGCTCACCGGGCACGGGGACGTCCTGCTGGGGTACGTCGCCGGTCGGGACACGGCGGCCATGGCCGCCGTACGCCGCTGGCGCAAGATCATCGGTGCGATCTCCGGGCCCATGGAGGCCTGGCTGGCCCATCGCTCCCTGGCCACCCTCCAGTTGCGGGTGGACCGGCAGAACTCCACCGCCCTGGTGCTCGCGGAGGCGCTCCGCGACCGGCCGGAGGTGACCAGGCTGCGCTACCCGGGGCTGCCCGAGGACCCCGCGCACAAGATCGCCTCGCAGCAGATGCGGCGCTACGGCTCGGTGATCTCCTTCACGCTGCCCACGCGCGCGCGTGCCGAGCGTTTTCTGGAGGCCCTGCGGCTGGTCGACGATGCGACGAGTTTCGGCGGGGTGCGCTCCACGGCCGAGCGGCGGCGGCGCTGGGGCGGGGACGACGTACCGGAGGGTTTCATTCGGCTGTCGGTCGGGGCCGAGGATCCCGAAGATCTGGTGGCCGATGTGCTCCGCGCGCTCGATGAGTCGGATCGGTGACCGGATTACGGACGCCCTCGCCGACCCGACTACGCATAACGGACGGTCCGAGCCTCCCCCCTCGTGGCTCGGACCGTCCCGGTTCTCGCGCGCCAAGAACCGCGCGACCAAGGCTAGTTGACTCTGCGTCAGTGTCCAATCACTGTAGGGGCAGAGACCTATCGACTTATTTATAGTTGTGGACTTGCCCCGAGAACCGGCCCGGGGCGGGGCGAAGGGGAGGGTGAGCGATGGACCTGGCCTTGCTGCGGACCTTCGTGACCGTGCACCGGGCCGGCTCCTTCACCCGCGCCGCCGCCCTGCTCGGACTCTCGCAGCCGGCCGTGACCTCCCAGATCCGCACTCTGGAAAGACAGCTGGGCCGTCCGCTCTTCCTGCGACAGGCCCGTGGGGTGACCCCGACGACCATCGGCGACGAACTCGCCCACAAGGCAGCCCCACACCTCGACGCCCTCGTGGAGATAGCGGAACGCGGTCTCGACGACGACTCCTCGATACGTACCCTCCATCTCGCCGGGCCGCCCGAGTTCACCGCCGAGCGCGCCCTGCCCGCCCTCTCCGAGCTCGCCGGCGACGACGGCCAGGGCTTCGCGCTGCGCGCCTCGTTCGGCACCGCCGAGGAGACCCTGGACGGGCTGTCCGCCGGACATCACGACCTGGCCATCAGTACGGTCCGGCCGCGTGGCGCCCTGCTCACCGCCACCGCCCTCTGCGACGAGGAGCATGTACTGGTCGCCGCTCCCCGCTGGGCCGAGGAGATCGGCACCGGGACGGTACGGGACAAGGGCGCGCCCGTCCTGGAGAACCTGCCCGTCGTCGAGGTCCACGAGTCGCTGCCCTTCGTCTCGCGCTACTGGGGTTCCGTCTTCGACGCCCGCCCCGCCGCCTCCGGCACGGTTGTCGTGCCCGATCTGCGTGCCGTCCTCGCCTGCGCGGTCGCGGGCGCCGGCCTCGCCGTGCTGCCCCGCTATCTGTGCACGGCCGCGCTGGACCGGGGTGAGGTCATGGCGCTGCACGAGCCCGCCGTACCCCCTCTGCGGACCTACTTCCTGGTGGTGCGGACCGGCACGCTCGCCATGCCGCATGTGGCGCGGGCACACGAGTGGCTCCATCACGCGGCTGTGGACTGGGGCTGAGCGCGTCAGGGGGTGACGCGATGCGGCCGTACGGTGGCGCTTCGCGATGTTTCACGTGGAACCAGCTGGGCCACATTTCTCCCATGACCGTCCGACCCGTGGTCAAGCGCACCGCACGCGCCGTTCTCCTGGACGGCGACGACCTGATTCTGATCAAGCGCACCAAGCCAGGTGTCGATCCCTACTGGGTCACCCCCGGTGGCGGGGTCGAACCGGAGGACACGACTGTCGTCGACGCCCTGCACCGCGAGGTACACGAGGAACTCGGCGCCAAGATCACCGACGTGGTGCCCTGCTTCGTGGACACCGTGGAGCACATCGGTGACAGCGGCAGCACCACCGGTGTGAAGGTGCAGCACTTCTTCGTCTGCCGGCTGGAGTCCATGGACCCGGCCCTGCGGCACGGCCCCGAAGTCGAGGAGCCCGCCGGCGAGTACGAGATCGTGCGCGTCCCCTTCACCCGCGTGGGAATCGCCTCCGTGCACCTCGTACCGCTCTCCCTGCGGCACTACCTGGACGGCAACATCGAGGGCGTACGGGCCATGCATGCCCCCGACCTCGGCTGAGGGATCAGTCGCCGACGACGACCAGTTCCTCGACCGAGTCATGCCGTATGCGGTGCGCCGGGATGCCGACGTCGCGCAGGGCGTGCACGCCGTTGCGGATCATGCCGGGCGGGCCCGAGAGATAGCCGTCGTACCCGGCCCACGGGCCGTAGGCGCGAATGGCGTCGGGGAGCTGGAGATGCGCCTGCTGGTCCACGACCGCGCGGACCGAGAGCCAGGGATGGCTCTGCTCGAGCCGGAGCAGGGTGTCGATGTCGTACAGGTCGTGGTCGGTGCGGGCGCCGTAGAACACCTCGACCGGGCGGCGTGCGCCGCGTTCGGCGATGTCCTCGACCAGCGCCTTGATGGGGGCTATGCCGGTGCCGCCGCCCAGGCAGAGCAGTCCGTTGTCCTTCGTATGGTCGACGGTCATCGAGCCGACGGGCGGGCCGAGGCGGATGACGTCACCGGGGCGGGCGCGGTGCACCAGCGCGTTGGAGACCCAGCCCGCCGGAACTGCCTTCACATGGAACGTCAGCAGCCCGTCCGAGCGGGGCGCCGAGGCGAAGGAGTAGTGCCGCCAGACCCGCGGCCACCAGGGTGTCTCCATACTCGTGTACTGCCCCGCGAGGAAGGGGTACGGCTGGTCCGGGCGGACCGTGAGCACCGCGATGTCCGCGGTCCTGAGGTCGTGTGCGACGACCTGCGCATGCCACCAGGGCGGTGCCCGTAGTTCGTCCGCCGACGCCGCGTCGATCATCACCTGGGACATCGTCGTGTACGCCCGCACCCAGGCCGCCTCCGTCTCCGGATCCCAGATGGCCGAGGCGTACTTGCTCAACGCGCCGATGAGGCACTCGCCGACCGCCGGGTAATGCTCCGCGCGGGTGCCGTACTTGCGGTGGCCGCGGCCCAGATTCTGGAGGTACTCGACCAGGACGGGCGTGTTGTCGATGTGCTCGGCCGCGGTGAGCAGTGCCTTCAGCAGCCGGTCCCGCTGGGTGTCCATGGCGGCCGGGAACAGCGGACGCAGTTCGGGATGGCGCACGAAGAGCAGTGCGTAGAAGTACGAGGTGACCTTGTCGGCTATGGGACCGACCTCGGCCATGGTGCCGCGGATGCGGATCGCGTCCGGGGAGGCGTCCGGACCCGGCTGTGCGCTGCGCTGCGGCGGGACGTGCTGTTGGAGCGAGGGGGGCACTGGCTGTCCGGCCGCAGGGGCGAACGGGCCGGGGGCCGCGTGCTGTCCGGACGGCGGGGCCTGGGCGGGGCTCTGGAGGCGGCCCTGCTCCTCTGTCGGCCGTATTCGCTCCCGAGCCTCTCCTGACGCGGGGCGGTGGCCCTGGGGTGCCTCCTGCTGCCCACCCGGCGCCACGACCGGATGCTCGGCGGCGGGCTCGACCGGAGTGTTGCTGGGGGACGTGAACCAGCTGCTTCCGCCGGCCCCGTCGTTGCCCGCCGACGTGGTGGTCGGAGCATCCATGGTGTGCCTCGCCTCGAACATCTTTCGGTCGGTCTGCGCACTTCACTCGGAAGGTGCTTGTATTCCCCCGTTGACGGCTAGCTCTCCCCGGCCAGGCCCGTGGCCGACATGGCCACATTGAACCCGTGCTTCCTTCGCGTACGGACAAGTAAGGCGAAAGTGTGACATGGGCCGCAGTCACTCGCGCCGGAGCGTCTCATCCGGGACGTGAACCGGAGTCGACCCTACCGGCCGTCGCTCCGCACACAAGTCCCCCCTGTCTCCCCCACCAATCCGACAAGGGGCGAACCATAAGGTCCTTCAACTACCTGGCGCCGCGCGTCAATTCATAGACATCCCATAGATCACGACCCGTGTAGGAGTACGTCGCGAGACCGGCGAGATGTCCGTCCGCATTGACCGCCACGGATACCGGAACCACGGCGAACAATTCCCTGTCCGACATGGAATCGCCGTACGCGACACAGTCCGCCCGACCGACCCCGAACTGCTCGCACAGGCGGTCCGCGATGGTCACCTTGGCCGCAGGATCAAGGACGCCTGCCGGGTCCACCGGCTCGACGAACGGCACCGCGGGGAAAAGCGATCCGAAGGCCGCATGGGCTCCCCAGTCCAATAGGCGCTCCACGAAGAACGAGGGAGAGAGCGAGACCACCGCGCAATAGTCACCCGCTTCCCTGATCTCGCCCCAGACGTCTCGGATACGGGCCAGCCAAGGCGCTCCGTCGAATGCCGCGGTCACCTGCGCATCGGTCAACTCGGCCCAGAGGGAGTACACCCGAGCCGCATACTCCGGCGGGGTTATCCGCCCTGCCGAAATCGCCCGATCAAGATCCACCGTCTCGGCTTCCAGGCCGAGTTGCCGGGAGATCTCGACGGGGGCGGAGGTGCCGTGCAGCAATGTGCCGTCGAGATCGAAGAGATGAAGTCTCGCCATGTGTCCCCAGGCTAGTGGGAAGGGTTCACCACTCCTCAGGGGAGGTCTCGGGCAGCGACTGGACGGCGATGTTTCACGTGAAACGTCCCCTGTCTGTCCGGGGGCTGTGCTCAGGGCTGCGGCATGGCCAAAAGCGCGTGCGTCTACCTGGAAACAGGTAGACGCCACTGGTGCCGGTCGGACAGCCTGACCTGCGTGCCCACTCCTTCCGTCGCCGCTCTGCCCATTCGCCGACTGACGCCACGCGATCTCACCGCCTGCGCCGACTTGTCCGAGGATCGGGGGTGGCCGCGCGAGGAACACAAGTGGCGCCTGCTCCTCACGGCCGGGAAGGGGTACGGGATCGACGACCCCGGCGGAGGGCTGGTCGCCGCCTGTGTCATCACGGAGTACGGCCCGGGCGAACGCCCGGATCTCGTCGCGATCGGCATGGTCCTGGTTGCCGAACGGCATGCCCGTCAGGGCGTCGGGCGCCGGCTGATGCGTCACATCGTCTCGGCGATGGGGGCGACTCCGCTGACTCTGTACGCGACGCCGTACGGCCGTCCGCTCTACGAGCAGCTGGGGTTCAAGACCACGGGACGCTCGGAGATGCTGAAGGGGCCCTTCGCCCCGGGCGGGCCCGAGCCCCGGGTGGCGACACGGGCTGCCGCGGCCGAGGACCTCGGCTCCATCCTGCGGCTGGACGAGGAGGTGTTCGGTACCGACCGCACACCTCTCATCGCCCGTCTGCCCGCGTTCTCGGACCAGCTGCGTGTGGCCGTGGACGGTGACCGGATCGTCGGCTATGCGGCCGCCTGGCCGAACATGGACACCCAGGTCGTCGGACCGCTGATCGCCCGGGACACGGAGACCGCGAAGTCCCTCATCGCCTCACTCGCCGACCGCACCGACCGCCCGCTCCGCACCGACATCGACATCCGGCACGAGGAGCTGCTGGCATGGGTGAAGGAACGTGGGCTGACCTCCGTCGCCATGAACTCCGTGATGACCTACGGCATCACGGAGTTGCCAGGAGACTGGACGCGGCGATTCGCACCGCTGACGGTGGCCGCGGGCTGAGGATTTCCCGGTACGGCGAACGCCGGCCCCCTGGGAGGGCCGGCGTTCCGCGCTGATCGGGGTGCGGTCGGACGAGTACCTGCACGGCGGACGTGGCCAAGTCATGGTCCTGGTCGGGGGTACCACCGCCGACGGCCTCGGCACTCGTCTTCATACGCTCCTGCAATAATTGCAGACGCTGACTATATGCAACCAATGGATATTGCGGACCTGCTCTATCCTGGTTTCAGCTGCTCCGGGACGGAGGAACACGCCAATGACAGCGACGGACCCCGCGCTCACCGCCCTTGCCCAGGGCTGGTGCGCTCTCTCCCTGCTCCACGGGAGGATCGAGGCGCATATCGAGCGCGCCCTACAGGGGAAGCACGACCTGAGCGTGCGCGAATACTCTCTGCTGGACGTCCTCAGCCGCCAGCACGACGGCGAGGGGGGACATCTGCAGATGAAGCAGGTCGCCGACGCGGTCGTCCTCAGCCAGAGCGCCACCACGCGGCTGGTGACGCGCCTCGAAGACCGGGGCCTCCTGGAGCGCTACCTCTGCCCGACCGACCGGCGCGGCATCTACACGAACGTCACCGAGGCGGGGCTGCGGCTGCTCGAAGAGGCTCGTCCCACCAATGACACCGCACTGCGCGAGGCCCTCGACGAGGCGGCCAAGAGCCCCGAGCTGGCTCCCCTGGTACGGGTCGTGGAATCGCTGAACGTGCCCGCATAGGCTGCGGACATGGGAGATCTAGACATACGTGCCGCGGTCGCCGACGACATCCCGGCCATCGTCGGCATGCTCGCCGACGACCCGCTGGGTGCCCGGCGGGAATCACCGGACGACCTGGCACCCTATCTGAGCGCCCTGGAGCGGCTCAGCGCCGACCCCAACCAGCAGCTGGTCGTCGCCGTACGTGAGGGCCGTGTCGTCGGCACGCTCCAGCTCACGATCATTCCCGGGCTGTCGAGGCGCGGCGCAACCCGGTCGATCATCGAGGCCGTACGCATCCACGCCGACGAGCGCGGCGGCGGGCTGGGCACCCGCTTCATCGAGTGGGCGATCGAGGAATCCCGCCGTCAGGGCTGCCAGTTGGTGCAGCTGACCTCGGACGCGTCACGCACCGATGCCCACCGCTTCTACGAGCGGCTCGGTTTCACCGCCTCACACGTCGGTTTCAAGCTTGAGATCTGACCGCCAGGCACCGACGGCATGCACTCAGGGGGTGGTGTTTCACGTGAAACACCACCCCCGGCTCGTCTAACCGATCCCCCGCCACCCCTCGGGGTCCACTCCACCAGGGACAGAAGCGGTCTCCTCGTACGGCTGACGCGTGAACACGAACGAACCGAGGTCCAGGTGGCTCACGGTGCCGTCCGGCCGCCGTACGGGCCGTAGAAGCTCTCCGGCGTAGTAGCTCTCAAGGCCGGTCCAGGTGCCGTCACCGTTGGCCCGGAAACGCGCACGGCGGCCGGCGCCCGACAACGGTCCCAGCGAGACCAGCCCATCGGCCGTCACCCGCAGCGCGAAGGCGTGCGTACCCCAGTACCACTGGCCCGCCAATTCCAGAACAGACGGCTCGACTTGGGCCAGGGGCCGCCATGGCTCGGGGATGCGCGGTTCGGCCTCCGCGACGATACGGACGAGATCGGCGCCGACGGCGGACAGCAGCGGGCCTGAGGTGCAGTTCGCGAGCACCACGGCCGCCACGTCGTCGTCCACGCTGATGGTGAGGTTGGCGAGAAAGCCGGGCAGCGAGCCGGAGTGCCCGATCAGCAGCCGACCGTTGCGACGCTGGACCTGGAGACCGAGGCCGTAGGTGGCTCCGTCCAGCACATCGGCGGGCTCGGCGGGAGCCGCCGGGATGCGCATCTCCCGTACGGACTCCGCGCTCAGGACCCGGTCGTCGCCGGCCGCCAGGAACACGGCGAAGCGGGCCAGGTCGTCGGTGGTCGACCAGAGCTGTCCTGCCGGTGCCATCCGGCCGAGGTCCTCCAGTGGCTCCGGGAGCATCGCGTCGGCCCAGGGATGTACCGCCCAGCCGCCCGCGTGCGGTGCCCGTGGCTGGGCGCTCGTGCGGTCGAGGTGCAGCGGTTCGAGCACCTCCCGCCGGAGCACCTCTTCCCAGGGAGCACCGCGGAGCTCCTCGACCAGCGCGCCGAGCAGGGTGTAGCCGGGGTTGGAGTAGTGGTACCGGCGGCCGACGGGGTGCAGGAGGGGCTGCTCACCGAGGACATCACTGAGCTCCGGCCGCAGCGAACCCGGGGTCCGCTCCCACCAGGGTGCGGGCGATTCCGCCGCCAACCCCCCTGTGTGCGCGAGGAGTTCGGCGATCGCCGCCTCTCCCGCGCCGGTGCCCGGCAGATGCTTCTCCAGTGGATCGCCGAGATCGAGGAGCCCTTCGTCCCGCAGCCGGAGCACCAGAACGGCCGTGAACGTCTTGGTGATCGATCCGATCCGGTACTGCACGTTCTCGTCCGGTCCATGGCCGTCCACCGAGGTCCGCGCCCCGTGCCAGACGGCCCGCCCGCCCCGCACCACCGTCGCCACCAGTGACGGCACCCTTCCTTCGGCCTGGGCGACGGCGATCCGATGCAGCAGCGCCCGCCGGGTGGCGGGGAGCAGCTCTTCCTGAAATGTCGTCATGCACCCAGTCCACCCGGTGGGCGGAGCTGCGTCGAGTTCATTTCGGTGGTGCGGATCAGGTCTGTGCCATGTCCACGAAACGGGAGTAGTGACCCTGGAAGGCCACGGTGATCGTCGCGGTCGGGCCGTTTCGGTGCTTGCCGACGATGATGTCCGCCTCGCCCGCCCGCGGTGACTCCTTCTCGTAGGCGTCCTCGCGGTGGAGCAGGATGACCATGTCGGCATCCTGCTCGATGGAGCCGGACTCACGCAGGTCGGACACCATCGGCTTCTTGTCTGTGCGCTGCTCGGGACCACGGTTGAGCTGTGAGAGCGCGATCACCGGGACCTCCAGCTCCTTGGCGAGCAGCTTGAGGTTTCGGGACATGTCCGAGACCTCCTGCTGACGGCTCTCGGAACGCTTGGACCCGGACTGCATCAGCTGCAGATAGTCGATGATCACGAGCTTGATGTCGTTGCGCTGCTTGAGCCGGCGGCATTTGGCGCGGATCTCCATCATCGACAGGTTCGGGGAGTCGTCGATGTAGAGCGGTGCGGCCGAGACGTCCGGCATCCGGCGGGCGAGCCGGGTCCAGTCGTCGTCGGTCATCGTGCCGGAGCGCATGTGGTGCAGGGCGACCCTGGCCTCGGCGGACAGCAGACGCATCGCGATCTCGTTGCGGCCCATTTCGAGGGAGAAGATGACGCTGGGCAGGTTGTTCTTGATCGACGCGGCCCGGGCGAAGTCCAGCGCCAGAGTGGACTTACCCATGGCGGGACGCGCGGCGATGACGATCATCTGGCCCGGGTGGAGGCCGTTGGTCAGCGAGTCCAGGTCCGTGAAGCCGGTGGGCACGCCGGTCATCTCGCCGGTACGGGAGCCGATCGCCTCGATCTCGTCGAGGGCGCCCTCCATGATGTCGCCGAGCGGCAGATAGTCCTCGCTGGTCCGCTGCTCGGTGACCGCGTAGATCTCCGCCTGGGCGCTGTTGACGATCTCGTCGATGTCGCCGTCGGCCGCGTATCCCATCTGCGTGATGCGTGTCCCGGCCTCGACAAGACGGCGCAGCACGGCCCGCTCGTGGACGATCTCCGCGTAGTACTCGGCGTTCGCCGCCGTCGGCACCGTCTGGACGAGGGTGTGCAGATAGGAGGCCCCGCCGACCTTGTTGATCTCACCGCGTTTGGTGAGCTCGGCGGCGATAGTGATGGGGTCGGCCGGCTCGCCCTTCGCATAGATGTCGAGGATCGCCTGGTAGATCGTCTCGTGCGCCGGCTTGTAGAAGTCGTGGCCCTTGAGGATCTCCACGACGTCGGCGATGGCGTCCTTGGACAGCAGCATGCCGCCGAGCACGGACTGTTCGGCGTCCAGGTCCTGCGGGGGGACTCGCTCGAAGGTGGAACCTCCGCCGTCCCAGTCGCCGCTGTCCCGGCCCCGGTCGTGCCGGTCGTCCCGCCCTCGGCCACCCTCACCGCGTCCACGGGAGGCGGGCAGACGATCACTGGGACCGGCCTCGGCCCACGGATCGTCCAAGGGCTCGGAAATACTCACCGAGCCACCTCCTCCCGTCCGCCCGGCGGACCTCGCCGTGGCCTCATTTCTACGGCACGGCACTGACAAACCAAGGCGCCCCATTCCGGTTCTGGACGCGTCGGTTTTGCGAGGTTTCCGAGGCCATAAGGAGGAGCGGGCGCCGCACCACGGTAGGCCCGCGGGCACCGTCAGCCAATCTGGTTATCCACAGGCCATGTGGACGACGGCCCGTATGCTGTGGAGAACCTCCCAAAACCTGTGCACGACGCGGTGGACAGCCCTGTGAACAAGCCCTCGATCTCGCGCCGCAACAAGCCCTGACCTGCACCTTTCCCATCCACCGGCTGTGCAGAAGAAAAACTTTCCCAGTCGGATCAAGATCGCTTCGAACGACGCGCGACAGCGCGGACCGCACAAGCCTCAGTAAGGGTCAGTTCTCAATTGCATCTCTTACCTGTGGACGATTAGATTAGCGCCCATGTCACAGGCTCCCGCGATCCCCGAAGCCACCCGACGACGGCACGACCGAGAGATCGTCGCACTGGCCGTCCCGGCCTTCGGCGCACTCGTCGCCGAGCCGCTTTTCGTCATGGCCGATAGCGCGATCGTCGGCCATCTCGGCACCGCACAGCTCGCCGGTCTCGGCATCGCCTCGGCGCTCCTCACCACCGCCGTGAGCGTCTTCGTCTTTCTCGCCTACGCCACCACGGCGGCGGTCGCCCGCCGGGTCGGCGCCGGCGATCTCCAGGCGGCCATCCGCCAGGGCATGGACGGCATCTGGCTGGCGCTGCTGCTCGGTGCCGGCGTCATCGCCGTCGTCCTGCCCCTGGCACCCGGCATCGTGGACGTCTTCGGGGCTTCGGCCACCGCGGCACCCTACGCGACGACCTACCTCAGGGTCTCCGCACTGGGGATCCCGGCCATGCTGGTGGTGCTCGCCGCCACCGGAGTCCTGCGTGGCCTCCAGGACACCCGGACCCCGCTGTACGTCGCTGTCGCGGGCTTCGTCGCCAACGCCGGACTGAACGCCGGGCTCGTCTACGGCGCCGGGCTGGGCATCGCCGGCTCCGCCTGGGGCACCGTCATCGCCCAGTGCGGGATGGCAGCCGTCTACCTGACCGTCGTCGTACGGGGAGCCCGCAGGCACGGGGCGTCCCTTCGCCCCGACGTCGCCGGGATTCGCGCTTCGGCACAGGCCGGCGTGCCTCTCCTCGTCCGAACGCTCTCGCTCAGGGCCGTCCTCATGATCGCCACAGCTGTCGCGGCCCGGCTGGGCGACGCCGATATCGCGGCGCACCAGATCGTGTTGTCCCTGTGGAGCCTGCTGGCCTTCGCCCTGGACGCGATAGCGATCGCCGGGCAGGCCATCATCGGCCGCTATCTCGGTGCCGGCGACACTGCCGGCGCCCGTGAGGCCTGTCGGCGCATGGTCCAGTGGGGCATCGCCACCGGGGTCGTTCTGGGACTGCTTGTGGTGGCTGCCCGACCGCTCTTCCTCCCGCTGTTCACCAGCGATCCGACCGTGAAGGACACCGCGCTGCCCGCGCTGCTCATCGTGGCGCTCTCCCAGCCGATCTCCGGCATGGTCTTCGTCCTCGACGGCGTTCTGATGGGTGCGGGAGACGGGGTCTACCTCGCCAGAGCCATGGTCGTGACCCTCGCCGTCTTCACACCGGTGGCGCTCCTGGTCCCCGCCTTCGGCGGCGGGCTCACGGCGCTCTGGGGAGCCATGACCCTAATGATGGCCACGCGGATGCTGACCCTCTGGCTGCGGACACGCTCGGGCCGCTGGATCGTGACCGGTGCAACGCGCTGACGGCTGACCGGCACGGGCCATCGACTGTTTCACGTGAAACGTGAAACACCGCGAGCCACCACGTTTCACGTGAAACACCCGCCGCCCGACCCCATCGTCGGCAAACCAAAGGGGCCGCACCCTCATGGGTACGGCCCCTTTCAGCTACTGCTCAAACCGAGCGCAGTCGTCAGGCCGCGACGACCTCGATGTTGACCTTGGCGGCAACCTCGGGGTGCAGACGCACGAACGTCTCGTGGGCGCCCAGCGTCTTGATCGGCGCACCCAGCTCGATACGGCGCTTGTCGACCTCGGGGCCACCGGAAGCCTTGATCGCCGAGGCGACGTCGGCCGGGGTGACGGAACCGAAAAGACGACCGGCGTCGCCGGAGCGGACGGCCAGACGGACCTTGACACCCTCGAGCTGGGCCTTCACGGAGTTGGCCTGCTCAATGGTCTGGATCTCGTGGATCTTGCGAGCACGACGGATCTGCTCGACGTCCTTCTCGCCACCCTTGGTCCAGCGGATAGCGAACTTCCGCGGGATCAGGTAGTTGCGAGCGTAGCCGTCCTTGACGTCGACGACGTCGCCGGCGGCACCGAGGCCAGAGACCTCGTGGGTGAGGATGATCTTCATGTGTCGGTCACCCTTCCCTTATCGCGCGGTGGACGTGTAGGGCAGCAGCGCCATCTCACGGCTGTTCTTGACGGCCGTGGCGACGTCACGCTGGTGCTGCGTGCAGTTGCCGGTCACGCGGCGGGCACGGATCTTGCCGCGGTCGGAAATGAACTTCCGCAGCATGTTCGTGTCCTTGTAGTCCACGTACTGGACCTTGTCCTTGCAGAACGCGCAGACCTTCTTCTTAGGCTTGCGCACAGGCGGCTTCGCCATGGTGTTTCTCCTGTGTGATCAAGAAGTGGGGATGCGAGCCCGTTGTCCCTAGAAGGGGGGCTCGTCCGAGTAGCCGCCGCCACTGCCGCCGCTGCTGCCGGAGCCGCCGCCCCAACCGCCGCCGCCCTGGTTGCCGCCACCGGCGGGAGTGCCGGAGGCCCAGGGGTCGTCGTTGGGAGCGCCGCCCTGCTGGCCGCCGCCGGAGCCGCCGCCCCAGCTGCCGCCACCCTGGCCGCCACCGCCGCTGAACCCACCCTGGCCACCGCGGCCGCCACCACCGGCGGTCTTGGTGACCTTGGCCGTGGCGTTCCGCAGGCTGGCGCCGACTTCCTCGACGTCCAGCTCGTAGACCGTGCGCTTGACACCCTCACGGTCCTCGTAGGACCGCTGCTTCAGCCGGCCCTGCACGATTACGCGCATGCCTCGCTGGAGCGACTCGGCGACGTTCTCCGCCGCCTGACGCCAGACCGAGCAGGTCAGAAAGAGGCTTTCGCCGTCCTTCCACTCGTTCGTCTGGCGGTCGAAGGTGCGGGGAGTGGACGCGACGCGGAACTTCGCGACCGCCGCACCGGACGGGGTGAAGCGCAGCTCGGGGTCGTCGACAAGATTGCCGACGACCGTGATGACGGTCTCGCCTGCCATGGGGGAACCTCTCGGCGGGTTTGCTGCTGGCTGCTTGCTGCTACTCGAAACCCGAGATCAGCTGAGCTGGGAGCTCAGTGGGTCTCGGGACGGAGGACCTTGGTCCGGAGGACCGACTCGTTCAGGTTCATCTGGCGGTCGAGCTCCTTCACGACCGCAGGCTCGGCCTGCAGGTCGATGACCGAGTAGATGCCCTCGGGCTTCTTCTTGATCTCGTACGAGAGACGACGACGGCCCCAGGTGTCGACCTTCTCCACCTTGCCGTTGCCCTCACGGACGACGGAGAGGAAGTTCTCGATCAGGGGGGCGACAGCGCGCTCCTCCAGATCGGGGTCGAGGATGACCATCACCTCGTAGTGACGCATGTGGAACCCACCTCCTTTGGACTCAGCGGCCACGGTCGTTCCGTGGCAGGAGGGTTGTGATGCGTGCGCAACGGTATCGGCCGCCACTGACATGCGGGGGGCTTCCCTCGGGATCCCCGGCCGCGGGCCTGGGCAGACACCGGTGCAGACGGTACAGACTACCCGCACACCTGCTTCCGGTTGAAATCCGGCCGCCGGGACCCTCAATCTGTACACATCGGGTGTGTACGGCGCTACGATGCGCCGCCTTCCGCAGGAGGTGCCCTATGGCACAGGCATTGCGACCCAACACCGCCGGATCCCTCTTCGCCACCGACGGCAAGACCCATCCGCTCCAGGACTCGCTGATGGCAGTGACACTGGCGCTCGGGCTGATCGCCTTCATCACGTCGTTCTTCCACAGCCTGCACCTGCTCAGCTCGTGGACCGGTCTGATCGGCATCTTCACCGGCCTGTTCGGGCAGTGGGTCTCGATCACCACGCGCGAGCGCTTCGGTCTGATCCTGGGTCTCGGTGCCGCGGGCATCGGCTTCTTCATCGGCATGGCGCACGGCGGCCTGTTCGGGTAGGCCTCCGGCCCCTTGCGCACCACCTCCTACGCCCCGCCGCACCGGCGCCGGGGCGTAGGAGGTGTACGCCCAGTCGGGCCGCGGGCGAGGCGCAGTAGGCTTCGGCGCGAGAGCCGGAGCCCCTGTACCCATGGGGACACACCAGCCCGAGGAGCGCCCCGACATGAGCCTGACCCTGCGGACCATCAGCCGCGAACAGCATCTGGCATACATCCAGAGCCTGCCGGCTGCCAGCCACATGCAGGTCCCGGCCTGGGCTGATGTCAAGGCTGAGTGGCGTTCGGAGAACCTCGGATGGTTCGACGACCGCACCGGCGAGATGGTCGGCGCGGGTCTGGTGCTGTACCGCCAGCTGCCCAAGATCAAGCGCTACCTGGCGTACCTCCCCGAGGGCCCGGTCATCAACTGGTTCGCGCCGAATCTCGACGAGTGGATCCAGCCGATGCTGGCCCACCTCAAGCAGCAGGGCGCGTTCTCCGTGAAGATGGGCCCGCCGGTGATCATCCGGCGCTGGGAGGCCAACTCCATCAAGGCCGGCATCCAGAACCCGGACGTGAAGCGGCTGCGCGACATCGAGGCGGACTTCATCGAGCCGCGCGCCTTCGAGGTGGCGGACAAGCTGCGCCGGATGGGCTGGCAGCAGGGCGAGGACGGCGGCGCCGGCTTCGGTGACGTGCAGCCGCGCTACGTCTACCAGGTGCCGCTGGCGAACCGTTCGCTGGAAGAGGTCCACAAGAACTTCAACCAGCTGTGGCGGCGCAACATCAAGAAGGCTGAGAAGGCCGGCGTCGAGGTCGTTCAGGGCGGCTACCAGGACCTGCCCGAGTGGCAGCGGCTGTACGAGATCACGGCCGTGCGCGACCACTTCCGGCCGCGCCCGCTGTCGTACTTCGAGCGCATGTGGACGGCGCTCAACACCGAGGACCCCAACCGGATGCGGCTGTACTTCGCCCGGCACAACGGGGTGAACCTGTCCGCGGCGACCATGCTGATCGTCGGCGGGCACGTCTGGTACTCCTACGGGGCCTCCGACAACATCGGCCGCGAGGTGCGTCCGTCGAACGCCATGCAGTGGCGGATGCTGCGTGACGCCTACGCGCTCGGCGCCACCGTCTACGACCTGCGCGGCATCTCGGACTCGCTGGACGAGACGGATCACCTCTTCGGCCTCATCCAGTTCAAGGTGGGCACCGGCGGCCAGGCCGCCGAGTACCTCGGCGAGTGGGACTTCCCGCTGAACAAGCTGCTCCACAAGGCTCTCGACATCTACATGTCGCGCCGCTGACGTCACGCTCCGTGCTTCTATAGCCCTGACACACCCCAGCCATCCAGAAAGGTCCCAGGTCCGGCCATGGCGCTCACGCTCTACGTCGACACCGCGCGCTGGCGGGCGCACCACAAGCACGTGCAGGAGCAGTTCCCGGGCCTCGTCCCGGTCTGCAAGGGCAACGGCTACGGCTTCGGGCACGAACGCCTGGCGGAGGAGGCCACACGTCTGGGCTCGGACATCCTCGCTGTCGGTACGACGTATGAAGCCGCGCGCATCAAGGACTGGTTCGGCGGCGATCTGCTGGTGCTGACGCCGTACCGGCGCGGCGAGGAGCCGGTGCCGCTGCCCGACCGGGTCATCCGCTCGGTGTCGTCGATCGACGGCGTGTACGGCCTGGTGGGCGCGCGCGTGGTCATCGAGGTGATGTCCACCATGAAGCGGCACGGCATCAGCGAGCAGGACCTGCCGCAGCTGCACTCCGCCATAGAGAACGTCCGCCTGGAGGGCTTCGCCATCCATCTGCCGCTGGACCGTACCGACGGCTCGGACGCCGTCGAGGAGGTCATCGGCTGGATGGACCGGCTGCGCGCGGCCCGGCTGCCGCTGCACACGATGTTCGTCAGCCATCTCAAGGCCGACGAACTCGCCCGGCTGCAGCAGCAGTTCCCGCAGACCCGGTTCCGGGCCCGGATCGGCACCCGGCTGTGGCTGGGGGACCACGACGCCACCGAGTACCGCGGGGCGGTCCTGGACGTGACCCGGGTCGCCAAGGGCGACCGGTTCGGCTACCGGCAGCAGAAGGCGGCCTCGGACGGCTATCTGGTGGTCGTGGCGGGCGGTACGTCGCACGGGGTGGGCCTGGAGGCCCCGAAGGCCCTGCACGGCGTCATGCCGCGCGCCAAGGGCGTCGCACGGGCCGGCCTGGCCACGGTGAACCGGAACCTTTCGCCGTTCGTCTGGGGCGGCAAGCAGCGCTGGTTCGCGGAGCCGCCGCACATGCAGGTGTCGATCCTGTTCGTGCCGACCGACGCCCCGGAGCCGCAGGTGGGCGAGGAGCTGGTGGCCCATCTGCGGCACACCACCACCCAGTTCGACCGCATCGTGGATCGCTGACGGGTTCTCAGAACGCAGGAAGGGCCGTACACGGAGTTCCGTGTACGGCCCTTTCCTTCGGTCCGGGATGTCCGCCCAGCCTGCGCTGTTCGCTCAGAGCGAACTGTCCTCGGAGGCTCGGCTGCCCCACTCCACCTGCGGCCCCTCGTACTGGGCGGCATGACGCGGGGGACGGGCGGCCGCACCGAGCACGAAGAAGTCCTCCGCGCCGTCCAGCACACCGCCCGAGGGGTCGTCGTCACCGGAGCGGCGCACCACGTCCCGCTCGGGCATGAGGATGTCGCGAACGACCATCGCGCAGAGGTAGAGCGTGCCGAGCAGGTGCACGGCGATGGCCCAGTGGTAGCCGTGGGTCGGCAGGCCCTTGTGGGCGTCACCGCTGGTCGTGTACGCGAGGTACATCCAGATCCCCAGGAAGTACGCCACCTCGCACGCCTGCCAGATCAGGAAGTCCCGCCACTTGGGCCGGGCCAGCACGGCCAGCGGCACCAGCCAGAGGACGTACTGCGGGGAGTAGACCTTGTTGGTGAGGATGAAGGCCGCCACCACCAGGAAGGCCAGCTGGGCGAAGCGCGGCCGGCGCGGGGCGGTGAGGGCCAGGGCGGCGATGCCCAGGAAGCAGAGCACCACCAGGGCCATCGCCGCGTTGTTCACGAAGCCGGTGCTGGGCGGGGTGGTGGTGTTCTGCGCCCAGATCAGCCAGAAGGAGCCGAAATCGACGCCCCGTTCCTGGCTGAATGTGTAGAACTTCGACCAGCCGTCGAAGGCGAAGATCATCACCGGCAGGTTCACGACGAGCCAGGCGACGACGGCACCGCCCGCCGCGACGAAGAACTCCCTCCATTTGCCCGCCCGCCAGCACAGCAGGAACAGCGGCCCCAGCAGGAACACGGGATACAGCTTGGCGGCCGTAGCAAGCCCCAGGAGGACACCGAAGGCGAGCGGACGACTCCGGGACCACATCAGCATCGCCGCGGCCGTCAGAGCGACCGCCAGGAGGTCCCAGTTGATGGTGGCGGTCAGCGCGAAGGCGGGCGCCAGGGCGACCAGCAGGCCGTCCCAGGGGCGCCGGCGGTGCGTACGGACCACGCACACCACGATGACGGCGGCGCAGATCATTAGCATTCCGGCGTTGACGAACCAGTACACCTGCTCCTGGAGCTGGATGCTGCCGCTGCCCGGCGTGAGCCATGCGGCCACCTCCATGAACACACCGGTCAGCACCGGGTATTCGAGGTAGTCCATGTCACCGGGGAGCTTGTCGAAGTACGGCACCAGACCGTCGGCGAAGCCTCGCCCCTGGTAGAGATGCGGAATGTCCGAGTAGCAGGCGTGGGTGTACTGGGAACTCGCGCCGAAGAACCAGCCGCCGTCATAGCACGGCACCTTCTGGATCAGGCCCAGGGCGAACATGCCGATCGCCACGAGGACCACGACCCGCAGCGGCGTCCACCAGGACGTTCCGAGCAGCGCACGCCGCCCGATAGGGCCACCGATCAGCTCACTACCGGCTGCGGCGACCGGGTCTTCCCTGGTCGGTCGCACCGGCTCCGGCTCGCGCACGCCCGCGGGCGTCGTCTCTGCACTGGGCATGGGGCCCATCCTGCCGTACCTCCCTAGGAATACGCCGAGGGCCGCCGCACCTCGCCTGGTGCGGCGGCCCATGTTTCACGTGAAACTGACTTCGACGGGCGAAATGGTCACCAGCCGGTCAGACCGCGCGGCTAGCCGGTTGATCCACCGAAGAGGTTTCCGCCGCCGTTGGCATTGCCTCTGGTGTCTCCTTCGCCGGTCGTCTCCGTAGCCGTCGGCGAGGACGTCGTGCCTCCCGTGCTGCCCGTGTCGGTACCGCCGTCGCTGGAGCAGTTCCAGGTGAACTGGCAGGTCTCGGTGGCCGTGGGCGACGGCGAGGTGGCCGTCTCGCTCGGGGTGATGCTGGGCGTGACGCTCGGCGTCTCGCTCGGGGTGATGACGGGCGTCGGAGTCGGGGAAGGAGCCCCCGCCTCGTCGGCGATCTCACCGATCTTGGTGGCCTTCGGGAAGCCCAGGTCGTTCTTGCCCTTCAGGGCGGACATCATGTACTCGGTCCACACCGAGGTCGGGATGTCACCACCGTGGATGGACTCCACGCCGGCGGTGCCGTTCATGGAGAGCAGCTCGGCGTCCTTCGGGTTCTCACGGAACATCGCCACCGAGGTCGACAGCTGCTGGGTGTAGCCGACGAACCAGGCCGACTTGTTGCTGTCGGTGGTACCGGTCTTGCCCGCCGCCGTACGGCCCAGGGCCTTGGCGTTCTTACCCGTACCGTTCTGGATCACGTTCTCCAGGGTGTCCGTGACGTTGTTCGCTACGTCCTCGGGCATCGCCGGGGTCACCTTGGGCTTGGAGAAGCCGCCCAGCGGCTGGCCGTCCTGCTTGACAGCGGTCACCGAGTAGGGGTCCGTGTGCTCGCCGGAAGCCGCGAAGGTCGCGTAGGCGTCGGCCATGCGGATCGCGCTGGGGGTGGACGTACCGATGGCGAACGACGGGTTGAGGTCCTGCGACATGCTGTCGGGCAGGATCCCGGACGCCTGGGCCACGTCCCGCACCTTCGTCATACCGACGTCCACGCCGAGCTGCACGAACGGCGTGTTGATCGACTGCTCCATCGCCTTGCGCAGACTGATGTAGCCCCAGGGGTATTCGCTCTCGTTCCTCTGCCGGAAGATCGAGTTGTCCTTGTTCAGGAAGTACGAGCCGTCCGGTTTCCGCACCTTGAGGTTGTCGTCGCCGTTGTACTTGCTCAGCGGCGAGACCCCGTCGGGAGAGGTCTTGTACGAGCCGTACTGCATGGCCGCGGCCAGGACGAACGGCTTCCACGTCGAACCGACGGGGACACCCGAGGTGTCGGCGTTGTTGGTGAAGTGGTTGTTCTCGTAGCCGGCGCCACCGTACAGGGCGACGATCGCGCCGTCCTTGGGCACCACCGACGCCGCACCGAACTGGACGTACTTGTCCTTCTCCCGGTTCTTCGGATCCAGACGCTCCTTCTGGACCTTCTGCACGGCCGCGGTCAGCGCGTTGACCTTGTCCTTCTGGAAGGTCGTGTAGATCTGGAAGCCGCCCTGGTCGAACCGCGCCTCGGTGATGTTGGAGTGCGCGAGGACGTACTTCTTGGCCGTGTCGGCGAGGTAGCTGATCTGGCCGGTCATCCCCTTGGTCGCCTTGCGGCCCTGGGGCAGCGGGTACTTCTTGATCGCCTGCTGGTACTGAGCATCGGTGAGGTGCTGGTCCTTGTGCATCTCCTCGAGGATCCAGGCCCAGCGGTCATGCGAACGCTTGTAGTTGGCGTCCCTGCTGGCCGCGGGATCGATGTCCGGGTTGCCCGCGGGGTCGTAGTACGTCGCACCCTTGAGGAGGGCCGCCAGGACCGCGCACTGGCTCGGGGTGAGGTCCTTCGCGTCCACGCCGTAGTAGGTCTGGGCGGCGGCCTGGATGCCGTACGCCCCACGGCCGAAGTACGAGGTGTTCAGGTAGCCCTGGAGGATCTCCGGCTTGGTGAACTTGGTGCCCACCTTGACGGAGATGAACATCTCCTTGAACTTGCGTGTGAGGGTCTGGTCCTGGCTGAGGTAGGTGTTCTTGACGAACTGCTGGGTGATCGTCGAACCACCCTGCGTCTCACCGCCCTGGGCCATGTTGACGAGAGCACGGGCGATGCCCTTGAAGTCGACGCCCGGGTCCGTGTAGAAGCTCTTGTTCTCCGCCGAGATCACCGAGTACTGCATCGCCTCGGGAATCTGGGCGATGCCGACGTTCTGCCGGTTGACGCCGGTGCCCGTGGCGACCATCTGCTTGCCGTCGGCCCAGTAATAGACGTTGTTCTGGGACTTGGCCGCGGTGTTCTCGTCCGGGACGCCCACCATGGCGTATCCGACGCCGACCAGCGCCACCAGGCTGCCGAAGAAGGTGATGCAGAGCCCGGAGACGAGCTTCCAGGAGGGCACCCAGCGGCGCCAGCCGAACCTGTTCGCCCTGGGGTAGTCGATGATGCGCTTCTTGCCGGGCGCCGTGGCCGCCCGGCCTCTGCCACGCCCGGGCCCGGCAGGGCCACCCGGACCGCGGCTCGCGTTGTCGGCCGCTCTGCGGCGGTTTCCCGTGTTTCTCTGCGCTGCCCGGCGTGCCTCGGCACGGCTTCCGTACGGACGCTCTTCGCCTTCCGAGCTCTGAGAGTCCGACCCATAGGAAGGGGACCCATAGGAGTCGGAAGGAGACCCGGTGGCGCCTCGCGGTGCCGCACGGCGGCCGGAGGACGGGCCGGACTGGCCGCGTCGGGCCGCGGCACGTCCGCCTCCCTGCGGCTGCGGCGGTTTGCGACGGTGCTCGCTCATCGAACGATTACTCCTCGGGCAGGCGCACCCGTGCGCGCCTGGAAACGGCGGCTGGTTTCCGGTCCCCCCGAAGTACGGATGTGGTCGGTCCTGCATTCACCCGTACTGCACCGAGGACAGGGACGCCCCCCAGTCGTCACTTGGTTCCCGGTGGTGTCCATGCCGCACAGACTACGCACCACCAAAACCCGCCGAGCCCCGAAGTTCACCCCAAATCAGGCAAGTTGCCTCCTACGAATCGGTGATGTGATCCCGTTCACCGTCGCTCCTCTTGTCGCACCGGGATCGCCGATCTATCGTCGGGATGTATCGAGCCGATACATCAGAGCGGCATAAGCGCGTCAGAGACGAGAGGAGGCGACCATGAGCCGACGGTCCGGCATCCTTGAGTTCGCCGTACTCGGCCTGCTCCGCGAGTCCCCGATGCACGGCTATGAGCTGCGGAAACGGCTCAACACCTCACTGGGCGTCTTCCGGGCGTTCAGCTACGGGACGCTCTATCCCTGCCTCAAGACGCTGGTCGCCAACGGCTGGTTGATCGAGGAACCGGGGAACACCAGCGAGGACGCCCTCGCCGCGCCGCTCTCCGGCCGCCGCGCCAAGATCGTCTACCGGTTGACGGCCGAAGGTAAGGAGCACTTCGAGGAGCTCCTCTCCCAGACCGGCCCCGACGCGTACGAGGACGAGCACTTCGCTGCGCGGTTCGCCTTCTTCGGGCAGACCTCGCGCGATGTGCGGATGCGTGTACTGGAGGGCCGTCGCAGCCGGCTGGAGGAGCGCCTGGAGAAGATGCGCGCCTCGCTGGCACGCACCCGGGAGCGCCTCGACGACTACACGCTTGAGCTCCAGCGCCACGGGATGGAGTCCGTGGAGCGCGAAGTGCGCTGGCTGAACGAGCTCATCGAGAGCGAGCGGGCCGGGCGGGACATGAAGAGTCCCGCTGCCGGAGGGTCCGCTCAGCAGAACACCACCAATGGAGCGCCGGGCAACCTGCCCCGGTCCGGGGAGACCCGGCCGGATTTGCCCGACGACACCACCACGTGAGACCCGGTCAGGGCCTCACTCGTACACACAGGGAGCAACCGGAATGGGTTCGGTTCGCGTAGCCATCGTCGGCGTGGGCAACTGTGCCGCGTCGCTGGTCCAGGGAGTCGAGTACTACAAGGACGCCGATCCGGCGTCCAAGGTCCCCGGCCTGATGCATGTCCAGTTCGGCGACTACCACGTCAAGGACGTCGAGTTCGTCGCCGCGTTCGACGTGGACGCCAAGAAGGTCGGTCTCGACCTGTCGGACGCCATCGGCGCATCCGAGAACAACACCATCAAGATCTGTGACGTGCCGAACACCGGCGTGACCGTCCAGCGCGGCCACACCCTCGACGGCCTCGGCAAGTACTACCGCCAGACGATCGAGGAGTCCGAGGCCGAGCCGGTCGACGTCGTCCAGATCCTCAAGGACAAGCAGGTCGACGTCCTCGTCTGCTACCTGCCCGTCGGCTCCGAGGACGCGGCGAAGTTCTACGCCCAGTGCGCCATCGACGCCAAGGTCGCCTTCGTCAACGCCCTCCCGGTCTTCATCGCCGGCACCAAGGAGTGGGCGGACAAGTTCACCGAGGCCGGCGTCCCGATCGTCGGTGACGACATCAAGTCGCAGGTCGGCGCCACCATCACGCACCGCGTCATGGCGAAGCTGTTCGAGGACCGGGGCGTCGTCCTGGAGCGCACGATGCAGCTGAACGTCGGCGGCAACATGGACTTCAAGAACATGCTCGAGCGTGAGCGCCTTGAGTCCAAGAAGATCTCCAAGACGCAGGCCGTCACCTCCCAGATCCCCGACCGGGACCTCGGCGAGAAGAACGTCCACATCGGCCCGTCCGACTACGTGCAGTGGCTGGACGACCGCAAGTGGGCCTACGTCCGCCTGGAAGGCCGTGCCTTCGGTGACGTCCCGCTGAACCTGGAGTACAAGCTCGAGGTCTGGGACTCCCCGAACTCCGCGGGTGTCATCATCGACGCCCTGCGTGCCGCGAAGATCGCCAAGGACCGCGGTATCGGCGGCCCGATCCTCTCCGCGTCGAGCTACTTCATGAAGTCCCCGCCGGTCCAGTACTTCGACGACGAGGCCCGCGAGAACGTGGAGAAGTTCATCCGCGGCGACGTCGAGCGGTAACTCGGCACCACGCCGAACGCCGACGTCCGTCGCTCGCAAAAAACGCTCCTGCCAGGGCTGTGAGAGTCCCCGGGTCCCCCGACCCGGGGACTCTCCCCGTGTGTGAGGCTGTGCCCCATGCCCGTCGTCCGCGACCTGCGTGTCCTGCTGCGCCTGCGGGACTTCCGCCGCCTGCTCACCGTCCGTCTGCTCTCCCAGGGCGCCGACGGCGTCTACCAGGTCGCGCTCGCCGCCTACGTCGTCTTCTCCCCGGAGAAGCAGACCTCACCGGGCGCGATCGCCTCGGCCATGGCGGTCCTGCTCCTCCCGTACTCCCTCGTGGGCCCCTTCGCCGGCGTCCTGCTGGACCGCTGGCGCCGCCGCCAGGTCTTCCTCTACGGCAATCTGCTGCGTGCGCTGTTGGCCGCGGTCACCGCCGTTCTGATGGCCGGCCATGTCCCCGACTGGCTCTTCTACGTCTCCGCCCTGTGCGTCACGGCCGTCAACCGCTTCGTCCTTTCGGGGCTGTCCGCCGCCCTCCCACGCGTGGTCGACCCCGAGCGCCTGGTGCTGGCCAACTCCCTGTCCCCGACCGCGGGAACCCTCGCCGCGACCGCCGGCGGCGGGCTCGCCTTCGCCGTCCGGCTACTGGCCTCCGACTCCGATGCCGCGGTCGTGCTGCTGGGCGCGGCGTTGTACCTGTCCGCAGCCCTCACCGCGCTGACCATGGCCCCCGGCCTCCTCGGCCCCGACCGGCATCCGGCACAGCCGAGCCTGGGAACGGCTGTGATCACCACCGCACGCGACCTCCTGGAAGCGATACGGCACCTGGCCGCACCCAGGCGCCGCGAGGCGGTCTGGGCGCTGCTCTCCATGACGGTGATGCGCTTCTGCTACGGCGCCCTGCTCGTCCTGGTGCTGATGCTGTGCCGCTACGCCCTCTCCTCCGACCCGGACGACGGGCTCGGGCTGCTGGGGCTGGCGTTGGGGATCTCCGGCGCGGGCTTCTTCGCGGCGGCCGTGGTGACACCGTGGGCCGCGGGGCGGCTCGGCCCCGGGCGGTGGATCGTCGTATGCGCCGCGTCCGCCGCCGTACTGGAGCCCGCTCTGGGCCTTCCGTTCACGACAGTCCCCATGCTCGTCGCCGCCTTCGTCCTGGGACTGATCACCCAGGGCGCGAAGATCGCCACCGACACCATCGTCCAGTCGTCCGTCGACGACGGCTTCCGCGGGCGGATCTTCTCCGTGTACGACGTGCTCTTCAACGTCGCCTTCGTGGGGGCGGCCGGCGTCGCGGCCCTGATGCTCCCACCGGACGGCCGCTCCGCGACCCTCGTCATCACCGTCGCCTTCATCTACGCGGCGGTCGCAGCGGCCATGGCCCGCTTTGAACGCCGCTGAGGGCCACAGCTGAGGGCCACGGTGGAGAGGAGCAGCGGAGAGGAGTGATGTTTCACGTGAAACATCACCCCTCGTTGCGTTCCGGCCGGGTCGTGTTTCACGTGAAACATGACCGCGTTCCACACGCTCAGTCTTGCTCGGCCCACCACTTTCTGAGTGCGTCCACCGCGGCGTCGTGCTCCATCGGCCCGTCCTCCAGCCGGAGCTCCAACATGTGCTTGTAAGCCTTGCCGACCTCCGGGCCGGGCCGGATCCCGAGGATCTCCATGATCTGGTTGCCGTCGAGGTCCGGGCGGATGGCATCCAGATCCTCCTGCTTCTGAAGCTCGGCGATGCGCGCCTCCAGGCCGTCGTAAGCACGGGAGAGCGCCACTGCCTTCCGCTTGTTGCGGGTGGTGCAATCGGACCGGGTCAGCTTGTGGAGACGGTCGAGCAGGGGGCCCGCGTCACGGACATAGCGACGCACCGCCGAATCCGTCCACTCCCCGGCGCCGTAGCCATGGAAGCGGAGGTGGAGTTCGACCAGACGTGAGACGTCCTTCACCAGTTCGTTGGAGTACTTCAGGGCCGTCATGCGTTTCTTGGTCATCTTCGCGCCGACCACCTCGTGGTGGTGGAACGAGACACGGCCGTCCGTCTCGAAACGGCGGGTGCGCGGCTTGCCGATGTCGTGCAGCAGCGCGGCAAGGCGGAGGGTGAGGTCGGGGCCGTTCTCCTCCAGCGCCACTGCCTGCTCCAGGACGATCAGCGAGTGGTCGTAGACGTCCTTGTGGCGGTGGTGCTCGTCGCTCTCCAGGCGCAGGGCGGGCAGCTCGGGAAGAACATGGTCGGCGAGACCGGTGTCGACGAGCAGCGTCAGTCCCTTGCGGGGCTGGGAGGAGAGGATCAGCTTGTTCAGCTCGTCCCGGACCCGCTCGGCCGAGACGATCTCCAGGCGTCCGGCCATGTCCTTCATCGCCGCGACGACCTCGGGGGCCACCTCGAAGTCGAGCTGGGCCGCGAAACGGGCGGCGCGCATCATCCGCAGCGGGTCGTCCGAGAAGGATTCCTCGGGTGTCCCCGGGGTGCGCAGGACACGGGCCGCCAGGTCGTCCAGCCCTCCGTGCGGGTCAATGAAGTCCTTCTCCGGTAGCGCCACCGCCATGGCGTTGACCGTGAAGTCCCGGCGGACGAGGTCCTCCTCGATGGAGTCGCCGTACGACACCTCAGGCTTGCGCGAGGTGCGGTCGTACGCCTCGGACCGGTAGGTCGTGACCTCGATCTGGTAGCCGTCCTTCTGCGCCCCGACGGTGCCGAAAGCGATACCGACCTCCCAGAGGGCGTCCGCCCAGGGCCGGACGATCTTCAGTACGTCCTCGGGGCGGGCGTCGGTGGTGAAGTCCAGGTCGTTGCCGAGCCGGCCCAGCAACGCGTCCCGGACCGAGCCGCCGACCAGGGCAAGCGAGAACCCGGCCTCCTGGAATCGGCGGGCGAGGTCGTCGGCGACGGGCGCCACCCGCAGCAGTTCGCTCACCGCGCGCTGCTGCGCCTGGCTCAGGGCGGAGGAGGGAGTGTCTTCATTGGCGTTCGGCACAACAGAACAGGGTACGTGCCCCGAGCGGCTCGAAGCGCCTCCATATTCCGGCAGCGCCCCACACAAAGCCTCCATAAAAGGGGAGTGGGACAGCTCACTCCATACCCGCACAAGAGCAGCGCTCGCCGCTTACATGAGTCTCCCGACGATACTGGATATAGGGGACGGGCCGATCTCCTCCCCCGATCTTGTGGAGCAGACCGCGGCACTTCCGCTCAGCGCGCCTCGTTACCATGCGTGGACGCACATTCCGACGACCACTGACGACGACGAGGGACGGACGAGCGCGTGGCCGAGGCGGCAGACATCCAGGGGACGCCCTCACCTGCCCGTCGCTGGCTGCGGCGCACCGGGGCACTGCTCGCGGGTGCGCCCCTGCTGGCCGCACTGGTGCAGCTGCCCGCCGCGGTTCCGGCGCAGGCGGCCGGCTCGGACACGGTGTCCGTCGCCCTGGACTCGCTCAGCCCCAGCGCCCCCACCGACGGGGACACGCTGACGGTCTCCGGCACGGTGACCAACAACGGCAAGCAGGCCGTCACGGACGCCCATGTGGACCTGCGTGTGGGTTCCCAGCTCAGCACGCGCTCTGCGATCGACTCCGCCGCCCGACACCCCGACGACCTCAATTCGAGCCTCGGCACCGCGGTCGGCGGCAAGTACACCGAGGACTTCGACTCGCTCTCCCCGGGGGTCGCCGAGCACTTCAGCATCTCCGTGCCGGTCGACAAGCTCGACCTCGGGCAGGACGGCGTGTACCCGTTCGGCGTCTCGCTGTCCGGCCAGACGTCCGCGCAGCCGTGGGAGCAGGTGCTCGGCATCCAGCGGACGTTCCTGCCGTGGCAGTCATCCGAGGCCGACACAAAGACCAGGACGACGTATCTGTGGCCGCTGATCTCCACGGTCCATGTGACGGCGAAGACGGGCGCGGGTGAACTGCAGACGCCGGTCTTCCTCGACGACGACCTCGCCAAGGAGATCTCACCCGGCGGCCGGCTGGCGCAGATGCTGGCACTCGGCAAGAACCTGGACGTCACCTGGGTGATCGACCCGGACCTGCTGGCCTCCGTGGACGCGATGACCCGCAGCTACCGGGTCCAGGGCGCCGGCGACAGCACCACGGCCGGCACCCATCAGGCGGTGGCCAAGCAGTTCCTGTCCGATCTGCAGGACGCGGTGGCGGACAAGGAAGTCGTGGCCCTTCCCTTCGCCGACCCGGACCTGGCCTCCCTCGCCCACAACGGCACCAGCGTGACCGGCTCGCTGAGCCACCTCAAGGACGCCACCGACGTCGCCGCCACCACGGTGGAGACCGTGCTCCATGTCACACCGAGCACCGACTTCGCATGGCCCGTGAACGGTGCCGTCGACCCGTCGATCATCAAGGTCGCCACCTCGGCGGGCGCCGACAAGGTGATCGCCCGCAGCGACAGCCTCCAGGAGACCGGCGGGCTGCCCTACACGCCCTCGGCGGCACGTCCGATCGGTGGCGGCACGACGGCGGTGGTCGCGGACGCGCGACTGTCCACGGCGTTCCAGGGCGATCTGACGAAGGCGGACTCGGCCACCCTCGCGGTGCAGCGGTTCCTGGCCCAGAGCCTGGCGCTGAACACCCAGACCGACAAAGAGCGCAGCATCGTCGTCGCCCCGCAGCGGATGCCGTCGGCGAGCCAGGTCCAGGCGATGGCGACGGCGATCACCGTGTTGCAGAACGGCAACTGGTCGCAGTTCCAGGACCTCGCGGCGGCGGCCAAGGCCAAGCCCGACCCCGGCGCGACCACGAAGATCCCCTCGTCGTCCGCCTACCCCTCCGCGCTGCGCAAGCAGGAGCTGCCCCGGACGGCCTTCGAGCAGATCGCCCGCACCGAGGACAAGCTCGACAACTTCCAGGTGATCCTCAGCAACCAGTCCCGGGTGGTGACCCCCTTCGGGCGGGCCATAAACCGTGAGATGTCCACGTCCTGGCGAGGCCGCGGCAGCGAGGCGGACAGCTTCCGCACGGGCGTGGAGTCCTGGCTCGACAGCCTCATCGGCCAGGTCAAGCTGATCGACAAGTCCGAGACCAAGCTCTCCGGCCGAAGCGCCACCATCCCGGTGACCGTCCAGAACAACCTGGTCCAGGGCGTCGACCACCTCGTCCTGCGGCTCACCTCGACCATGCCGACCCGACTGGAGATCGGCGGCAAGGCCTACTACGAGCAGCCGGTCGAGGTCTCCGGCGGCCACACCCAGTCCGTGAAGTTCTCCACGTCGGCCAACGCCAACGGCCGGGTGGAGGTCATCGCCCAGCTCTACACCGAGGACGGCCAGGAGTACGGCGCCCCGGTCCGGTTCGACGTGAAGGTCACCGAGGTCACGCCCACCGTGATGCTGGTCATCGGCGGCGGTGTGCTGCTGCTGGTGCTCGCCGGGTTCCGGATGTACACCCAGCGCAAGCGGGCGGCGGCCCGCCGTGCCGAGGAGGGCGACGGTCCCGACGAGACGGGCGAGGACACCCCGGAGACTCCGCAGACTCCGGAGGCCCCGGAAGCCCTGGAGACCGAGGGCCCCGAAGAGACCGGCCGAGCGGGGAACTCTCATGCTCGTGAGGATCGTCTCCAGGAAGAGTCCGGGGCCCGCTCCGGGGCAGACGACCCGGAGCAGCCGAGTGACCCGACACCGGACACCGCAGCGGAAAGCGCCGACCCGTCCGGGACGGGTGAGAGAGTGGACCGTTGAGCGATGTCGTGGCCGGTGTGGCCCGGGACGATGAGGTGGGGTAACCATGAACGCGCCGTACGACGGTGAACGCGGCCAGGGCGCGGCCGGTTCGGGCTACCCCGAGCCGCCGCCGGAGGCCGGCCAGGTCCCGCCGCAGCACGCGGCTGACATGTACCTCCAGGACGCCTACGACCAGGACCCCTACCGGGCGCAGGACCTCTCCGCCCAGGACCCGGTAGCCGAGGCGCTCTACGACCGCGCCGCGCACCCCCCGCCGCCCCCGGGCATGTACCCGCAGCAGCCGCTGTACGGCCAGCCCGCGCAGTCGCCGTACGCCCCTGACCCGCATGTGTGGGCCCAGACCCCGCCGCCGGAGCCGGAGGGCCCGAACCAGTACCTGCCGTACGGCGACAACCCGCGCACGACCCAGTTCGTGGGCGTGGACGATCTGGTCACGCACTCCGGTGAGGAGCGCCACGAACCGGACGCCTTCGCGCACCTCTTCCGGGACCAGCAGCAGGGCGGCGGCAACCCGCAGACGGACCCCCGGTCCGTACCGGGCCCCGCTGGCCAGTACCCGCCGCCATCGGGCCAGTACCCGTCGCCGCCACAGGTCCCCGCCGCCCAGAACCAGTACGCCACCCCCCGGTTCCCGCAGGCACCATCCCCCGGGGCCCCCGCCGCCGAGCCGGTACCCGCCGCTCCGACGGCCTCCGCAGCGCCCTCGGCCCCTGCGGCCACGAAGGGCGGGCGTGCCTCCGGGCTGCTGAAGTCCAGTGCCGTGATGGCGGCGGGCACGATGGTCTCCCGCCTCACGGGTTTCGTCCGCTCCGCGCTGATCGTCTCCGCCCTGGGCGTGGGTCTGCTCGGTGACACGTTCCAGGTCGCCTACCAGCTGCCAACGATGATCTACATCCTGACCGTCGGCGGCGGCCTCAACTCCGTCTTCGTGCCGCAGCTGGTGCGGGCCATGAAGGAGGACGAGGACGGCGGCGAGGCGTTCGCCAACCGTCTGCTGACCCTCGTGATGGTGGCGCTGGGCCTGCTCACCGCGGCCACGATCGCGGCCGCGCCCTTCCTGATCCGCCTGCTGTCCGACTCGGTCGCCAGCGACCCGGCGGCCAACGACGTCGCCATCACCTTCGTCCGCTACTTCCTACCCTCGATCTTCTTCATGGGCATCCACGTGGTGATGGGTCAGGTCCTCAACGCGCGGGGCAAGTTCGGCGCGATGATGTGGACCCCGGTCCTCAACAACATCGTCATCATCGTCACCCTCGGCCTGTTCATCTGGGTGTACGGCACCGCCGCGCACTCCGGCATGAAGGTCACCACCATCCCGCCGGAGGGCCAGCGGCTGCTCGGCCTCGGCGTGCTGCTCGGCCTCGTGGTCCAGGCCCTGGCGATGATCCCCTACCTGCGCGAGACCGGCTTCCGGATGCGGCTGCGCTTCGACTGGAGGGGACACGGACTCGGCAAGGCCGCCACCCTCGCCAAGTGGACCGTGCTGTTCGTCCTCGCCAACCAGGCGGGCGCGCTCGTCGTCTCCCAGCTGTCGACCTCGGCCGGCAAGAAGTCCCCGGTCGACGGCACCGGATTCGCCGCCTACGCCAACGCCCAGCTGATCTGGGGCCTGCCGCAGGCCATCATCACGGTCTCCCTGATGGCGGCCCTGCTGCCACGGATCTCCCGCTCGGCCGCCGAGGACGACACGGGCGCGGTACGCGACGACATCTCCCAGGGCCTGCGGACGACCGCCGTCGCGATCGTGCCCATCGCCTTCGGTTTCGTGGCACTGGGCATCCCGATGTGCACCCTGATCTTCGGTTCCTCGGGCACCAGCGAGGCCACCAACATGGGGTTCATGCTGATGGCCTTCGGCCTCGGTCTGATCCCCTACTCGGTGCAGTACGTCGTCCTGCGCGCGTTCTACGCCTACGAGGACACCCGCACCCCCTTCTACAACACGGTCATCGTCGCCGTGGTCAACGCGGGCGCCTCGGTCGCCTGTTACGCCCTGCTCCCGGCCCGCTGGGCGGTGGCCGGCATGGCCGCCTCCTACGGCCTCGCCTACGCGATCGGCGTGGGTGTCGCCTGGAAGCGGCTGCGCAAGCGGCTCGGCGGCGACCTGGACGGCTCCCAGGTCACCCGCACCTACGCGCGGCTCTGTATCGCCTCCGTACCGGCCGCTCTGCTCAGCGGTGCGGCCTGCTACGGCATCGGCCACACTCTGGGGCAGGGCGTGATCGGTTCCTTCGCCGCGCTGATGGCCGGCGGAGCGGTACTGCTGGGCGTCTTCTATGTCGCCGCGCGCCGCATGCGGATCGAGGAGCTCAACTCCCTCGTGGGTATGGTGCGCGGGCGTCTGGGTCGCTGAGGTAGGGGTACGCGCACAACCATCGTCCGTCGCCGTGTGTCGTGCATAGCGGCAGACTGTGGGCACAATTGGTTTCGGCGTTGGACAGCGTGCAACGGATGGGGAGGCAGGAACGACGGTGGCGGAACGGAGCACGGCTGCCGTCGACGTGGCAGACAACAGCGGTGACAAGCCGCTGACCGCCAAGGCGGAGCAGTCCACGGCCGACGGGGTGGCCCAGAACCCGGAGCGGGACACGGACAGCGAAGAGGCACAGGGGAGCGGCACGGCTGCGAGCCCAGGGAAGAAGGCTTTGCCTCCCGAACTGCACAGCGGTCACAAGCTGGCCAGACGCTACCGTCTTGAGGAGTGCGTCACCCGTCTGGACGGATTCAGCAGTTGGCGTGCGGTCGATGAGAAACTGCGGCGTGCCGTCGGCGTGCACATCCTGCCGGCCGACCATGCGCGCACCCGCGCCGTGCTGGCTGCCGCCCGCTCTGCCGCGCTGCTCGGGGATCCCCGGTTCGTACAGGTCCTGGACGCGGTCGAGGAGAACGACCTCGTGTACGTGGTGCACGAGTGGCTGCCCGACGCCACCGAGCTGACCGCGTTGCTCGCGGCCGGCCCGCTGGAGCCGCACGACGCCTACCAGATGGTCAGTCAGATCGCGTCCGCGATGGCGGCCGCGCACCGCGAGGGGCTGGCTCATCTCCGGCTCAACCCCAACGCCGTGCTGCGCGCCTCCACCGGTCAGTGGCGTATCCGCGGCCTCGCGGTGAACGCGGCACTGCGCGGCATCAGTTCCGACACCCCACAGCGCACCGACACCGAGGCGATCGGCGCCCTGCTGTATGCGGCGCTCACCCAGCGCTGGCCGTACCAGAGCGATGCCTACGGACTGCCGGGGCTGCCCAAGGACGTCGGCCTGATCGCACCCGACCAGGTGCGTGCCGGTGTCCACCGCGGCCTGTCGGAGCTCGCCATGCGGGCCCTGATCAACGACGGAGCCACCGCCTCCCGCCACGAGTCCGCGTGCACCACGCCGGAGGAGCTCGTGAAGGCGATCGGCGAGATGCCCCGCATCCGCCCGCCGGAGCCGTCGTTCACGGCACCGCCCGAGTACCAGCGCACCACGTACCAGCAGGGCACCTACGGCCGCCCCACGCCTCCCGGCATGACGCAGCCCGTCCAGACCCCGCCGCCCCCGCTCCAGAGCCGTACCGGCAAGGCCCTCAAGTGGGCGGTCTCCGCCCTGCTGATCGCCGCGCTGGGACTGGGCAGCTGGCAACTCGCGGACGCCCTGATGGACCAGGGCGACAAGTCCGGGGACACCAACAACACCCAGCCGTCGGGCGACGGAGACAAGAAGCCGCCGACGACGGTCAGCGAGCCGATCGCCATCAGCGGGGCCCGTGACTTCGATCCGTTCGGCGACGGGTCCGAGAAGCCGTCCGACATAAGCAAGGTCTACGACAAGAGCCTCTCGACCTACTGGCAGACCGACTACTACAAGGGCGCCACCTTCGGAAACCTGAAGCCGGGCCTCGGCGTCATCCTCGATCTCGGCAAGATCCAGCAGATCGGGAAGGTGACCGTTACCTTCATGGGAGACACGTCCGTCGAGTTGCGCGCCGCATCCAGCGCCGCCGGCACCGAGCCGACGTCCTTCGACGCATACACGAAGGTCGCCGCCGGCTCGGGTACGAGCGTGACCCTGAAGCCGAACGAGTCCCTCAAGTCCCGCTACCTGCTGGTCTGGCTGACCAAGCTGCCACTGACGGACGAAGGCACGTACCGCGGACGGGTGGCAGACATCAAGGTGACCAGCTGATCGCAGGGCGGAGGGGGCAGATGGCGGAGGGCGCCGGATACGACGGAGTGAGCGATCAGGACCTGCTCGCCCGCCATGTGGAAGGTGACCCCGACGCCTTCGGTGAGATCGTGCGGCGGCACCGGGACCGGCTCTGGGCGGTCGCGCTGCGGACCCTGGGGGACCGCGAGGAGGCCGCTGACGCCGTCCAGGACGCCCTGGTGTCCGCCTACCGGGCCGCCCACACCTTCCGGGGCCACTCGGCCGTCACGACCTGGCTGCACCGGATCACGGTGAACGCCTGCCTCGACCGGGCCCGCAAGGCGGCCTCCCGGAAGACCGCCCCCGTCGACGACACCGAGCGGCTGGAGCAGTTGCTGGAGCCGCATGAATCGGCCTCGGCTCCGGCCGAGCGCAACGATCTGCACCGCCAGCTCCTCGAAGCCCTCGGCACGCTGCCGCACGATCAGCGCGCCGCCCTCGTCCTGGTCGACATGCAGGGCTATCCGGTCGCGGAGGCGGCCCGGATCCTCGACGTGCCCACGGGGACGGTCAAGAGCCGCTGTGCCCGCGGCAGAGCCAGACTCCTGCCGCTGCTCACCCATCTACGGCCGGAAAACACCGGCGACGAGAACGCGCCGGGCCCGGCGCGGAACCGGGCGGAGGGGACATCCGTCCCACCGGCAGCGAGGCCTCAGGACGGGGGCTCACAGAAGACCGGGCCGAGTGATTCAGCCGCAGTGAAGGGCGGAGGTGGGCGAGCGTGACTTCCACGACAGACACGACCGGGCACCCGGACGTCGCGGAGATCTCCGACCTCACCGAAGGCCTGCTCCCGGATGCCCGGACCGCGGAGGTACGACAGCACCTGGACGAGTGCGAGCTCTGTGCCGATGTCCACGCTTCACTGAAGGAGATCCAGGGCCTGCTGGGCGCACTGCCGGAGCCGTCACCCATGCCTGCTGACGTCGCGGGCCGGATCGACGCCGCCCTCGCCGCTGAGGCACTGCTGAACGCCACGGCACTCGAGACGCATGTTTCACGTGAAACATCGACCCTCGCATCGCCCCCAGTGGACCGTCCCGCCGGACGATCGAGCGCTGCCACCGGTCCCGGCCGCAAGGACCGCGGACAGGACCGCGGACAAGCGCACGGAAAGGGACGCGTCCGGCGCCGTCGGACCGTCGTTCTCGGAGCTGTCCTCACCGCGGCCGTCCTGGGCGCCGGTTCGTTCTTCCTCCAGTCGCTCGGCGGCGATGGGCCGACGACCGCGCAGGGCAAGCCGACGAACTCAGCCGAGGCCTTCTCCAAGGGCACCCTCCCGACAGAGGTGGAGAACCTCCTCGGCACGAAGACGAGCCCGCGCGGTTCCAATAAGCCGGACCTGGGAATCCAGGGCCAATCCACTTCGCCCGGTTCCACGAACTCGCCCTACACCACCCGGATCCAGCCCTCAGCGCCGGTGCCGCCGTGCGTCCGCCAGGGCATCAGTCAGAACGACGACGTCCTTGGTGCGAAGAAGGGGGCGTACGAGGGCAAGGATGCATTCCTCGTCGTCCTCCCCGATGCCTCCGACAGCACCCGGGTGACCGTCTTCATCGTCGACGCCACGTGTGAGAGCCGGTCGTCGGCCTCCCCTGGCGAGGTTCTGCTGACGGAGTCCCTGCCACGCCCCTGAGCGGCTCTGGAGTGCCCTCGGAGCGATCCTCCGCAGCAGAGGACGCATCGTCCGCCCTGGCGTGGAAATCCGTACGGTGTGGGATGCCCGTGTGCCCGGACACACCGGGAATGCGCGCCCCGTAGGATCCGTTGGGTGGGGTGAGAGCTTCTGACAAGAACTCCCACCGGTCGAATTGACGTAGACCAGAGACGAGGAATCAAGCCGTGAGCGACGTCCGAAACGTGATCATCATCGGCTCCGGGCCCGCCGGCTACACGGCGGCGCTCTACACCGCGCGCGCGTCGCTGAAGCCCCTCGTGTTCGAGGGCGCCGTCACCGCGGGCGGTGCGCTGATGAACACCACCGAGGTGGAGAACTTCCCGGGCTTTCGCGACGGCATCATGGGTCCCGACCTCATGGACAACATGCGCGCCCAGGCCGAGCGCTTCGGTGCCGAGCTGATTCCGGACGATGTCGTCTCCGTCGACCTGACCGGTGAGATCAAGACCGTCACCGACACCGCCGGCACGGTCCACCAGGCGAAGGCCGTCATCGTCACCACCGGCTCCCAGCACCGCAAGCTGGGTCTGCCGAACGAGGACGCCCTTTCCGGCCGTGGTGTCTCCTGGTGCGCCACCTGTGACGGGTTCTTCTTCAAGGAGCAGGACATCGCCGTGATCGGCGGCGGTGACACCGCGATGGAGGAGGCGACCTTCCTCTCCCGGTTCGCCAAGTCCGTGACGATCGTCCACCGCCGGGACACCCTGCGCGCCTCCAAGGCGATGCAGGAGCGTGCCTTCGCCGACCCGAAGATCAAGTTCGCCTGGGACAGCGAGATCGCCGAGGTCCAGGGCGAGCAGAAGCTGGCCGGTCTGAAGCTGCGCAACGTCAAGACCGGTGAGCTCTCGGACCTGCCGGTGACGGGCCTGTTCATCGCGATCGGCCATGACCCGCGCACCGAGCTCTTCAAGGGCCAGCTGGACCTGGACGAGGAGGGCTACCTGAAGGTCGCCTCGCCCTCGACGCACACCAACCTGACGGGTGTGTTCGCCGCCGGTGACGTGGTGGACCACACCTACCGCCAGGCGATCACCGCGGCCGGTACCGGCTGCTCCGCTGCTCTCGACGCCGAGCGTTTCCTCGCCGCCCTCGCGGACGAGGAGAAGGCAGAGCCCGAGAAGACCACCGTCTGATCATCCCCCTTCCGCCTCACCGCACGAACGAGTAAAGGAGCCCGCCGTGGCCGGCACCCTCAAGCATGTGACCGACGCCGACTTCGAGGAGGTCGTCCTCAAGAGCGACAAGCCCGTCCTGGTGGACTTCTGGGCCGAGTGGTGCGGCCCGTGCCGCCAGATCGCCCCGTCTCTTGAGGCCATCGCCGCCGAGCACGGCGAGAAGATCGAAATCGTCAAGCTGAACATCGACGAGAACCCGACGACGGCCGCCAAGTACGGCGTCATGTCGATCCCCACCCTGAACGTGTACCAGGGCGGCGAGGTCGCCAAGACGATCGTCGGTGCCAAGCCGAAGGCTGCACTCCTGCGCGACCTCGACGACTACATCGCCGAGTGACGTTTCACGTGAAACACGAATGGGCCAACCCCTCGGGGGTTGGCCCATTCGCTTTGAGGACTCGCTTCGATCACCTGCGGGGCGCTCCTAGAGCGGCCGCAGCACTGGTTCCTTCTGTACGGCCCCCAGAAGCCGGTCGAGTGCCAGCTCCACGTCTTCCTTCCAGGAGAGCGTCGTCCGCAGCTCCAGCCGCATCCGTGGATGCACGGGGTGCTGCCGGACCGTCTTGAAGCCCACGGCCAGCAGATGGTCGGCGGGCAGCAGACAGGCCGGCTCCTGGTAGCGGGCGTCGCCGAACGCCTCGATCGCTTTGAAGCCCCGGCGCAGCAGATCCTTGGCGACCGTCTGGACCATCACGCGGCCGAGTCCCTGTCCCTGATAGCCGGGCATGATGTACCCGGTGATGAGCTGGACGGCGTCCGGTGAGACCGGGCTGGTGGGAAATGCCGTGGAGCGCGGGACGTAGGCAGGCGGAGCGTAGAGCACAAAGCCCACCGGTACGTCATCGACATACACCACCCGGCCGCACGATCCCCAGTCGAGCAGCACGGCGGAGATCCAGGCCTCCTTCTCAACCGCGGGTGTGCCCGCCCTTACCGCTGCTTCGCCGCTGACGGGGTCCAGTTCCCAGAAGACACACGAGCGACAGCGCTGGGGAAGGTCCTGAAGGTTGTCCAGCGTGAGCGGTACGAGCCGACGCCCCATGAAGGCTGTTCCTCGCTTCCTTCGCCCGCAGCGTCGCGAGCGGCTGTCAGAGCGCTGCGTTCCCTGAGCAGACTGCCGACGAATCCGACGGTCGCGCCCAGTCCCAGGCCCGCGCTCACCAGTCCGGTGCGGCTCATCGATCGCATGGCTCCCGCCTCCCATTCAGAGGTGCTGCCAGCTGTCAGGTGGATCCGCCGTACCCGAACGCATCGTATCCACACAGCGATTCCATCGATAGCGCCTGAAAGCAAAGAGCGGATCGTGTTCCGGTACACACCAGAACACGATCCGCTCTCGGAGCGACAGGACGCCGACGGGGCGGGAAACACCCGGTCACTGGCGAGAGACACCCGCCACGGCCCCGGGCAGACCGCCCGCGCGCGGTCAGTCCTCGGACTCCTCAGGACCCGCGGAGTCGCCGTCGTGGATCCCCTGGTGCAGGACCGGGCCCTCGCCCGGTGCGAGCGAGCCGAGGATCCGCTCAAGGTCTTCCATCGAAGCGAACTCGACGGTGATCTTGCCCTTCTTCTGGCCCAGGTCCACCTTCACCCGCGTCTCGAAACGGTCCGAGAGCCGGGTAGCGAGGTCGGTCAGCGCCGGGGAGACCCGGGCGCCCGCACGCGGCCCCTTGGCACGGGCCGGCGTCTGCGGCCGCGAGCCCATGAGGGTCACGATCTCCTCGACAGCCCGCACCGACAGCCCCTCGGCCACGATCCGGTGGGCCAGCCGGTCCTGCTCCTCCGAGTCATCGACGGAGAGCAGCGCCCGGGCGTGCCCCGCCGACAGGACTCCGGCGGCGACCCGGCGCTGGACGGCCGGAGAGAGCTTCAGCAGTCGCAGTGTGTTGGAGACCTGGGGACGGGACCGCCCGATGCGGTCCGCCAGTTGGTCGTGCGTGCAGTTGAAGTCCTTCAGCAGCTGGTCGTAGGCGGCGGCCTCTTCCAGCGGGTTCAGCTGGGCGCGGTGGAGGTTCTCCAGCAGCGCGTCCAGGAGGAGCTTCTCGTCGTCCGTCGCCCGGACGATCGCCGGGATCGCCTCCAGGCCGGCCTCACGGCAGGCCCGCCAGCGCCGCTCGCCCATGATGAGCTCATAGCGCGAGGGACCCAGCTGGCGTACGACGACCGGCTGGAGGAGGCCCACCTCCTGGATGGAGGTGACCAGCTCCTGCAGTGCGTCCTCGTCGAAGACCTCACGCGGCTGGCGCGGGTTCGGCGAGATGTCGTCGAGGGGGATCTCCGCGAAGTGAGCGCCCACCGGGGAAGGGGGCGCTTCCGGAGCCACACCGAAGACCGAGGGCTCCTCGGTTTCATGTGAAACAGCCGGCAGCGTCGTCACCTTGGCGGCGGCGACCCCACGGTCGGCCATCAGCACCGGGACCACAGCGGGGGACGAAGATCCCGTACCACCCACCGATGTCTGGGCCGGGGTCTTCTCTGTCGGGGCAGCCGGGATCAGCGCACCGAGACCACGCCCCAGCCCCCTCCGTCGCTCGCTCACTGGATCCCCTCCACCATGCTCGGATTGCTCTGTGCGCCAATGTGGGCCTGCGTCGGGTCATAGCTGACGCCGAGGCCCTTGAGCGCGATTTCTCGGGCCGCCTCAAGATAGGAGAGGGCACCACTCGATCCAGGATCGTAGGTCAGTACCGTCTGCCCATAGCTCGGCGCCTCGGAGATGCGGACCGAGCGGGGAATGCTCGTCCGCAACACCTCGTCACCGAAGTGACTGCGCACCTCGTCCGCGACCTGGGAAGCAAGACGCGTCCGGCCGTCGTACATGGTGAGCAGGATGGTCGACACATGCAGTGTGGGGTTGAGGTGCCCCCGCACCAGGTCGACATTGCGCAGCAGCTGGCCGAGGCCCTCCAGAGCGTAGTACTCGCACTGGATCGGGATGAGCACCTCGGCGCCCGCGACCAGCGCATTGACCGTCAACAGGCCGAGCGAGGGCGGGCAGTCGATGAGGATGTAGTCCAGCGGCTGTTCATACGCCTGGATCGCCCGCTGAAGTCGGCTCTCCCGTGCCACCAGGGACACCAGCTCGATCTCCGCACCGGCGAGATCGATCGTGGCGGGGGCGCAGAAGAGGCCTTCGACGTCCACCACCGGCTGGACGACCTCGGCCAGCGGCTTGCTCTCGACCAACACGTCGTAGATGGACGGAACCTCGGCGTGATGATCGATCCCCAGCGCAGTGGAGGCATTGCCCTGTGGGTCGAGATCGATCACCAGGACGCGGGCTCCGTGGAGTGCCAGCGATGCGGCAAGGTTGACGGTCGTCGTCGTCTTGCCCACACCGCCCTTCTGGTTGGCGACCACCATGACTCGGGTCTGCTCCGGACGTGGCAGGCCTTCGCCGGCACGGCCCAGAGCCTCCACCGCAAGTTGGGCAGCACGACCGATGGGAGTGTCGTCCATAGGAGGCGGTGTTTCACGTGAAACATCCGCCCCCATCGACTCGGTACGGGGACCGGGGACCGGATCGGTCATCGGTCCCGCGATGTTGGCGTCGGACCGCAAGGATTCACTCTCCTCGACTTCAGGCTCGCAATGAACAGAGCCTCCCATGCCTTCGGGGTCGTGAACCAGTGAGGCCTGTTCTTCTGTGGAGAAATCCACCTCTGTGGACAACTCCCTGCCCCGCAGGAGGGACGGAGTGTCACCAGAGGACCCTTCTCTGAGGGAACCGAGGGGTTTTCGGTCGCGCGGTTCGGCCGCAGCGCGGCCCCGGCCGATGATGCCGTGCAACAGTGAGCGACGTTTCACGTGAAACACGATGCACAGCGAGCAGTACCGAAAAGCCGCGACACTCCGTCATGCGTAGGTTTGGCAGCTTGTGTGGAGTACGTCTGGTCGTCAGGACGGATCAGCGGCGCCTACGCGTCCGGCCCGTACGAGCCGCCTTCGCCCGCTTCGCCGCGAAGCGCACACCCCCCGGGCTCTCCCCGACCTCCACCCGTACGACGGTGGACGGCGGATCCACCACGCCCTCACCCACGTGGAGGATGGACGTGGACACCGCGCCGAGCTTGGTGAGGGCGGTGGCCGCAGCCTTCAGCTCTTCCTCCGCCGTGTCCCCCTTCAGGGCGAGCATCTCGCCGTAGGGGCGCAGCAGCGGGATGCCCCAGGTGGCCAGCCGGTCCAGCGGGGCCACGGCGCGCGCCGTCACCACATGCACCGGAGGCAGCTTGCCCATGACCTCCTCGGCGCGACCACGCACGACGGTCACATGGTCCAGGCCCAGCAGCTCGACGACCTCGGTCAGGAAGTTGGTGCGCCGCAGCAGCGGCTCCAGCAGCGTGATGTTGAGGTCTTCCCTGACCAGCGCCAGCGGAATGCCCGGCAGGCCGGCACCGGAGCCGACATCGCACACCGTCACCCCTTCGGGGACGGCCTCGGAGAGCACCGCGCAGTTCAGCAGGTGCCGCTCCCACAGGCGAGGTACCTCCCGTGGGCCGATCAGACCACGCTGCACGCCTGCCTCGGCGAGCAGCTCCGCATAGCGGACCGCATCGGCGTAGCGCTCGCCGAACACTTCCCGCGCCTGCTCAGGCGCCGGGGGGAGCTCCGCAGCCTCCGTCACGGGGACCGTCCTTCCGTACAGCGCCGGCGCTGTACGCACCGGCCACCAGAACTACCAGGCTGACAAAGTTCGGCCCCGCCTGCTCAACAGACGGGGCCGGTGAAACGGGGAGGCCGATCAGGCGGGCAGCACGACGACGAACCGCTGCGGCTCCTCGCCCTCCGACTCGCTGCGCAGTCCGGCGGACTTGACCGCGTCGTGCACGACCTTGCGCTCGAACGGGCTCATCGGCTTGAGCTTCACGGGCTCGCCGGTGCTCTTCACCTCGGCCGCGGCCTTGGCACCCAGCTCGGAGAGTTCGGCGCGCTTCTTGGCGCGGTAGCCCCCGATGTCGAGCATCAGCCGGCTGCGGTCACCGGTCTCCCGGTGCACGGCCAGGCGGGTCAGCTCCTGGAGCGCCTCCAGCACCTCGCCGTCACGGCCGACCAGCTTCTGCAGGTCGCGGCCGCCCGCGTCGCTGATGATCGACACGGAGGCGCGGTCGGCCTCGACATCCATGTCGATGTCGCCGTCGAGGTCGGCGATGTCGAGCAGACCCTCGAGGTAGTCCGCCGCGATCTCGCCCTCCTGCTCCAGGCGGGTCAGGGTGTCTGCACCCTCGGCAGCGGAGGTGGTGCCTTCCGTCACGGGATGGGCTCCTTCTTACTTCTTGGACGGGGACTTGGGGCGCTGCGGACCGCCCTTGCGCTGACCGGACTGGGCCCTGCTGCGGCCGTTGGAACCGCCCTTGGGGGGCTGCTGCTGGCCGGCAGGCTTGGCGTCCTGCGGCTCGTCGGACTTCTCCAGCGAGGTCGTGGGCTCGGCGGAGTCCTCCTTCTCGGCGGCAGCCGCCTGCTCACCGGCCGCCTTCGCGGTGCCGGACTGACGCTGGGACTTGGTCTGGCGCTTGGGCTGCTGGCGCTTGGCCGCAGCGGTGGTCGCGACGCCGTCCTCGGTCACCGCGGTGGCCTGAGCCTCGCCCTTCACCACGGCGCCGTCGGCCTGGGCCACGAGGCCCGCCTTGGTCAGCGCGTTGATGAACTTGCGCTCGAACTCGTTGCGGTCCCGGCCCTTGGCGACGATCGCCTTGATGATGGTGCGCTCGCTGCGCTTACGGGCCTTGCCGTGGTGCGTGACGTGCTTGGTCAGACGCTCCAGGTAAGCGGCCTGGGCCTTGGAACCCGGGGTCGGGTTGTTGCGGATGACGTACATCTGCTGGCCCATGGTCCACACGTTGGTGGTCAGCCAGTAGACGAGGACACCGACCGGGAAGTTGATGCCGAAGACGGCGAACATGACCGGGAAGACATACATCAGCATCTTCTGCTGCTGCATGAACGGCGTCTTCACGGTGGTGTCGACGTTCTTCGTCATCAGCTGACGCTGCGTGTAGAACTGCGACGCCGACATCAGGACGATCATGATCGCGGTGACGACCCGGACATCGGTCAGGGAGGCGCCGAGCGCCTCCACCTTCGACGACCCGTCCGTGAACTTCGCGGCGAGCGGAGCACCGAAGATGTGCGCCTTACGAGCGCTGGCGAGCAGCGAGTCGTTGATGACGCCGATCGTCGAGCCCGTCGCGATGCCGTTGAGCACGTGGTACAGGGCGAAGAAGAACGGCGACTGCGCGAGGATGGGAAGGCACGAGGAGAGCGGGTTGGTACCCGACTCCTTGTACAGCTTCATCATCTCTTCGGACTGACGCTGCTTGTCGTTCTTGTAGCGCTCCTGGATCTTCTTCATCTCGGGCTGCAGCGTCTGCATGGCCCGGGTCGCCTTGATCTGCTTCACGAAGAGCGGGATCAGGCAGATGCGGATCAGGATCACCAGAGACACGATGGACAAGCCCCAGGCCCACCCTGTGTCGGGACCGAAGATCTTCCCGTACACCGAGTGGAACTGGACGATGACCCATGAAACGGGTGTCGTGATGAAGCTGAAGAGGCTGGCAATCGTGTCCACTAATCATGCTCCTTGGGCATGGGACGAAGTCTCTGCGGCCGGGCTCGAAGGAAGCTCGGGAGCAAGCTTCTCCTCGGTGGCCGGTTCGGCGGCGGAGGGCCCGCCCTTGCGTGCACGCCAGGCGTCACGCAGCATTTCGTGCCACCGCGGTCGCTTACGCGGAGGAACATGATCCACACCGCCGAGCGACCACGGATTGCACCGCAGGATGCGCCAGGCAGTGAGTGCCGTCCCCTTGATCGCACCGTGCCGGTCAATAGCTGCGTAGCCGTAGTGGGAGCACGACGGGTAGTACTTGCACACCGGCCCCAGCAACGGACTGATCGTCCACTGGTACAGCTTGATCAGAGCCAGCAGCGGGTACTTCATCGCGCGCCCCCTCCCAGTAGCCGCTCGATGGCGGCGTCCAGGTCTCGGGCCAGCTGTTCATGGTCGGCGTCGCCTGCTCCGGGCAGCGCTCGTACGACTACCAGGCTACCGGGGGGGAACAGGACGACTCGGTCACGCATCAGGTGACGCAGTCTGCGCTTGACTTTGTTGCGCACGACCGCGCCACCCACTGCTTTGCTCACGACGAAACCCGCACGCGTCGAGGGAGCGCTCTCCCCAGGCGCGTGCGGGTCCGTGGCACCGCTACGAAGGTGGACGACGAGGGACGGGCGGCCGGCCCGGCGACCTCGTCGTACCGCGGTCGCGAAGTCCTCGCGCCGCCTCAGCCGATGCTCGGTAGGCAGCACGACGTCATGACCTGATCAGAATCAGGCGGACAGGCTGGCGCGACCCTTGCTGCGGCGGTTCGCCAGAATCGCGCGGCCGGCACGGGTACGCATCCGCAGGCGGAAGCCGTGGGTCTTGGCGCGACGACGGTTGTTCGGCTGGAAGGTGCGCTTGCTCACTCGGGGGCTCCAGAAATCAAATCGGTGTGGCGGGTGCCGTCCTGGCTGTCACCGTGCGCCCACGAGTAGCTCGCATCACGCCCGAGTGCACCGCTTCCCGATCACCTTCAGCGATCTGTGCCCATCGGAGGCAGGCGGCAGCAGCCATCGACAACTCGACCTGGTTACGGTACGCGGGGCTACGCCATTCGGTCAAACCAGCAGTGACGGAGAGACACTATCCACAGGCTGGGGACAACAACTTGAACCGCACCCGCCACGCTGACTACCGTGGCGGAACTCCGATTCGTTCCTTTATCCCCGCCCGACCCGATATTCATCCCAACCCGTCCTCGAACCACACGTTCGTGGGACCTGTGAGAGAGCGTGCCCTGTGGCTGACGTACCTGCCGATCTTGCCGCAGTGTGGCCACGAGTACTGGAGCAGCTTCTCGGTGAGGGCCGCGGTCAGGGTGTGGAGGGCAAGGACGAACACTGGATCCGGCGCTGCCAGCCGCTCGCCCTGGTCGCGGACACCGCGCTGCTCGCGGTACCGAACGAATTCGCGAAGAACGTGCTGGAGGGCCGTCTCGCGCCCATCGTCAGCGAGACGCTGAGCCGCGAGTGCGGGCGCCCGATCCGGATCGCGATCACCGTGGACGAGTCCGCGGGCGAACCCCCGACCCCGCCGGCACCCCCCGAGCAGCCACAGCGCTACGAAGAGCCCGAGCTCCCCTCGCCGCAGTACGACGGCGGCGGATACGGCCGGCATCGCGCCGACCACCCGCCCGAGCAGGGCGGCCGCGACCAGCTGCCGCCCCCGCGCGCCGATCAGCTTCCCACCGCCCGGCCGGCCTACCCCTCCGAGTACCAGCGCCCCGAACCCGGCGCCTGGCCCCGCCCGGGGCAGGACGAATACAGCTGGCAGCAGCCCCGCCTCGGCTTCCCCGAACGCGACCCCTACGCCTCACCGTCGCAGGACACCTACCGCTCGGACGGCTACGGCGACTCCTACTCCCAGGAGTACCGGCCCCAGCAGCCCATGGACCGGCCGCCGTACGAGCAGCAGCGCCCGGAGTACGAACCGCAGCGCCCCGACTACGACCGTCCCGAATACGCACGGTCCGACTACGACCGTGGCGACTACGACCAGCGGGACACCGGCCGCCGCGACCGGTCCGAACCCCCGGGCGGACCGGGCCAGGGCCGCCGGGGCGGTCCGGGACGCCCGGACCTACCGGCCGTCACCGGCGCACCCGGACCGCTGGGCGCCAAGCCCGCACCGGCGTCGGGCCCCGGCGAACCGACCGCCCGCCTCAACCCCAAGTACCTCTTCGACACCTTCGTCATCGGCGCGTCCAACCGCTTCGCGCACGCGGCCGCGGTCGCCGTCGCCGAGGCGCCCGCGAAGGCCTACAACCCCCTCTTCATCTACGGGGAGTCGGGGCTCGGCAAGACGCACCTGCTGCATGCGATCGGGCACTACGCACGGAGCCTCTACCCGGGCACCCGGGTGCGCTACGTGAGCTCGGAGGAGTTCACCAACGAGTTCATCAACTCGATCCGCGACGGCAAGGGCGACAGCTTCCGCAAGCGCTACCGCGAGATGGACATCCTGCTCGTCGACGACATCCAGTTCCTCGCGGACAAGGAGTCGACGCAGGAGGAGTTCTTCCACACCTTCAACACGCTCCACAACGCGAACAAGCAGATCGTGCTCTCCAGCGACCGGCCGCCCAAGCAGCTGGTCACCCTTGAGGACCGGCTGCGGAACCGTTTCGAGTGGGGTCTGATCACCGACGTCCAGCCGCCGGAACTGGAGACGCGCATCGCGATCCTCCGCAAGAAGGCGGTACAGGAACAGCTCAACGCGCCGCCGGAGGTACTGGAGTTCATCGCCTCCCGCATCTCGCGCAACATCCGAGAGCTGGAGGGCGCGCTGATCCGCGTGACGGCGTTCGCGTCGCTCAACCGGCAGCCGGTCGATCTGGGCCTGACCGAGATCGTCCTGAAGGACCTGATCCCCGGGGGCCAGGACTCCACGCCCGAGATCAGCGCGACGGCGATCATGGCGGCGACCGCCGACTACTTCGGCCTCACGGTCGACGACCTCTGCGGCAGCTCACGCGGCCGGCAGCTGGTCACCGCGCGGCAGATCGCCATGTACCTGTGCCGGGAGCTCACGGACCTGTCCCTGCCCAAGATCGGGGCGCAGTTCGGCAACCGGGACCACACGACCGTGATGCACGCCGACCGGAAGATCCGGGCGTTGATGGCGGAACGGCGGTCCATCTACAACCAGGTGACGGAGCTGACCAACCGCATCAAGAACGGCTAGTTCCACGGCCTTCAGGGCGCCCTCGGGAGAGATCCCGGGGGCGCCTTGTCGCGTCCTGGGGTGGTTCGGGTTGCGTCCTGGGGTGGTTCGGCAAGAGGTCGTCGCGGGTCCGTCCGTGGTTGCTCGCGCAGTTTCCCGGGCCCCTGACGGGGCGCGTCCACCGAGCGGCGCCGCGAAGACGCGCCCCCTGCTGTTCGATTACCGGCCCGGGTTACGGGCGTCCTCCACAGATTTGCCGACTTTCTTGCGTCCACACCCTGGGGACTGCGAAGTTGTCCCGAACGTCGTCCACAGGCCAGCGAGTGAAAAAGCATCGGGCCAGCTCAAGGGGCTGTGGAATCGTGGACGACGGATCTCCACAGCCTGTGGACGAGGAAAGCATCCACAGCCTGTGCATGAAGTTGTCCACCGGTACCTCACAGGCTGAGGGGTGGTTGTCCCCAGCGATCCCCAGCTTCTCCACACGGCTGTCCACTGTTCGGCAACGTGACGCGCCTGCTCACCGTGTCGAGTGAAAGGCGTCACACGAAGCTGCCGGGTTGGCCTGTGGGAAAGGTGAGTAAAGCTGGGGACGGCGCTGGGGAGAAGTCGCCTCAGGCTGTGCACGGTGTGTGCAGAACTTTCTGTTCTCCACAGAGACACCTGGTTGTCCACCGGCTTAACCCACAGGGGCAGTGGACAAAATCTGGCCTCTGAGCTGGGAAAACGGGGTTATCCACGGTATCCACAGCCCCTACTACTACTCCCAACTAGAGAGAGCTGGGAATCCGTTTCGAAGAGGGCCCTGTGCACAACTCGCTCTTCGGCCTCTGACCGCGCCTCGTCACGACTTGACCTCGACGGGCACCAGCTGTCAGTGCGGTGCGTCAGACTGGTCCCCGGTGTTCTTCCCCTCCCCGGGGCTCACGACACCGAGTCAGACGACGAAGACGCAGCAGGGCGAGAAGCCCCGGCAACAGCAGGAGGCGGGCTTACGGTGAAGATCCGGGTGGAACGCGACGTACTCGCGGAGGCAGTGGCCTGGGCGGCACGCAGCCTCCCGGCCCGTCCGCCGGCGCCGGTCCTCGCGGGCCTGCTGCTGAAGGCCGAGGACGGCCAGCTGAGCCTGTCCAGCTTCGACTACGAGGTCTCCGCGCGGGTCAGCGTCGAGACCGAGGTCGAGGAGGACGGCACGGTCCTGGTCTCGGGCCGGCTGCTCGCCGACATCTGCCGTGCCCTGCCCAACCGGCCGGTGGAGATTTCCACAGACGGTGTACGGGCCACGGTGGTCTGTGGATCGTCCCGGTTCACGCTGCACACCCTGCCGGTGGAGGAGTACCCCTCGCTGCCGCAGATGCCGAACGCGACGGGCACCGTCCCCGGCGAGGTCTTCGCCTCCGCCGTCTCCCAGGTGGCCATCGCGGCCGGGCGTGACGACACGCTGCCGGTGCTGACCGGTGTGCGGATCGAGATCGAGGGCGACACGGTCACCCTGGCCTCCACCGACCGCTACCGCTTCGCGGTCCGTGAGTTCCTGTGGAAGCCGGAGAACCCCGAGGCGTCCGCGGTGGCCCTGGTGCCCGCCAAGACGCTCCTGGACACCGCCAAGGCCCTCACGAGCGGCGACAGCGTGATCCTGGCGCTGTCCGGCTCGGGCGCCGGCGAGGGACTCATCGGTTTCGAGGGCGCCGGCCGACGCACCACCACGCGGCTGCTCGAAGGCGACCTGCCGAAGTACCGCTCGCTGTTCCCGACCGAGTTCAACTCCGTGGCCGTGATCGAGACCGCCCCCTTCGTGGAGGCCGTCAAGCGTGTCGCCCTGGTGGCCGAGCGGAACACCCCGGTGCGGCTCAGCTTCGAGCAGGGCGTGCTGATCCTGGAGGCCGGTTCCAGCGACGACGCACAGGCTGTGGAAAGGGTGGACGCGCAGCTGGAGGGCGACGACGTCTCGATCGCCTTCAACCCGACCTTCCTGCTGGACGGTCTGAGCGCGATCGACTCGCCGGTGGCCCAGCTGTCGTTCACGACGTCCACGAAGCCGGCGCTGCTGAGCGGGAAGCCGGCGCTCGACGCGGAGGCGGACGAGGCGTACAAGTACCTGATCATGCCGGTGCGGCTGAGCGGCTGACGTTGTCCACAGCTGTGCACAGTGCCGCCGCCTTCCTGTGGGTGGCCGGCGCTGTGCTCGGGTGGGTTTCCCCAGGTGAGCGGCTGAGCCCACAACTGTGCACAAAGGGTGGCGATTAGGCTCGGGCGCGGCACGAAAGTGCCTCTCCTGCCACACCGCAACCTAAGGAACCAACTGATGGAGCTCGGTCTCGTCGGCCTCGGCAAGATGGGCGGCAACATGCGCGAGCGGATCCGCCGCGCGGGCCACACCGTCGTCGGATACGACCGCAACCCGGACCTCGCCGACGTCCACACCCTGGAAGAGCTTGTGGGCAAGCTCAGCGGGCCCCGTGTGGTGTGGGTGATGGTCCCGGCCGGGGCGCCGACCCAGTCCACGATCGACGAGCTGGCCGACCTGCTTGAGCCCGGTGACGTGGTCGTCGACGGTGGCAACTCCCGCTGGACGGACGACGAGAGGCACGCCGAGGAGCTGGCCGCCAAGGGCATCGGCTTCGTCGACTGCGGGGTCTCCGGCGGTGTCTGGGGCCTGGAGAACGGCTACGCGCTGATGTACGGCGGCGACGCCGAGCACGTCGAGAAGGTGCGGCCGGTCTTCGAGGCGCTCAAGCCCGAGGGCGACTTCGGTGCGGTGCACGCCGGCCGGGTCGGCGCGGGTCACTTCGCGAAGATGGTCCACAACGGCATCGAGTACGCGATGATGCAGGCCTACGCTGAGGGCTGGGAGCTCCTGGAGAAGGTCGAATCCGTCACGGATGTGCGCGAGGTCTTCCGCTCCTGGCAGGAGGGCACGGTCATCCGTTCCTGGCTGCTCGACCTCGCGGTGAACGCCCTCGACGGGGACGAGCACCTGGACCAGCTGAAGGGTTATGCACAGGACTCCGGCGAGGGCCGGTGGACGGTGGAGGCCGCGATAGACAACGCGGTGCCGCTGCCCGCGATCACCGCCTCGCTGTTCGCGCGGTTCGCCTCGCGGCAGGAGGACTCGCCGCAGATGAAGATGATCGCCGCGCTGCGCAACCAGTTCGGCGGCCACGCCGTAGAGGCGAAGTAGAGACGAAGTACCAGGTCACGGGGAGGTCGGCGAAACACCTATGCACGTCACGCATCTGTCGCTGGCCGACTTCCGTTCCTATGCCCGGGTCGAGGTCCCGCTCGACCCGGGCGTCACCGCCTTCGTGGGCCCCAACGGCCAGGGCAAGACCAACCTCGTCGAGGCCGTCGGCTATCTCGCCACCCTCGGCAGCCATCGGGTCGCCTCGGACGCTCCCCTGGTCCGGATGGGCGCCGAGCGGGCGGTCATCCGGGCGCAGGTCCGGCAGGGCGACCGGCAGCAGCTGGTCGAGCTGGAGCTCAACCCGGGCCGGGCCAACCGTGCCCGGATCAACAGGTCCTCGCAGGTCAGGCCGCGGGATGTGCTGGGGATCGTACGGACGGTGCTGTTCGCGCCGGAGGATCTCGCGCTGGTGAAGGGTGACCCGGGTGAGCGGCGGCGCTTCCTGGACGAGTTGATCACGGCGCGGTCGCCGCGGATGGCCGGTGTGCGGTCCGACTACGAGCGTGTCCTCAAGCAGCGGAACACGCTGTTGAAGAGCGCGGCCCTGGCCCGGCGGCACGGTGGCCGTTCCATGGATCTGTCCACGCTGGACGTGTGGGACCAGCACCTCGCGCGGGCCGGTGCCGAGCTGCTCGCCCAGCGGCTCGACCTGATCGCCGCGCTCCAGCCGCTCGCCGACAAGGCGTATGAGCAGCTGGCGCCGGGTGGTGGACCGGTCGCGCTGGAGTACAGGCCGTCGGCGCCCGGTGAGGCGCACACCCGTGAGGATCTGTACGCCCAGGTGATGGCGGCGCTGGCGGACGCCCGCAAGCAGGAGATCGAGCGGGGTGTCACGCTGGTCGGTCCGCACCGCGACGACCTGGTCCTCAAACTGGGGCAGCTGCCGGCCAAGGGCTATGCCTCGCACGGTGAGTCCTGGTCGTACGCGCTGGCGCTGCGCCTGGCGTCGTACGACCTGCTGCGTGCCGAGGGCAATGAGCCGGTGCTGGTGCTCGACGACGTGTTCGCCGAGCTGGACGCGCGGCGCCGGGAGCGGCTGGCGGAGCTGGTCGCGCCCGGGGAGCAGGTGCTGGTCACCGCTGCTGTGGACGACGATGTGCCGCATCTCCTGACGGGTGTGCGGTACGCGGTGGCGGACGGGGTGGTGGAGCGCGCATGAGCGCCGACGGATCCGCTCCGAAGAATCCGAAGAAGGAGCCTTCCGGTGTCGACCTGGCGCGTGTGGCGCTCAGGGCGGCGAAGGAGGCGGCACGCGCGCGTGGTGACGCGGCGCAGCAGCGGAAGCAGGCGCGGCGCGGTGGTCTGCGTTCCGGCGCGCGCGCCGACGGCCGCGATCCCATGGCGCTGGGTTCGGCGATCAACCGGTTGATCACCGAGCGCGGCTGGGAGACGCCGGCCGCGGTGGGTGGGGTGATGGGCCGCTGGCCGCAGATCGTGGGCGAGGATCTCGCCAAGCACTGTGTGCCGCAGCGGTACGACGAGGACGAGCGGGTGCTGGTCGTCCAGTGCGATTCCACGGCCTGGGCGACCCAGCTGCGCCATCTCTCTCCCGCGCTGGTCGCACGCCTGAACGAGGACCTGGGGCACGGCACCGTACGGATGATCAAGGTGCTCAATCCCGGCGGTCCGCCCCGGCGCTACGGCCCGCTGCGCGCCCCCGGGAGCACCGGTCCCGGCGATACCTACGGGTGACTTGCGTCACGTCATCAGCCGAGTGTGGAGCCTTCGTGCGGCCGCCTCGGCTGATCGTCGTACAACCGCACGCGGTTGCGAATCGCGACCTGACCCCGGAGTAGCCAAGGGTTGACAGCCGGAAGCGCTGAGTGCCTCTGTGAGCCTCTTGGAGCCCCCATCCGCATATCGGGAGTCGGCAGAGGCGGGTTCAGGGCGGCACATGCGGACTCAGGTACCGGCAACCCCCCATCACTGTCGGCGCTACCGGTAGACTGGGAGGCAATCCCGCCCCGAACGTGGGGACCGTCCGGGAAAAGCTGAGCAACGCTGATCAAGGCTTACCAACGCAACACGCCGCAGCCGCTCCGGCAACCCGCCGACGAGCCCGGCTCGTGCTGTGCCAGAAAGGGCGCTTCGTGGCCGATTCCGGCAACCCCAACGAGAACATCCCGTCCACCGACGCCGGCGCGAACGGTGAGGTCACCGCCTCCTATGACGCCAGTGCCATCACCGTGCTCGAAGGGCTGGACGCGGTCCGCAAGCGACCCGGTATGTACATCGGCTCCACCGGTGAACGCGGTCTCCACCACCTCGTGTACGAGGTGGTGGACAACTCCGTCGACGAGGCTCTGGCGGGCCATGCGGACACCATCGACGTGACGATCCTGGCCGACGGCGGCGTGCGTGTCGTCGACAACGGCCGCGGCATCCCCGTCGGCATCGTGGCGTCCGAGGGCAAGCCGGCCGTCGAGGTCGTGCTGACCGTGCTGCACGCGGGCGGCAAGTTCGGCGGTGGCGGTTACGCCGTCTCCGGCGGTCTGCACGGTGTGGGTGTCTCCGTCGTGAACGCCCTGTCGTCCAAGGTGTCGGTCGAGATCAGGACCGACGGTCACCGCTGGACGCAGGACTACAAGCTGGGCGTCCCGACGGCTCCGCTGGCGCAGCACGAGGAGACGGGCGAGACCGGCACCTCGGTCACGTTCTGGGCGGACCCGGACATCTTCGAGACCACCGAGTACTCCTTCGAGACGCTTTCGCGGCGCTTCCAGGAGATGGCCTTCCTCAACAAGGGCCTGACGATCCGGCTCACCGACGAGCGCGAGTCGGCGAAGGCCGTCGCCGGCGCCGACGAGGCGGGCGCGGACGAGAAGGCCGAGGACAAGACCGTCACGTACCACTACGAGGGCGGCATCGTCGACTTCGTGAAGTACCTCAACTCCCGCAAGGGCGACGTGGTGCACCCGACGGTGATCGACCTGGAGGCCGAGGACAAGGACAAGAGCCTGTCCCTCGAGGTCGCCATGCAGTGGAACAGCGGCTACAGCGAGGGTGTGTACTCGTTCGCCAACATCATCCACACGCATGAGGGCGGCACCCACGAGGAGGGCTTCCGTGCGGCGCTTACCTCGCTGATCAACAAGTACGCGCGCGACAAGAAGCTGCTGCGTGAGAAGGACGACAACCTCACCGGTGACGACATCCGCGAGGGTCTGACCGCGATCATCTCGGTCAAGCTGAGCGAGCCGCAGTTCGAGGGGCAGACGAAGACCAAGCTGGGCAACACGGAGGCCAAGACCTTCGTGCAGAAGGCGGTCTACGAGCACCTGAACGACTGGCTGGACCGCAACCCGGTCGAGGCGGCGGACATCATCCGCAAGGGCATCCAGGCGGCCACCGCGCGCGTGGCGGCCCGCAAGGCCCGGGATCTCACCAGGCGCAAGGGCCTCCTGGAGAGCGCGTCGCTGCCGGGCAAGCTCTCCGACTGCCAGTCGAACGACCCCACCAAGTGCGAGATCTTCATCGTCGAGGGTGATTCCGCCGGCGGTTCGGCCAAGTCCGGCCGCAACCCGCAGTACCAGGCGATCCTCCCGATCCGGGGCAAGATCCTCAACGTCGAGAAGGCGCGGATCGACAAGATCCTGCAGAACCAGGAGATCCAGGCGCTGATCTCCGCGTTCGGCACGGGTGTGCACGAGGACTTCGACATCTCGAAGCTCCGCTATCACAAGATCATTCTGATGGCGGACGCCGACGTCGACGGCCAGCACATCTCCACCCTGCTGCTGACCTTCCTGTTCCGCTTCATGCGGCCGCTGGTCGAGGCCGGGCACGTGTACCTCTCCCGCCCGCCGCTCTACAAGATCAAGTGGGGTCGGGACGACTCCGAGTACGCGTACTCGGACCGTGAGCGCGACGCGCTCATCGAGATGGGGCGGCAGCGCGGCAAGCGCGTCCGCGAGGACTCGATCCAGCGCTTCAAGGGTCTCGGAGAGATGAACGCCGAGGAGCTGCGCATCACCACGATGGACCAGGAGCACCGGGTCCTCGGCCAGGTCACCCTCGACGACGCCGCCCAGGCCGACGACCTGTTCTCGGTCCTGATGGGCGAGGACGTCGAGGCCCGCCGCGCGTTCATCCAGCGCAACGCCAAGGACGTCCGCTTCCTCGACATCTGAGTCGGTCTCAGCTGACCGCACCAGGAAGGATCTTCACCGGCCATGACCGACGAGAACACTCCCGTCACCCCTGAAGAGGGCGGCGAGGTCGCGATGCGTGTCGAGCCCGTCGGGCTCGAGACGGAGATGCAGCGCTCGTACCTGGACTACGCGATGTCCGTCATCGTGTCCCGTGCGCTGCCCGACGTCCGCGACGGCCTCAAGCCCGTGCACCGCCGCGTCCTGTACGCGATGTACGACGGCGGCTACCGCCCCGAGCGCGGCTTCTACAAGTGCGCCCGTGTCGTCGGCGACGTCATGGGCAACTACCACCCGCACGGCGACTCCTCGATCTACGACGCCCTGGTGCGCCTCGCCCAGCCGTGGTCGATGCGGATGCCGCTGGTGGACTCCAACGGCAACTTCGGCTCCCCGGGCAACGACCCGGCGGCCGCCATGCGGTACACCGAGTGCAAGCTGGCGCCGCTGTCGATGGAGATGGTCCGTGACATCGACGAGGAGACCGTCGACTTCACGGACAACTACGACGGCCGCTCCCAGGAGCCGACCGTCCTGCCGGCCCGCTTCCCGAACCTGCTGATCAACGGCTCCGCCGGGATCGCGGTCGGCATGGCGACCAACATCCCGCCGCACAACCTGCGCGAGGTCGCGGCCGGTGCCCAGTGGTACCTGGAGAACCCGGAGGCCTCGCACGAGGAGCTCCTGGACGCGCTGATCGAGCGGATCAAGGGCCCCGACTTCCCGACCGGCGCGCTGGTCGTCGGCCGCAAGGGCATCGAGGAGGCGTACCGCACGGGTCGCGGCTCGATCACGATGCGCGCGGTCGTCGAGGTGGAGGAGATCCAGAACCGCCAGTGCCTGGTGGTCACGGAGCTGCCGTACCAGACCAACCCCGACAACCTCGCGCAGAAGATCGCCGACCTGGTGAAGGACGGCAAGGTCGGCGGTATCGCCGACGTCCGCGACGAGACCTCCTCGCGCACCGGCCAGCGGCTGGTCATCGTGCTGAAGCGGGACGCGGTCGCCAAGGTCGTCCTGAACAACCTGTACAAGCACACCGACCTTCAGTCGAACTTCGGCGCCAACATGCTGGCGCTGGTCGACGGTGTGCCGCGCACGCTCTCCCTGGACGCGTTCATCCGGCACTGGGTGACGCACCAGATCGAGGTCATCGTCCGCCGTACGCGCTTCCGGCTGCGCAAGGCCGAGGAGCGGGCGCACATCCTGCGCGGTCTGCTGAAGGCGCTGGACGCGATCGACGAGGTCATCGCGCTGATCCGGGCCAGCGACACGGTCGAGATCGCGCGTACGGGCCTGATGGGGCTCCTGGAGATCGACGAGATCCAGGCCAACGCCATCCTGGAGATGCAGCTGCGCCGGCTGGCCGCCCTGGAGCGCCAGAAGATCATCCAGGAGCACGACGAGCTCCAGGCGAAGATCACCGAGTACAACGCGATCCTGGCCTCGCCGGAGCGCCAGCGCGGCATCGTCAGCGCCGAGCTCGCGGCGATCGTCGAGAAGTTCGGCGACGACCGCAAGACCATGCTGGTCCCCTACGACGGTGACATGTCCATCGAGGACCTGATCGCCGAGGAGGACATCGTCGTCACGGTCTCGCGCGGCGGGTACGTCAAGCGGACCAAGACCGTCGACTACCGGGCGCAGAAGCGCGGCGGCAAGGGCGTGCGCGGTACGAAGCTGAAGGAAGACGACATCGTCGACCACTTCTTCGTCTCGACCACGCACCACTGGCTGCTGTTCTTCACCAACAAGGGCCGGGTGTACCGGGCCAAGGCGTACGAGCTGCCGGACGCCGGACGTGACGCGCGTGGTCAGCACGTGGCGAACCTGCTGGCCTTCCAGCCGGACGAGGCGATCGCCGAGATCCTCGCCATCCGCGACTACGACGCGGCGCCCTACCTGGTGCTCGCCACCAAGGCCGGTCTGGTCAAGAAGACGCCTCTGAAGGATTACGATTCGCCCCGTTCCGGCGGTGTCATCGCGATCAACCTGCGGGAGCGCGAGGACGGTTCCGACGACGAACTGATCGGAGCCGAACTGGTCTCGGCGGACGACGATCTGCTTCTGATCAGCAAGAAGGCACAGTCGATCAGGTTCACCGCCTCCGACGACACTCTGCGCCCCATGGGCCGTGCCACCTCGGGTGTCAAGGGCATGAGTTTCCGCGAGAGCGATGAACTTCTGTCGATGAATGTTGTTCGACCCGGTACGTTCGTGTTCACTGCCACCGACGGGGGGTACGCGAAGCGGACCCGTGTCGACGAGTACCGCGTCCAGGGGCGCGGCGGCCTCGGCATCAAGGCCGCCAAGATCGTGGAGGACCGCGGTTCGCTCGTCGGCGCGTTGGTCGTCGAGGAGAACGACGAGATCCTCGCCATCTCCCTGTCCGGCGGTGTGATTCGTACGCGAGTCAGCGGGGTCAGGGAGACGGGCCGTGACACCATGGGCGTCCAACTGATCAACCTGGGCAAGCGCGATGCCGTGGTCGGCATCGCACGTAACGCCGAGGCCGGCAGCGAGGCGGAGGAAGTCGACGGTGAGGACACCGTGGACGAGACCGCCGAGATCGCCGAGGGTGTCGAGACCAGCGGTACGGACGAGGGTGAGGCGCCCTCGGCCGAGTAGCACGAGGAGAGAGTCATCGTGAGCGGAGCCACGGGCGCCGGATCGGCCGGTACCTCCACGGGTACGGACGCGGACGGCGGCGGCCGTGGCTCCGCCGCGTCCGGCGGGGCCGCCGGGGGCGGTGCGCAGCCGATGGACACGCACACCACGCAGCTGAAGGCGGTCAAGGCGTCCGCGCCGGATGAGCAGGGAACCCAGGGGGGAACCGTGACCGACACCCGAGGCCAGGCCGCGGCGGGCGCTCAGCCGGCGTCCGCGCAGCAGCCGAACGCCTCCCCGCTGCCCGGGGAACGGCACTCGGAGCAGCCCGCCGGGCCCTACCACCCGCCGCAGGCCTACCCGGCGACGCAGACCCCGCAGGCCCCCGCGGGGACGCCTGCGGGGGCGGTACGACGGCCGCGCACCGGCGCCGGGGCACGCACCGCGCCACGCACCCGCAAGGCCCGGCTGCGGGTCGCCAAGGCCGATCCGTGGTCGGTGATGAAGGTCAGCTTCCTGCTCTCCATCGCGCTGGGGATCTGCTCGATCGTGGCGTCGGCGGTGCTGTGGATGGTCCTGGACGCGATGGGCGTGTTCTCGACGGTCGGCGGCACGATCTCGGAGGCCACGGGCTCGAACGAGTCGAACGGCTTCGACCTCCAGTCGTTCCTGTCCCTCCCGCACGTCCTGATGTTCACGGCGATCATCGCGGTCATCGACGTCGTCCTCGCGACGGCGCTGGCGACCCTCGGCGCGTTCATCTACAACCTGTCCGCCGGCTTCGTCGGCGGCATCGAGCTGACCTTGGCCGAGGACGAGTAACCGGAGTTCAAACCTCTGCTGACGATCCCCCGACAACCGATTTTGGGACTGCCCCGGTCGTGCGCTAATCTTCAGGAGTCAGCGTGCGGGACACACACCGCAGAGCGCGGCGGGGCTATAGCTCAGTTGGTTAGAGCGCATCCCTGATAAGGATGAGGCCACAGGTTCAAATCCTGTTAGCCCCACCAGCGAAAAGACCCCCGGATCATCGGTCCGGGGGTCTTTTGACACCATCGGTTGACACCAACAGCGGCGATCAGCCGATGAGCGGATCTTCCAGCAGCTCCGCGAGCATCCCGACGGCCTCCCGCTCACTGTCGCCGACCACGTGCGTGTAGACGTCCATGGTCATGCTGATCTGGCTGTGCCGGAGGATCGCCTGAGCGACCTTGGGGTGCACCTTCAGGAACGCGAGCAGCGTCCCGCAGGTGTGCCGAGCGAGCCGGACCGTGATGCGACGGACGCCGGCGCGCTTCACGAGCCGCCCGAAGGTCCGCGAGAAGCCCACCGGATCGAGCATGCCGCCATGCTCGGACGAGAAGATCAGGTCTTGATCCGGCTCCTGAGCCCAGTGCTCACCGGCGATCTTCCGTTCCAGCTCTTGCAGCTCTCGCCGCTCTTCCAGGGCGCGGGCGCAGAACTCCGGCATGGGGAGCACCGCCTGTGACGACTCGGTCTTGAGATCCTTGAGGACCAGACCGACGCCCTTCTCACGCTGCACCTGCTTGACCGGCGTGAACTGCCGCCCCTCGAAATCGACGTCCCGCCACCGCAGACCCAGCACCTCACTACGGCGGAGACCGAGCACCAGGACGAGCACACAGGCCGCGTAGAGGCGGTGCGCACGAGCCGCACGGAGGAACGTGACCGCCTCACGGGCGTTCCACGCCGTGCCCTTGTCCTTGCTGACCTTGGGCATGTCAACCAGGAGAGCGACGTTGCGCGTCAGCAGCTCTTCGCGGATGGCCCGGTTGAGGGCGTTCCGGAGCACACGGAGCACCTCGAACCGCGTGGGCGCCGGCACCTTGTCGCGCTTCAACGTGGCCATGAAGGCGCGGACCTGGGCAGGAGTCAGCTTGACCAGCGACTTCTTACCGAGGTGCGGCATCAGGTACAGCCGGACCTTGGACTCGTACTTGACGTACGTGTTGTGCTCGGAGTCCGGCTCAACGATGTGCTCCAGCCAGTAGGCCAGCCACTCCCCGAGCGACCAGGAACGGGAAGGCACCGGGACGCCGTTGCGCTCTTGGTCTTGGAGCTTGCCGAGCTTCTCGTTGGCTTCGTCCCACGTGGTGCCGTACACGGTCTTGCGGACCCGGTTGCCGTCCGTGTCGGTGACGTACGCGCGGCCCATGTACCGGCCGTCCGCCCGCTTTGAGATCGTGCCGCCGCCGTTGGGGCGCCTCTTGGCCATCAGACGCCCCTCTCAATCTGCCCGCGGATGAAGTCCCCGACCGAGTCAGCCGGGATGCGACGGCAGCCGTCGACTTTGATCGAGACCAGGCGGTGAGTACGGATCAGGTCGTAGACCTTGGTCCGGCCGACCTTGAGACTCGCCATGACCTCGGGCACGGTCAGCAACTCGGGGGCAGCGGTGGTCACGCGGCGACTCCTTCCAGGTCGAACAGGGCGGGTAGTTCCTCGCGGGCGCTCTCGCGGTTGAGCTGGATCTCCCGGCGGAAGTTCGCGGCAAGCCAGGATTCGCCGGGGGTGTGGCCGTGGCCGGCGTAGGTCCAGTGGGCGAGGGTGAGCGTGGTTGCCTCCGTGTCGTCGGGGTCGGGCAGGCCGAGGGCTTGGCGTTGCTGGGCGGCGCGGTAGTCGGCGCGGGTCTGGCGGAGGGCGCCGAGGGTGGTGGAGTAGCGGCGGGACTTGGTCGAGAAGTGGCCCCGGAAGCCGAGCATGTGAGCCCAGTCGCGGAGCTTGCGGTCCGGGTAGAGGGCGTGCAGGTCGAGGCATGCGGCGATGAGCCGGGCGGGGTGGTCGGGTACGTCGAGCAGGACCAGAGCCTCTTTGTTGCCGATGCGGCGGTCGACGGTGCCGGTGGTCTCGGCGGCTTTGGTGGCGTACTTGGCGACGTAGGAGGCGACGGCCTGTTCGGTGATCTCCTCGCCGTGGCCGAAGGCGCCGATCGGCTGTACGTCGAGCTGAGTGCCCCAGCGCAGCAGGCGGGCGGGCTGGTCTCCCGCGGGCGGTACGTCGACAGCGACGCGGGCGGCGGCCGCGCGGATCGCGTCGGTGAGGACGTCGAAGGTGGCCCAGGCCGGCGGCGGGCTGTCGGGTCCGTCCGGTCCGTCGAAGCGGATCACGGCGTGGAAGTGGACGGCACCGCGTTTCTGGTATTCGGCGACCTTGCCGAAGGCGACGCGGGACTGAGCGTGCGCTTCCTTCTGCGTGAGCCCGACGCGGCGGGCGATCTCGCGGCGCAGGTAGATCGTGAAGTACCGCCACAGCTCGGAGGCGTGGTTGTTCCACAGCACGGCGCCCGCGTAGTCGTACGTCTCGGGGGCGAGCGGGGTGCCGAGTTCGGGCGCGTCCTCACCGTGGCGGATGCCGCAGCGGCAGGGCCGGTTGCCAGGCCGGTTGTGGACCGGACCGAACGAGGGCGCGGTAAGCGTGGTGAAGACGCGGGGGTGGTCGCGGATGGTCTCAGGGGTGCCCTTGGCGGGGTCGCCGACGAGCCCGGCGCGGATCAGGTGGTAGGTGTCTCCGGCGTAGGTCCAGGCGCAGGACGGGCAGCGCGAGGCACGGCGGTTGCCGCACGCGATCCGCAGCCGGCCGCCGGGTTCCGTGTCGGTCGAGTAGGAGTGCAGCACGTAGCCCGTGGCCGCGTCGCGGGTGACGGTGGAGCCTTCCAGGTGGATCGGGTCGGAACAACCGCCGGTACGGCGGATCTGGTCCTGGATGCGGTCGAAGCCGGCGGACCCGGCCAGCCTCAGCACGTCGGTGAGGGTGGCCGGGTCCAGGCCCGCCAGGGTGGCGGTGTCGGTCACGCAGCCACCTCCAGAGAGGCCGGGACCATGGGACGCAGCACGGCGGCGGCCAACGGTGCCGGTACTGCATTGCCGATCTGCTCGAACCGCTTCGTACGGGAGCCGGCCCACGGGTAGTCGCTGGGGAAGCCCTGGAGAACGGCGGCTTCCTCGACGGCCAGGCGGCGAATAGGCGTGCCGTCCGGGTCGATCCACGAGACGTCGTTGAGTGCCTTGGCGAACAGCAGCGTGGGCGCCGGCTGGTCGAGGCGGCGGCGGGTGGCGGCCGGTCGGTTGCCGACCTTCAGCAGCCAGGACCGGGCACGGCCGGTGATGGCCCAGGACGGGCCGGTGGTCGGGAAGCGGCTACCGCCGGTGGTGTGGTTCCCACGGGTGTGTACGACGGCGGGCGGGCAGCCCAGGACGTCGCCCATGGTCCGCCAGGGCGGCAGGCCGGTGCCGAAGAGGTCGTCGGGGGTGCCGCCGTCGGCGTGGGTGGGGTCCGGGGGCAGGGCCGGGCGGGTGCGGGAGGCGATCAGGAAGGCGCGGCGGCGGGTCTGGGCGAGGCCGAAGTCCGCAGCGTTGAGGACGCCGGTCCACGTCGAGTAGCCGGCGGCGGCCAAGAGGTGGGCGGTGTGCTCGAACAACGGCAGCACCGCAGGGACTTCCTCCAGCGCCACCCACTGGGGATGCGGGTCCAGGGCGTAACGCAGAGGTTCGACCACTAGCAGGGAGCGCATGTCGGCGCAAGCGGCCCGCAGGGTCTCGCGGGGGTCCCTCCCGCGGGCGAGGTCGTCCAACGCCTGATGGCACAGGGGCAGGTCGTCGTTCCCGGCGCGTAGACCGGCCGCGCTGAACGTCTGGCAGGGCGGGGAGCCGATCAGCCCGGACACCTTCCCGCGGAGCGGCTTGGTGGGGTAGGCGGCGACGTCGGCGCGGATCGTGGCGTGCCCGGCAGCCGCACGGGTCGCGCAGACCACGGGGTCGATCTCGATACCGACTTCCCGCACGCCCAGGGCGCTCAAGCCCTGGGACCAGCCGCCAGGACCGGCGAAGAGGTCGAGGACGGTCACGGCGTTCACCGGCCCTTCCGGTGGGCGGGGCCGTGGTTGGCGGTGTAGCCGTCGACCAGTGCCTTGACCTGGGTGTCGCCCTTGGCGGTGGCGCGGGCGCCGCAGTGGCAGACCGCCGACGCGGTGGCGGGCTCGGATGGGGAAGGCTTGCTGACGTGCAGGCCGGGGCGGTCCGGGGTCGGGGTGAGGTCAGCCACGGCCGGTCACCTCCGGCATATCGGCGGTCATGGCGTCCAGGGCGCCGGCGGCTTCGATCGCGGCGGCGGCGAGGTTGCGCAGGGCCTCGGAGGTGCCGGGGGCGGCGAGAAGCGCGATCTCGACGCTGTCGCCGCCGATGCGGAGGCTGACGAAGGGGTAGGCGCGGTCCGCGAACGGCGTGACGCGGAAACGGGTGTCCGGCTCGATGTGGGCCGAGACGGTGACGTTCTCCATGGCCGTCACCTCCCGGTCCGGGCGAGCGCCGGAGCGGGGGCGGTCGTGCCGGTGCCGTGGCAGACCGGGCAGTCGACGGTGAGGGTGGTGCGGGTGCCGTCCGGGTTGCGGGTGCCGGTGGTGATGGCGACGACGGGGAAGCCGTCGCAGTCGCGGCAGGGGCGCGGGTTCGGGGTGTTCCGGGGCATGATGGGACTTCCCTTTCGGGTCCGTTGGATCAGGAATGGGTGCAGGCGCCCGGAGCGGCGGAAGTTTGGCGACCGAGGCCGCTCCGGGGGCCGTTCAGCGCTGGTTGTTGAGGTCCTTCAGCAGCGACTTGAGGACGACCGCCACCACGGCCACCGAGACGGCGGTGATGGCGACGGCGAGGAGCATGGAGACCAGGACCGCGCCGACGACCAGGACCACGGCACCGCCGCCTGCCGCGAGGGCGAGCGTGGAGCCGGGGGTGAGCTGGATGGTCGGCTTGGCCGGGGCCGGAGCCACATGCGCGACCGGAGCCGGAGCGGCCGGGGCGACGGGCGCCTGAACGGTGATCTGGGGCGCGGTGGCCGGCGGAGCGGTGTCCGGGGTCGGGTACTTCGGGGTGAACATCAGCGGTTATCCCTTCGGGATCAGGTGCACTTGTGGGTGCGGGCTGCGAGTTCGGCGGCGGACCGGTCGAAGTGCTCGGCCGAAAAACCGCACTTGGGCGCGGTGCACACGGCGGTGTGTTTGATCTGGCCACGGCCGTTGTTGAACGTGCCGACCAGGACGAGCCCGATACGGATCACGTCGTAGAAGCGGTTCGGGCGCACGGTGGAAGCTCCTTGTCTGTCAGGCGAGTTGGGCGACGATGGCGCCGGCGAGGTCTTCCGGGACGCCGAGGCGGGCGCGCAGGGTGGCCGCGTCGATCTCGGCTCCGGTGCGGGCGCGGTGTTCGGTGGCGACCTTGCGGGCGTGGTCGATCAGGGCCGGGGGCACGGTCACCGATGCCTTGGGCAGCGCCGGGACGGGCTCCGGCTCGGAGATCTCGGCAGCGGGCTCGGGTGTCTGGGGGCGGTCGACTTCGACCACTGCACGCGGCTTCGACACCGGCTCGGGGGCCGACGCGGGCGCCGGGTCCGGGTCGGGAGTGGGGGCGGCGTGCTGGTGGGCGAGCAGGGTGCCGCCGAGGAAGGCCAGGGCCGGCCAGCCCGCGACGCCGAGGCGGAGCAGGGCGGGTGGGTGTTCCATGTCGAGGAAGCCGGCCGTGGCGATGTTGGCGCCGAGCGAGGCGACCAGGGCGACCAGGAACCAGCACCAGGCCAGCCGTGACCGGTGGGCCCGCAGCCGGCGCCACGCGGCGACCAGCAGCAGGTCGACGCTGATCGGGTAGGCCCAGGCTTTCCATCCGGTCTGGCCGGCGGCTTGGGCAAGGTCGTGCAGGTGGGCGAAGGACAGCGCACCCGCGATCACAGCCTGAACGAGTACCGCGTCCGGACGGATCGAGCGCTTCATGTCTTCACCTCCTTCAGGGCGTTGGTACAGGTCAGGTGGACTATTCGGGGGCTTCGCCGGAGCCGAGGCAGTTCAGGCAGAACCCCGTCTGCTGGCCGACCGTGCGGTGCTTGCGGCCGACCTGGACCGTGCGGGAGACCTCGCCCGTGCCCTTGCAGACCAAGCACTCGGCGGGCTTCGGCTCCGGGGTCTTCTTCCTGGCCATGAGCGATCTCCTTTCGGTTTCGGGCATGGAGCGGGTAGGGACCTGGCGCGAAGCGGTCGCGCCGACCGGAGTGCAAGTGGGGGATTACTCGGTGACCGGCTCCGGGATCACCAGCGCGGGAGCCTTGACCGGCTCGCTGCGGACCACGGGCCGGAACGGGTCCAGGAACGGCAGGTCCGGGGTCAGGTCCGCGAAGTCGCGGCAAACGGCAGCCGCTTCGTCGGGTGTGATCTCGGGGGTACGGATGCGGGACCAGCCACCGGAGGTGTCGCCGGCCACCGCGACGCCGGGACGGTCCGCACGGATCCCGGTCACCGCCGTCACCGCGTCCGGGGCGATGTCCCCCAGACCCATCTCAGCGGTCTGCTTGTCGTTGACCCGGTGCACCACTCGGCCGGTGAGCTGGGCGCGCAGGGCGGTCGCGCCCCTGCCGAGGTCGGAGCCGAAGCGCTGCCCGCAGACCTCCAGGAAGATACCGACAGCACGGGCCATCTGGCCCAGCCGCACCAGTTGCATGACGGTGTGGTCGCGGGCCGCCTCTTCCTTCTTCGAGGTCACCAGGAACAGCTCTGCGATCTCGTCTATGAGGACGACCAGCGGCACCGGGCGGATGTCCTCCGGGAGCTTCCACAACTCCGAGGCCCTGTGGACGGCGAGCAGGTCGAAGCGCTCTTCCATCTCACGCACGAGCGCATCGATCAGGAGGCCGGCGGACTGCGGATCCGTCGCCAGCGCCGACAGGCGCGGGGCGAAGTGGGACTGTTCCACACCGCGCTTGCAGTCGATCCCGACAAGCCCGACCGGCAGTCGAGCCAGCCCCGTCACCAGGTTGCGCTGATACATGGACTTGCCCGACAGGGTGGCGCCCAGGGTCAGCGCCATGGGGACCTTGCGGTAGTCCCGCACGTACACCGAGCCGTCTTCCCGCAGTGCGACCGGGACGACCAGGTCACGGGGCTTGGCGGTACGAGGCATGCGGACCCGGTTGAGGACGTCGTAGCCGGTCATCCGCAGTTCCACAAAGCCGGGCTTGGTCTCGGACACGGTCACCGACCGCACCCCGAAGGCGTGCCGAAGCCGCTCCGAGGACGCGGCGATGTCCGCCGGTTCCAGACCGGCCGGGAGTCGCAGGGTCACCCGAAGTCCGGTCGAGGTGCCCCGCACCCGGCGGACCTTCGGCGGGACCGGCCGCACCTCGGCGTGAGCGATGTTGCGGGTCATGAAGGCCCGCAGGCGGGACGGCTGTACCGTCAGCCCGCAGACTTCCATGGTCGAGTGGTACGTCCAGGTGAAGCGGCCCCAGGTGACCGGCAGGCCGACCAGCGACCAGTACACGCGCGGGGCGCGGACCTTCGCGTAGCCGATCCCGCCGGCACCGGCAGCGACGGTGCCCAGTTCCAGCCAGGGCGTGACGTCGGTCATGGTCAGGCCCCCAGCGGGGTGACCGCGACCGCGCGGAACGAGATTCCGTGGCGCTTCTCGCCGTTGAACGTGTTCTCCCAGTCGCGGGCCTTGAGGCCGGTCACGGCGACCATGGTGCCCGGCGCGAGTCCCTCCGGGAGCCCGGTCTCCGGGACGGTGACCTGGTAGAGGTTGCCCTCTCCCTCGTCCGAGACCAGCAGGCCCACGGTGGACATGCCCACGTTGGGGTTGTCCCGGTCCACGGCCCGCTCACCGGTCCGCTTGTTGACCATCTTCGGTTCCGGGGCAGTCGCCACGAACACCACAGCGGTCGAAAGGTCGACCTTGAAAGACGGCATGAGCACATCCCTCGTTTCGGGAGATCGCCCGGTGCGACCTCTCTAGACATCTCCATTGGAGCGCAACCTGTATAGAGACGTCAAGGGAATCTGTATAGAGATGTTGGGCGGACGCGATTCGGGCTACACGCATGAGGTGCGCCTGGAGCCGCACGGGTGCGAGGGTAGATGCATGCCCTAGGCTGTCTAGAGAAGAGAGGAGGGCTTCCGAATGGCCACCACCGACGACGACCGTCGGCCGAAGTACCAGCGGATCGCAGACTCCCTGCGCGAGGCGATCCAGTCGGGCGAATACGGTCCCGGTGATCGGCTTCCGGGAGAGAATGAGCTGATGGCCGCGCATGGCGTGGCTCGCATGACGGCACGTCAGGCGTTGGGCGTGCTCAAGGACGAAGGTGTTGCCGAGGCCCGCAAGGGCGCCGGCGTTTTCGTCCGGTCCTTCCGACCGCTGCGGCGCCGAGGTATCCAGCGGCTTTCCGAGGAGCAGTGGGGCAGCGGTCGATCCATCTGGGCGGCCGACACGGAGAACCGCACGCTCGAAGTGGACCAGGTGGCAGTGTCGGAGGAAGCCGCCCCGGAGAACATCGGGCGTGTGCTTGACCTTGCCGATGCGGAGACGGTGTGCGTCCGCCGGCGGCGGTACGTCCTGGATGGGAAACCCGTACTGCTGGCGACCAGTTACCTCCCCACATCAGTGGTGGGAGGCTCCGCCATCACACACGCGGATCCGGGGGCAGGTGGGATTTACGCCCGACTAGCCGAACTCGGCTACAAGCCGGTGCACTTCCGCGAAGAGATCCGCTCGCGCATGCCCTCGAAGGATGAGGCGTCGCAGTTGGGCATCTCCTCCGGTACACCCGTCATCCTGATCTGCCGGACCGCATTCGCGGACGAAGGGCGCCCGGTCGAGATCAACGAGATGACCTTGGACGCGGCCTCTTACATCCTGGAGTACGACTTCGACGCGTAGGCCGACGCGGATCTTGTTACAGGTTTCTCTACCTCATCAAGCCGGCTGCGCTCCGCTCCGCCGGGCGCGCTCCCGGCTCCGCCGCGGGCGCCGCTCCTGCCTTCGGCCCGCTCCGCCCGCGCTGCGCCGACGCGCGCCCACGAGGCTAGCCGGGGCATGAGTCGATCACCGTAGAGAAGCGGCCACGGTCAGAACAGCCTCCGGCGGGGGCGCTCAGGCTCCGAGATGGCGGGGGGGCGCCGTTCGCGAGTGCCGGCGGACAGTGGCGTGCGCGGGGTGCTCCCATCCCGCCTGCCATCGACCCAGGCAGAGCCGAGCAGACGCGGCCCATGGCGTCCAGGTCGTTCGTACAGTGGCGCGCTCCACCTGGACGCCATGAACCACGCCCGCTCCACGGTGTGTGGGCCGACGGCAGACGGGATGGGAGCTGGGGAGAGTGGTGGATTGAGGTAGTTGGTTGTGAGGACCGGCCACCGGCCGTCACCGCATCAATCCGGCCAACGTTGGCGTTAGTACGGCAGAGATCTTCCGCGAGTTTGGGTGAGCCAGAGCGAGTTTCGCCGAGGGAGCCCGAGTCTGAGGCCAAGCGCCTCGTTGCCGAATATGGCGGCTCTCAACGGGGCTAGATAGGGGCTGGAGAGACTCGCTGCTACGGTCTCTCGCGAGCTCAACTAGCACGCGGCGTCAAGTGTCAAGCGGCTCAGGGAAGTTGCTTGGAGGTGCCTGCTAGAGTTAGCCAACTGCACACCGAAGACCCGTCCGGCGTCTGTCTTCCACCACGTCCGCCGACGGGTCAAACGATGTATGGACGGAGTCAACTTGTCAGACGAAGCCCAACAAAATCTCACCGTATCTACAGAAGCATTGTCCAGCAATGCTTCTAGGAGGAGACGCTACAGGAGTTATGTCGGCCGACACAACTACGAGGAGTGGCGGACGCCGAGCAGTGTAGCGACATTGATCACTGCCGTGGCCGCCCTGGTGACCGCCTGCACCCCTCTGCTCATTCGGCTCCTCTGACGTGCTGCTCGCCTGTCCACAGCGGGACTTGGGCGCTGTTGTCAAGGGTTAGTGTTTCGGCTGACACCAGTGACTGACACCAACAGACACGAACAGCAGCGGCCGGCGCCGAACCGCATCGGACGATGGGTCTAGTTGCTAGGGCGGTTGATCGATGTCGACGGACCCCTGTGATCGACCTGATAAGGATGAGGCCACAGGTTCAAATCCTGTTAGCCCCACCAGCACGAAGGCCCCCGGTCCGGATGGATCGGGGGTCTTTGGCGTTGGTGGGTGTCGGTGGCCGGGGTGTTTCGCGTCCGGCTCCGGGTATGAAAGGCCCGGTCGCTGGCGACGGGGGATGCACCAGCGACCGGGTTACGGTCAGCCTAACAAGGTGGCCTGTGCGACGGGAGTCAACTTCTCGGCCGTCGTGAGCAGTTGTGATCGGGATCACTCAAAGGCTGTCATGCGGAGAGCCGGTTCAGTCGCCGCAGGGCGGGTCGTAGGCGAGGCGGGGGAGGTACTCCTGCCACTTCGCCTCGGTCAGGACGTTCCGGGTGACCGAGCAGATACGACTGACCGCCTGGTCGACGTCCAGGCTCCACAGCCGGACCGTGCCGGCGCCGCTGGAGACGCCCAGCATGTTGTTCTTCGGGCTGAAGGACAGGAAGTTGCCCGTCTTGGCGTTGGGGCTCATGGACTGGCCGATGGGGTGGGCGGAGGACGGGGACGAGACGTTCCAGAGGCGGACCGTGTTGTCGTTGCCGCCGCTGGCCAGGGTCCTGCCGTTCCGGCTGAAGGTCAGGGACACCACCGCCTCGGTGTGGCCGGTGAGGGCCGAGCCCAGCCGGGTGGCACGGGCCGGCTCCGAGACGTTCCAGAGGCGGACCGTGTCGTCGTCGCTGCCACTGGCCAGGGTCGCCCCGTCAGGGCTGTAGGCGAGGGTGTTGATGGGCCCCAGATGGCCCTCGAGAGGGCCGCCCAGGGCCTTGGCACGGGCCCGGTCCGAGACGTCCCAGAGCCGGACCGTGCCGTCCGCGCTGCCGCTCGCCAGGGTCCTGCCGTCAGGGCTGAAGACCAGCGCGTTGACGTAGCCGGTGTGGCCCTTGAGGGGCTCGCCGAGCCGTTTGGGGTGGGCCGGGTCCGTGATGTCCAGGAGCTGGACCGTGCGGTCGTCGTAGTCGGCGGCCACGGTGCGCCCGTCCGGGCTCAGCGCCAGTGCCTCGGCGCCCGCGTACCGGGTGTTCAGCCGGACGGGCGCACCGTACTGACTGGGGTGCGCGGGGTCGGAGACGTTCCACAGCTGCACCCAGTTGACGTCGTTCTCGCCGGTCATGATGACGAGGGTGCGGCCGTCGCGGGTGAACACCATCGAGCGCAGGTCCCGCCACCCGGTCCGGAACGGCTCGCCGAGCGCCGTCGGCCGGGCCGGATCCGTGATGTTCCACAGCCGCATCCGGCTGTCGCCGCCCCCGGTGGCCAGAACACGGCCGTCCGGGCTGAACGCCCCCGCCTCGCCGATCATGTCCGCCCCCGGGATCGACCACAGCCGTACCTTGCCGTCGCCGCTGCCGGTGGCGAGGGTGTGGCCGTCGGGGCTCCAGCCGACGGCGTACATCTCCCCGCTGCTGCCGGCGAGCGGCTCGCCCACCTGGGAGGGAAAGGCCGGGTTGCCGACGTTCCACACACTGGCCGTGGAGTCCGCGCTGCCCGCGGCGAGCATCGAGCCGTCGGGGCTGAAGGCCACCGACCAGACGGGCCCGGTGTGCCCGGTGAGCGGTCCGCCCAGGGCCTTGGCATGCGCCCGGTCGGTGACGTCCCACAGTCGTACGGTGTCGTCCTTGCTGCCGCTCGCGAGGGTATGGCCGTCCGGGCTGAAGGCCACGGAGTGCACGGTCCCGGTGTGCCCGGTCAGCGGCGCCCCGACACGCTCGGGGCGCCGGGGGTCGGAGACGTCGTACAGGAGGATCGAGTTGTCGTCGCTGCCGGCCGCGAGCGTGCGGCCGTCGGGGCTGAAGGCGAGGGAGCGGACGGCTTCGGTGTGACCGGTCAGCGCGCCGATCGAGGTGGGGTGGCGCGGGTTGTGCACGTCCCACAGGCGGACGGTGTGGTCCTCGTCGGCGGTGGCCAGGGTACGGCCGTCGGGGCTGAAGGCGACCAGGTAGATCGTGCCGTCGTGACCGCTCAGCGGGGTGCCCAGGGACGCCGGGTGGATCGGGTCGGACACGTTCCACAGGCGTACGGTGCCGTCGTCGCCGGCGCTGGCGAGGGTCCTGCCGTCCGGGCTGAAGACCGCGCTGGAGACCCAGCTCGTGTGGCCGAGCAACGGCTTGCCGAGGGCCTTGGGGCGGGTCGGGTCGCTCACGTCCCACAGGCGGACCGTGCGGTCGTAGGCGGCGGTGGCCAGTGTCTCGCCGTCGGGGCTGAAGGTGGTGAGGTAGACGGCGCCGGTGTGGCCGAGCAGCGGGGTGGCCAGCGGCGCGTTGACGATCGATATCAGACGGTTGTTGGCGCCTTCGTCGTCCGGACGCAGACCGTGTGCGACCAGGTCCAGCTGGGCGGAGAGCGCCGGGTCCGAGTACTGGAACCGGTCCGCCTCCGCGATCACCTGCTCGAACATCGCGTCGTCCCGCTGCTGCCGGGCGATCACGGCGGCGCCGGCGGCCAGCACCGCCAGCACGACCAGCGCCGACACGGCGATCCTGCTGATCCACACCGTGCGTCGGCGCAGTCGTACCGAAGCCGCCAGGAACTGCACCCCACTGCGGGTCAGGAAGGTGTCACCGGCCGACTTCGCCCAGGTGTGGGCCTGCTCCAGCCGTGAACCCCGGTACAGCAGTGCGGAGTCGTGGCCGGACTCGTCCCAGGACCGGCCGTCCTCCTCCAGACGCTGGCGCAGCAGATTGCCGTTGCGATCCTCGTCGAGCCACTCGCGCAACCGGGGCCAGGCGTGCAGCAGCGCCTCGTGAGTGATCTCCACGGTGTCCGCGTCGAGGGTCACAAGGCGGGCCCGGACCAGCGCTTCGAGCGACTCCTCCGTCTTGATCGGGTCGGTGGACTCCGCGGCCAGCTGGCGCCGGGTGGCACGCCTGCGGGTCGCCTGGGTGTCCTCGCCGAGGCGGACCAGGCGGAGCAGCAGCAGCCGGGCGGCGGTGCGGGCGGCCGGGTCCAGCCCGGACCAGGCACGCTCGGCGGTCGCGGCGACAGCGCCCTGGATACCGCCGGCCGCCCGGTAGCCGGCCAGCGTCAGGCGGCCCCCCTTGCGACGCTGCCAGGTGGCGAGCAGAGCGTGCGAGAGCAGCGGGAGGACGCCGGCGTCATGGGCGCCTCGCGGGCCGTCGGCGCTCACCTCGCGGACGATCAGCTCGGCGAGGCCGGGCTCCAGTTCCAGGCCCACCGCCTTGGCAGGGGCGGTCACGGCGTCGCGCAGCTCGGCGGTGGTCAGCGTGCCGAGCACCATGTGCCGGTGCTGGAGCGCGTCGGCCAGCTCGGGATAGCCGAGGCACTGCTCGTAGAAGTCGGCCCGGATGCCGAGGACGACCAGGGCAGGGGCTGGTTCGCCGGGGGCGGCGGAGGTGCTGGCCGTGTGCAGCAGCTGGACGAAGGTCCGCCGGTCCGCCTCGTCGGCGCACAGGGTGAAGGTCTCCTCGAACTGGTCCACGATCACCACAGGACGTGCCTTAGCGGGTCCCGAAGGCCATGTTTCACGTGAAACATCCTGGGCCTCGCGCTCGGCCCAGGCAGTGACCGCTTCCCGCACGCCCTCCGGATCGTCCAGGTCCGCCAGATCGGCCAGTTCCGGTATGCGGCGGGTCAGTTCCTTGACGGGGTCCGCTCCCGGGACGAGCTGGAGGACCTCGTGCGGGCGGTCCTCCTCGTCGGCCAGGGCGCCGTTCTGCAGGGCGGTGACCAGGCCGGCGTTCAGCAGCGAGGACTTACCCGCACCCGAGGCGCCGACCAGCATGACCAGACCGCCGCCCGCCTTCGCCGACCGGAGCTGGGCGACCAGGGCGTCGGTGCTGCGTTCCCGGCCGAAGAACCAGCGCGCGTCCTCACGGCGGTAGGAGGCCAGGCCCCGGTACGGGCAGACGCTGTCGACCGGCGGTGGCGCTTCCGTCTCCTCCGCCGACTCCGGCACGGGCAGCTCGCCGACCGGATCGGCCACGGCCCGCTCCCACAGCTTCTGCCACTGGGCCAGGTCGTACAACCCGGAGGAGACCGGCACCGGCTGGGAGCGCCGGGCCTGCGGGATGAGGACCTGGAGTACGGCGGAGAGAGCGGCGAACTGCGCGGGCACGTTCTTCGCCCGCCGCCAGTCGCTGATCCGCTGGGCGGAGACCCGCACGGGCCGGCCCCGCTCGTCGACGCGATGCAGTCGGCCGACCGCCTCGGCGACGCGTTTGAGCGGAGGATTGCCGGCCTCCTTGTACAGCAACGCGAGACGTTCCGCGAAGGCTGTGCGTGCCCCTGCGTCGGGACCCAAGGCTCTCCACCCCTTACTTCCCCCGCTGCTGGACATCCGGACCGGAAAACTCACTTTATATGGCTGACCTGCGGCGAAGCCCTGGACCGGACGTCATGGCCTCCTCAGATGTGCACCTCGACTGGCAGGATTTCGACGCAGTAAGGCGGTGGTCGGGCGTCGCCCGGCAGGCCCACCAGCTCAGCGTCCGCAGAGACAGTGCACGGCACCGCATGTTCTCGGTCAGGTTCCACCGGCGGTTACCCGCCGGAGTGGCGCGACGACAGCAGCTGCTCTCTCCGACTGGGCGGGCCCTACGGGGCCTGAGGTCACCCGCGCCGTTCGGCACCGGTCCCCACGTGGGGAGGGACCGGAGCCGAACGGCACGGGGGCACCGTGCAGCGTGGGGCGCCGCGGCATCCGGCGTGATGCGCTTGCGCGCCCTGAGCGCCGTGTCGTCGTGCGCCGCTGTGCCTCTGCGTGAGGTACCCGCACTCCTTCAGCGCCGTATCCAGCCCGCCGTACGCGCCGCCTCGACCGCCTGTTCCTCCGCGTCGTCGGCCGCCGTGTTCAGCGCCGTGTCCTGGCCCGCCGCGGTACCGCCTGCCGCCACCGCGGCCGCCCTGGACGCGGTGAGGGCGGCTCTCAGGGCCGCGGCCGCCTCGGGGCGGTCGTCCAGGGACCCGGCTACCTGTGCGGCCAGCGCGGCGGTGGCGGCGGCGTTGCGGGCGCAGCGGGCGTCCGCCGCCGGGTCGGCTGCGGTGTCCGCGAGGGCGGTGAGGGACTGGGCCGACAGCCGGAGCGCGTTCGCGGCCCGGCCGACCGGGCTCGTCGGCACGGCCTGGGCCGCGTCGGGGTCGACCCCCGCGTGGTGGCAGACGGCCAGTGCACGCGCGTAGGCGCGGTGCGCACGCGCGGAGTGCAGCGTTCTGAGCGACTCCGCCGAGTGACCAGTCATCTTCGCCTCCTTGCTGCTGCCGGGCGCGGGCAGGGCAGGGTGCCATGCCGGGCGTGAAGAGGCCATAGGCGTGCGACGCGCTTCGCTGGGAGGGCCGTGTGTGCCGTCGGGTCGGTTGCGGCTTCGTTGTGGCTGGTCGCGCAGTTCCTCCCCCAGCCTTCGGCCGGGGGTACCCCCAGCGCCCCTTTGGGGCGCTTGGGAGTCGTCCTTTCTTGTGCCTCTAGGGGGTGAACAGGCCCAGTGCCGAGTCCAGGGACCAGGTCTGCCAGCACATCGCGAAGAGGCCGGCCGCGGAGATCAGGGCCATCATCAGGTTCTGCCCCTGCTCCGCCCAGTCGTGGATCATGAGGGTCAGGTAGATCAGGTTGAGCAGGAACCCGGCCACCAGGGCGATCGGTGTGAGGAAGCCGAAGGTCAGGCCGAGGCCGAGGGCCAGCTCCGCGTACGCCACCACGTAGGCCATCAGCCGGGGACGTGGCGCGACGACGACGTCGAAGCCCCGCCGGACCACCGGCCAGCGGTGCTTCTCCGCGACACCGGCCGCCCAGCCGATGCCCCCGCCGCCGAACCACTGCTTCTTGTCCTTGTGCCGCCAGCTCTCCAGCCACCACAGACCGAGCCCGATGCGGAGCACCGCGAACCACTCGGCACCGCTCAGCAAGGCTGATCGCATCCCGCACCCTCCCCGGATCCGTCCACTCATCTGACGATCCGTCAGTTCAGCGGAATGCGGCGCGGGTCGCAAGAGGTCCGGCGGCTCTTGCTGGCACCGGCTCCTGGGCCTAGCCTGAAAGCCGAACCGAAATCTGATGGACCGTCAGTTAATCGGGCATCCAAGCAGGCAGCAGGGGGTAGGCATGGCAGAGAACGCGACCGGCACCCAGGATCTGCCCAGGGTCGTCAGCGTGGACGACCACGTGATCGAGCCCGCGCACCTCTTCGAGAGGTGGCTGCCGGGCAAGTACCGCGACAAGGGCCCCAAGCCCTTCACGGCCGGCATCGGCGAACTCGCCTACGTCGGCGGCAAGTACCGCTTCACCACCGACCCCGAGGGCCAGATCACCGACTGGTGGGAGTACGAGGGCCTGCTCTTCCCGTACAAGCGGATCATCGCGGCCGTCGGCTTCTCCCGGGACGAGATGACGCTCGACGGCATCACCCGGGAGCAGATGCGGCGCGGCTGCTGGGACCCCAAGGCCCGCCTGGACGACATGGACATGAACCATGTGGAGGCCTCCCTCTGCTTTCCCACCTTTCCCCGCTTCTGCGGACAGACCTTCGCCGAGGCCGAGGACAAGGAGGTCGCCCTGGCCTGTGTCCGCGCCTACAACGACTGGATGGTCGAGGAGTGGTGCGGCGACAGCGGCGGCCGGCTGATCCCGCTGTGCCTGATCCCGCTGTGGGACATCGACCTGGCCGTCGCCGAGATCCGGCGCAACGCCGAGCGGGGCGTCCGGGCGGTCACCTTCAGCGAGATCCCCACCTATCTGGGCCTGCCGTCCATCCACTCCGGCTACTGGGACCCGTTCTTCGCGGTCTGCGAGGAGACCGGGACGGTCGTCAACATGCACATCGGCAGCAGCTCGCAGATGCCCGCCGCCTCCCCCGACGCCCCGCCCGCCGTGCAGGCCTCGCTCAGCTTCAACAACGCCATGGCCTCGATGATGGACTTCCTCTTCTCCGGGGTCCTGGTGCGGTTCCCCCGGCTCAAACTGGCGTACAGCGAAGGTCAGATGGGCTGGATCCCGTACGCCCTGGAGCGCGCCGACGACGTCTGGGAGGAGCACCGTGCCTGGGGCGGGGTCAAGGACCTGGTCCCGGAGCCCCCGTCGACGTACTACTACCGGCAGATCTTCTGCTGCTTCTTCCGTGACCGGCACGGCATCGAGGCGATCGAGAGGGTCGGCGTGGACAACGCGACCTTCGAGACGGACTACCCGCACGTCGACTCGACCTGGCCGGAGACCAAGCGGGTCGCCCAGGAACACGTGGGCGGGCTGGCGCCGGAGGTCGCCTACAAGCTGCTGCGCGGGAACGCGATCCGGATGCTGGAGCTGCCCTTCACGTAACCCGGTTCGGCGGGGCGTCCGGTGGGCAGGGGACTTCCCATGAAGGTCTCCGTCGACGCCGATGTCTGTTATGGGTCGGGTGAGTGTGCCTTCCGGGCACCCGCCGTGTTCGGCTTCGAGGACGGGTACGGTTTCGTCCTGCCCGGACGGGAGGAGTCCGGGGACGACGAACTGATCCGGGACATCGCCGAACGCTGCCCGTCCCAGGCGGTCCGGATCGACGGCAAAAGGGTCACTGACTAGCGGATGAGCACCACTGGCACGGAACGCACCGGACACACCGGACTCACGGGGCGCACCGGACTCACCGAACTTCTGGCCACCCTCGGCCGCGGCTACGTCCGGGACTTCCCGGGTCCCTGGGGCAAGACCCTCGCCGCCCGCGCGCTCAACCCCTACCTGCGCGACCACCCGCGCCGACGGGTCGTCGAGACGCGGTCCGGCGCCCGGTTCGCGGTCGACACCCAGGACCTCATCCAGCGCTACCTCTACCTCTTCGGGGTGTGGGAACCGCACATGACCCGCTGGCTGCGCGGCCGGCTGGCGCCGGGGGACTGCTTCGTCGACGTCGGCGCCAACATCGGCGTCTTCAGCGTCCTCGCCTCCCAGCTGGTCGGGGACCAGGGCCGGGTCGTGGCCGTCGAGGCCTCCCCCGTCTTCCACCGCCGCCTCGAACAGCAGGGCGCGCTCAACGGCTGCCGGAACATCCGGGCGGTCAACGCCGCCGTCTCCGACGCCCACCGCACCCTGACCTTCGTGCTCGCCAGCTCCCGCAACATGGGCGCCAACAGCATCGTCCCGTGGGACGGTCCGGCCGAGTCGAGCTTCGACATCGAGGCCGTGCCGCTGCCCGAACTGCTGCGGCCGGAGGAGATCGAGACCGCGCGGGTCATCAAGATCGACGTGGAGGGCGCCGAGGGCGCGGTGGTGCGCGGGCTCGCCCCGCTGCTGGAGAAACTGCGCCCGGACGCCGAGATCACCGTCGAGGTCACCCCCGACCGCATGGCCCAGCTCGGCGACTCGGCGGACGACCTGCTGCGCACCATGACCGACGCCGGTTACCACGTCTACCGCCTCGCCAACAGCTACGCGGCCGACAGCTACCCCCGGGCGCTGTACGGCGAGCCGGTGGCCCCGGTCCGCTGGCACGGACCGGTGACCGAGGAGAGCGACCTGGTGTTCTCACGGGCCGACGCGGCGACGCTCCAGCCGGCCGGCGGCCGGTAGCGCGCGCCTGTCAGCCGGGGGCCGGACGCGTGTGGCCCAGTCGGCCCAAGCGCTCCGCTGGAAATGCCGCGATGTGCCGTCGGTCGACTGCGGCGCCGTCGCGGCTGGTCGCGCAGTTCCTACCCCCAGCGCCCCTGCAGGGCGTCGCCGGACCCGTTTGGCCGACCTAGTCGGCCGTCGTCGTCTGGTACTGCCAGCCGAACTCCGCCAGCGCCCTTGCCCGGGCCGCCACGACCGTCATCCGGGCCTCCCGTTCGGCCGGGTCGGTGTGGGCGGGCCGGCCGGTGACCTGGCCCTCCCACTTGCGGTAGAGCAGCCCGGCCTCCGCCGTGAACCAGCCCCGGCTCACCGCGTTCAGCGCGAGCAGCAGTCCGGTGTCCTCGGAGGCCGGCAGCGCCATCCAGCCGCCCAGGGCGAGCAGCAGCTCACGGCGGACGAAGAGGCTCGCCGGGTGGACCTGGGCGAGGAAGCCGTTCGCCGTCCAGAAGTCGAGCACGGCTCCGCGCTCGATCGGCCCCTCCTCCGGGTCACCGGGGAAACCGGCCGTACCACCGTCGGGCAGCAGGTCGAGGACGCGGGAGGTGGCCCAGCCGATCTCCGGGTGGGCCTCCAGTACAGCCAGATCGCGGGCCAGCGCGCCCGGCGTGAGCTGGTCGTCGGCGTCGAGGATCTTGACGTACGACCCCTCGGCCCGCGCCAGCGCGATGGTGCGGGCGACCCCGGGACCGCCGGTGCGGCCCTGCCGGAACGACACCCGGGCGTCGTCGGGGACGTACCGGCGGACCTCGTCGCCGTAGCCGTCCTCCTGGACCAGCCACTGCCACTCCCAGCCGTCAGGCAGCCGCTGCGCGCACAGCGACTCGTACGCCTCCGGCAGGAAACGGGCCGACGGCGCGTGGACCGCGGTGACGACGGTGACGACGGCGGCGCACCGGCTCACGCGGCGCTCACCACCTTTCCAGGTGCGTGGCGAAGAGCAGTTCCGTGCGGTCGCCCGGAAGCGTGACGAATGAGATGTCCACGATGCGGCCGTGGATGTCGTACGACGTCTTGCGCAGCAGGATCACCGAGGTGCCGGCCGGCAGGTCCAGCTCCCGGGCCTCCTCGGGCGTCGGCGGCCGGGCGGTGAAGCGTTCCTCGACGCGGGCGACCTCGATGCCGACGGTGTGCAGCTGGTTCTGGGTGCCGCCCGGCCAGGGCTCCCTGGTCTCGTCCAGGAGCGCCGGGTTCGCCGCGATCATGTCCCGGACGAGATACGAGCTCACCAGGCTGAAGGGGGCCGTCTCGGCCGAGTACCGGGTCCGGTAGGTGCGTTCCAGGAGCACGGTGCCCTCCGGTACCCCGAACGCGTCGGCGAGGTCGCTGGGCGCGATCAGCTCGCGGTACCGGGCGAAGAAGACCAGGTCGTCGAGGACCAGCCCGGTCTCGTGCTCGGTCGCGCCCGTCGCGGCCCGGGTGGCCTCCGGCAGCCTGGCGCGGTCCTTCTCCCACTGGTGCCGGGTGTTGTCACGGATCGCGCGGGTGCGGGGCCGGCGCACGAAGGTGCCGCTGCCGTGCCGCTTGTCGATCAGGCCCTCCGCGCTCAGCAGCCGCAGCGCGTTCTGGATGGTGGGCACGCTCCGGCCGTGGTGCCGGGCCAGCTCCGCCTCGGAAGGCAGCCGCGTACCGGGCTTGAGCTCGCCGTTCCTGATGGAGCGGCGGAGGTCGTCGGCGATCTCCTCGTACGCCTTGGGCACGGCTTCAGCCTACGTCTCCTCAAGAGGAGTTGAAGAGTCGAGTGCCCCGCCGACGAGGCCTCATCGACGAGGCCTCATCGATGAGGCCTCATCGACGAGACGCCACCGACGAGCCCGGACATGCGAAGACCCGCGGCCGGTTCCCGGTCGCGGGTCTTTTCGCAGTAGGCGCTGGTACGTACGCAAGTCGCCCTTGCGCCGTTGCGTCTGAGCCGTCTGGGGTGGGTCAGCAGTCGAGGGGCGCCGCGGGGGGTTCGGCCGGGTTCTCCTCCGACTCGGTCGTGTCCAGGGGCCGCTGGCGGCAGCCGGGGGTCTTGCCGTGGGCCTCGGCCCGGATGCGCTGCTTCATCGTGGGGGGCAGTGACCTGGCCTGGGACCAGAGCCAGTGGGTCTGTGCCGGGATCATCACCCGGCCGGCCGGGCTGTGGTCGTCGCCGCTGTTGCTGTTGCGGGGGGTCTCGGTCTGCGGTACCGCGGTGGCGGTGGCGGCGGAGACGAGTCCGAGCGCCGTGCACAGCGCGAGGAAGGCGGTGACGAAGGCGGTCCACAACTTCATGACCTTGGCGTTCCGGGCCATGGCCCCTCACTTTCGGGTTGGGCGATTTGCGTACTTTCCTCATGATGTGTATGGGGATCGCGAAGTGGGGGACGTCGACCTGTGGCGCGGCGATGTTCCGATGAACACCACCCGGACGGACGCGTGAACTCCGAAAAATCAGAAGAAAGGCACCTGAAGGGGGCGAGATGCAGCAAAGTGACCGTCCGTGGAGGTGTGATCACCCTCCGATCGGAACGGCCCGGCCTTCCGCAACTCCTTGTGCAACACCGTGTGGTGGGCCGGAGTTGGGGCCGGATGCCAGGTCACCGATCGGTATCGGTCGGTGTGTATAGTCGGGCGCCAGAGGTCCCCTACGTCAAGGAAGAGACGAGGTCGCGCGGTGAAGAAGCTTCTCCTGGTCGCACTGGCCGCCATCGGCGGGCTCCTCGTGTACCGCCAGATCCAGGCGGATCGCGCCGAGCAGGATCTGTGGACGGAGGCGACTGACTCCGTGCCCACGGGTTCGTGAGTACCGACAACGAACGACACTGAGACCCCGACCGCCTCGCGGTCGGGGTTTTGCGTTGTCAGGGGGCCCGGGGGTGCGAGAAGGGGTGTTTCGGACGGTCGTACAAATCGCCGGGTGGCGCGGGGGCGTGCGCGGCAGTATGGGGCCGGTCCGGGACTTCGACGGCTGACGAGCGACGGCTGGGGGGCGCGCGTGATACGGCGTTGGCGTACGGCGGCGGAACGGCGGGGCATCGGCAGGACGGCCGCCCTCGCCCTGACAGCACTGCTGACGGCACTGCTGCCCGCCGCTCCGGTTGCGGCGGACGGCGGCAGCGGCTATGCCTTCGCCCCGGGCGCCCGGACGATCACCGGAGCGACGGGCACCGCGGCCGCCGTACCGCTGGAGCCCGGCACGGCCTACCGCAGCACCCTGCCGGAGAAGGGCCGGCTGTACTTCCGCCTCGAACTCGCCGCCGACAGCACGGCCTACGTCCCCGTCACCGCCGTCCCGCCCGCCGCCGCCACCGTCTCCGCGAGCGACGGCATCGGAGTCTCGATCGAGGACGCCAACGGTGTCTCCTGCGGCTACGACGGCGCCCGCTTCGGCGCCGGACTGAGCCCCCGGCCGGTCACGGCGCTGGGGCGGCGCGACGCGGGCAAGGCGCTGTGCCAGGACGCGGGCACCTACTACGTCGTCGTCGAGCGGCTCGCGTCCGGCTCGGCGACCACGTCCCCGGGCAGCTGGGACCTGGAGATCGCCCCCGTCACCGAACCGGGCCTGGCCGGGGCCGGTGCCACCACCGCCCCCGAGACCTGGAACTCCGCGTCCCCCGAGCCGCTCACCGGCGACCCCGAGCGCCGCACCGCGGGCGCCGGCTTCACCACGGCCCGCACCCTCGACACGGGCGTCTGGCAGACCGGCATCACCCCGGGCCAGACCCTCTACTACGCGGTCCCGGTCGACTGGGGACAGCAGCTGCACGCCACCGTCGACCTGGGCAGCACCAGCGCCGACACCCACGGCTACGTCACCGCCGCGCTCAACCTCTCCCTCTACAGCCCCGTCCGCGGCTACGTCGAGGACATCTCCCTCGGCTACGACGGCACCCAGAAGTCGTCCTCCCTCGACCCCCTGCCACCCGTGGCGTACGCCAACCGGTACGCCGTCTCCGGCGAGGAGAACTCCGTCCGCTTCGCCGGCGCCTACTACCTCGTCGTCCACCTCACGGGGCAGACCGCGGACACGTTCGGGAAGGGTCCGTACGACGTGACACTCCGGGTCCGCGTCGACGGCACCCCGAACTCCGGTCCCCACTACGCCGGTTCGCCCGTCCCGAAGGACGTCTTCGACCTGCCGTCGGACCAGGGCGGCGGCCTGGTCGCCGCGGCCGGCGACGACGACACGGCGATGCGGGTGCTCGCGGCCGGCGGGATCGGCACGGGTACGGCTCTGCTCATCGTCCTGGGCGTGTGGACGCTGACCGCCCGTCGCGCTCAGATCCGGGTCAACGCCCAGAAACCCACGGCGTAGCAGGCCAGCGCCAGCAGCAGGATGGGCACGGCGGCCTTCGCGGGCGGCCCGGGCCGAGGCACCCGCCGCCGACGCCGGCCGTGAGTACGCACGGACGGGGGCGAAGCCTGCGGCGCGGGCCGCGGATCGCGGGCGGTGTAGGTGGCCGTGGTGGTGGTGTCGGCATGCGGCTGTGCCGGGGGGAGGGGTTGTGCGGGGGGCCAGGGGGTGTGGGGCCCCGGGAGTTGTGCCTGCGGTTGTGGCTGTTGGTGGGCGTACGGCGGTGTCAGCTGCGGCGGCTCCGCGTGCGGGGTGGGGGCTACCGGCGTCTGGGGCGGCGGGAGCCGGAAGCTGCCGGTTTCGGACATGCCGGCCGGAGTCGAGGGCGAGCCGGTGGGTCCAGTGGAGGTGACCGGGGGAGCGTCCGCGTGACCTGCCTGGACTCCGGCCGCCGAGCCGGGGTCCGGGCAGGTCACGGCACCGAAGGCGGCCTCCGGCGCCGTACCGAAAGCGGCCTCCGGCGCCGTACCGAAACCGGCGTCCGGCACCGTACCGAAAGCGGCCTCCGGTGCCACGCCGGATGTGGCGTCCGATGCTGTACCGGGGGTGGTCTCCCGCGCCGTGCCGTAACCCGTCGGGGCGGCTGTCTCGGAAACCGGTCCGTTTCCCGTCGCCGTGCCTGATTCCGGACCGGTCCCTGTCCCCGCGGCCGTACCCAGGGCTGCCGCCGCGCTCCCGGCCGTACCCGGGGCAGCCCCCGAACCCGCGGCCGCCTCCGTCGTGCCCCCGGTGGCCCTCGATCCCGTCCCGGTAGCCCCCGTTGTCCCGGTCGCGCCCCTCGCCGTGTCGATCCCCGATGCCACTCGCAGCGGGCCCTCGGGTCCGAACCCCGAGGGCAGAGGCCCCAGTTGGTCGAAGATCTCGATCAACTCGTCGTCGATGCCCGGCTCCGGGAGGAGTTCCCTGGCCTGGGCGAGGGCCTTGCGGGCGCCCGTGGCCGTGCGGAAGCGGGACTGAGGGTTGGGCTGGAGAAGGGTGGCGACGACCTGCCAGAGGGGATCGGGGATGCCCTTGGGGGCACCCGGGGTGCCGTGTTCGGCGAAGTGCTGGACGAGCGCCTTGGCGTCGGGCTTGGCGCCTTCCAGGAGGAACAGGGCGACCAGGCCGACGGCGAACAGGTCGGCCGTGAAGTCGGGCTCGGAGCCCAGGAGTTGCTCGGGGGCGATGTAACCCGGCGTGCCGACCACGAGGTTGGTCTCGGTCAGCCGGGCCTCGCCGAACCGCATGGCGATGCCGAAGTCGGAGAGACGCAGGCGCGGGCGGGCGGTTCCGCTGGCCTCCAGCAGGATGTTCGCGGGCTTGATGTCCCGGTGGACCACGCCCTCGGCGTGCACCGCGGCGAGGCCGGAGAGCAGCTGGTCGAGGAGCGTGCAGACGAAAGCGGGGGGCAGGGGACCGTAGTCCCCCACGAGGTGGACCAGCGAGCCGCCGGCGACCAGGTCCATCGTGAACAGGACCTTGTCGTCGTCGGCGGCCCAGCTGGCCGGAGCCAGGACGTGGGGATGGTCGATGCGCAGCGCCTGCTCCCGCACGAAGCGCAGCAGCGCGTGTGCGTCGCTCTGCTGGAGCACCTTGGCGGCCACATAGCGCTTGCGCCGGTGGTCCCAGGCACGCCAGACGGCGCCCACGCCGCCATGACCGATCGGGTCGGCCAGTTCGTACCGGCCTGCGAAGACCTCACCCATGACTGCCCGTAGCCCTCCCCCTCTAGTCCCCCCTGCCACACCCCCCTTGCTTCCCCCGGATGAGCGATACGACCCCTCTCACGCGACCCCCTCGGCCAGGGCCGGGCCCCGCCCGGTTCACCGGACCCCCTCCGGTGTACCGGGCCGTGGCTCAGCTCTGGTGCGACTGGTAGTGCGTGACCGCGTCCGAGGTGCGGCCGGCGCCGTAGACCCGGAGGAACTCCGCCAGCTCCGGATGGGTCGGAGCCAGCGTGTCCGCCGCGTCGATGATGTCACCGGCGGCGGCCACCGAACGCAGCAGCGACTGGATCTCGCGGACCACCCGCTTGACCGTGGGGGCTCCCGAACCGCTCGTCGTCTGCGTGGTGTTGCTGAGCACCGAGCCCCCCTGGGACTTCTTGATCTCGTCCATCCGCTCGGTTGCCTCGGCCGCGCTCACGCTGCCGTCCGCGACCTGCGCCGCCAGGTCCTGGAGCAGCTGTACCCGCTGGACCACGGCCGGGTTGCCGATCTTCGCCCGCTGTCCGCTCATCAGCTGCGACAGCATGGGTGCGGACAGCCCGAGGACCGCCGCGAGACGTGCCTGGTTGAGCCCCAGGTCGTCGATGAGCTTACGGAAGAGCGCCCCCAACGGCTCTCCGTACCAGTTCCGCTGCAGCTCCCGCGCTCTGGCGGTGGCTTCCTGCTGTGCGGCGTCCATTGCGTCTCCCCATCGCTTCCCCAAAAAATCCACGGTTCGCTACAGCGAACCTCGTCGAGCATCTTACGGAGCGTGGTCATCCGGGGGGACCCCCAATCTTTTTGTGAGGTACGGGGGGTGAACCGGTAGTCTGGTCCCCGGCACCGACCAGCGGACCTTCCGCTCGGCCGGCCGCTTCCCGTACGGGGCCTTAGCTCAGTTGGTAGAGCGCCGTCTTTGCATGGCGGATGTCAGGGGTTCGACTCCCCTAGGCTCCACAGCATCAGACCCCTCTGAACTGCGAAAACGCAGTCGGAGGGGTCTTTTTTCCCGGTTTTCCGGCCCGGACGAAGTTCCGCGCGCACCATACGTGCCGGGGCGGCTACGTCACGTGAGCGGCCGCGCCCCTGCGCCCCCGCTGTGCATCCCGGTCGCGCGCCGGAGGCCGGGGTCTGCTTCCGGTTTCCCGCGTGAGCGGCGGAACTCGGTATCCCCTGGCTCGTCACCTGTCGGTGTGCGGGGATACCGCGGGCAGTTCGACGGTGATGCGCATCCCGCCGCCGGCGCGTGGGGTGAGGGTGAGCTTCCCGTCGTGTGCCTGGGTGATGGTCCTGACGATGGCCAGGCCGAGGCCGACGCCTGCGTGGTCGGTGCGTACGCGTTCGGTGCCGCGCTGGAACGGCTCGGTAAGCGTCGAGGCCAGCTGGGGGGTGATGCTTCGGCCGGTGTTTTCGACGGTGAGCACCACGGTCCTGGGACGGACGCCGGTATTGACCCACACGGTGCCCTGCGCGGGCAGGTTGTGGACGATCGCGTTGTGCACGAGGTTCGTGGTCAGCTGGAGCAGCAGCGCCGGCGATCCGATCGTGGGGGTGATCTCGCCGGAGGTCTCGATGGTGACGCCGTTCTTCTCCGCGAGGGAGAGGAGCGTTTCGGTGGCCTCTTCCGCCATGAGGGACAGATCGACGCGTTCTCGGGTGAAGGACCGTTGGCCGGCGCGGCTGAGCAGGAGCAGTGCCTCGGTAAGGTCGATCGCTCTGGTGTTGACGGTGTGCAGGCGGTCGATGATTTCGCCGGTGGCGTGGTTCGGACCGGTGCGGGCGACGTCGAGAAGTGTCTTCGAGATCGCCAGCGGGGTGCGCAGTTCGTGAGAGGCGTTGGCTGCGAATCTCTGCTGTTCGCCGATGTGTGCTTCGAGCCGCGCGAGCATCGTGTCGAAGGCGTCGGCGAGTTCACGGAACTCGTCCTTGCGGCCCGGCAGCCGGATCCGGTGGGAAAGTGATCCGTCCGTGGCCAGACGGGTGGCGTCCGTGATGCGGGTCAGGGGCGCGAGCATCCGGCCGGCGAGGATCCAGCCTCCCACGAGGCCGAACACCAGCAGGAACGTCAGTACGGCGATGGCCGTCGGGGCGAAGGTGCGCACGACGGCCAAGCGGTAGTCGGGCTCGAAGATGAGCCCCGGGTGGGGCACACGGTTCAGGAACACCCACACCGCCGCAAGCAGCAGGGCGCCGGCCACCATGACGAACCCGGCGTAGCTGAGGGTGAGTTTGAGGCGAGCGCTCGGACCAGGGGCTCTATCCACGGTCTCCCCCCTCGTGCCCGGCCTCCGGCTGGGTGTCGATGCGGTAGCCGACGCCTGGCACGGTGGCGATGACCCAGGGTTCGCCAAGACGCTTGCGGAGCGCCGAGACGGTGATGCGCACGGCGTTGGTGAACGGGTCGGCGGTCTCGTCCCACGCGCGTTCCAGTAGCTCTTCGGCACTGACGACACCGCCTTCGGCGGCGACGAGGACTTCGAGGACCGCGAACTGCTTCCTGGTCAACGCCACGTAGCGGCCGTCCCGGTAGACCTCTCTGCGGAACGGGTCAAGGCGCAGACCCGCGATGTCCCGTACGGGAGGCCGGTGGTGGGCACGCCTGCGGTCAAGTGCCCTGAGCCTGAGCGCGAGTTCCTGGAGTTCGAACGGTTTCGTGAGGTAGTCATCCGCACCGAGTTCGAAACCGGAGGCCTTGTCGTCGATACGGTCGGCCGCGGTGAGCATGAGGATCGGCATGCCGCTGCCGGAGGCGACGATGCGTGTGGCGATCTCGTCGCCGGACGGTCCGGGGATGTCGCGGTCGAGGACGGCGATGTCGTAGCTGTTGATGCCCAGCAGTTCCAGAGCGGTGTCGCCGTCACCCGCGATGTCCGCCGCGATCGCTTCCAGGCGCAGGCCGTCGCGGATGGCTTCTGCCAGAAGGGGCTCGTCCTCGACGATCAGCACACGCATGTCATCGATGCTAAGAGTCGGTACATATCGTCCGCGTATCGAAAACCGCATACGTGCCGGCAACACCGCACTGCCTTGACTGGCGGCACCACGTCAGGAACGGCCGGCTCTCGCCGGAGCGATCGAGGACAGACGATGACGCAGATTGACCGCGCGGACACGGCGGACACGGCGGACCCGGCAGGCATGGCGGAGAACGGTCAGGACGGCGCCGGGACCTGGCGCACACGCATCCACCGGGCGATCCGCAGCGGCACCCGGCCCGGGCCCTGGCAGCGTGGCCCGGTGCTCGCGGCGCTGGCGCTGCTCCTCGGCCTGCTCATGCTGCTGCACGCCGAGATCCCGAACCGGATCGGACACCTCGGCAGCCTGGTCGAGACCCTCCTGCCATGGTTCGGCCTGTTCATACCGGTGCTCCTGGCCGGGGCCCTGTGGCGCCGATCCGCCGCCGCGGCGGTCGCGCTGCTGCTGCCGGTCACGGTCTGGCTGAACCTCTTCGGCGGGCTGCTCGGCGACAAGTCCCACCCGGGCAGCGATCTCGTCGTGGTCAGCCACAACGTTGACGCCGGCAACCCCGACCCGGCCGGCACCGCCCGCGACCTGGCCGCCTCCGGCGCGGACGTGCTGGCCCTGGAGGAGCTGACCGAGCAGGCCACGGGTACGTACGAGAAGGGGCTGGCGAAGGCGTACCCGAACCACACGGTGCAGGGCACGGTCGGGCTGTGGAGCAGGCTGCCGCTGTCGGACACCCGGCCGGTCGACGTCAAGATGGACGCGGGGCCGCTGGCGGACACCAAGCCGGCCGACGTCAAGATGGGCTACAACCGAGGCCTGCGGACCACGGTGGCCACGGACCACGGGCCGCTGGCGGTGTATGTGGTCCACCTGGGGTCCGTACGGGTGGTTCCCCGGGCAGGCTTTTCGACCGCCCAGCGGGACGCCGGCGCGCAGGCCCTCGCCACGGCCGTCGCCGCCGACCGGAACCAGCGGCTGGTCCTGCTCGGCGACCTGAACGGCACGCTGGACGACCGCGCGTTCGCCGGCCTCACCGAGCAGCTGCACTCCGCCCAGGACACGGCCGGCGCCGGCTTCGGCTTCAGCTGGCCGGCGAAGTTCCCGGTGGCGCGGATCGACCAGATCCTCGTCCGCGGCGTACAGCCGCGAAGTTCCTGGGTACTGCCGGCCACCGGCAGCGACCACCTGCCGGTGGCGGCCGGAATCACCTGGTGAACACGCGGCCCCACACAAACCCCCTCCGACCTGCATACACGCGGATCAGAGGGGGTTCTTGTTTCACGTGAAACGCTGGGCTCAACGCTTCTAGTCGTCGCGGGACTCCTGCTCCTCCGCCTCCTTGGCCTGGACCTCGGGATGCAGCGGAGAACTGCCGTCCACCGAGCCGAGACGGCCCGAATCCGGAACCTCCGTGGCAGCGGGAGGCTCGACCAGCCAGTCCGGGTTGGCCTGCTTGTCCCACCACTTCCACGCGGCAAAGGCGGCACCCGCCAGCACACCGAACACGGCGAACGCCTTGAACGCACGGCCGTACGCAGAGCGCCGCTCATTCCTGCGCGCCAGCTTCTCGATCTCCTCGGCCGAGACATTGCCACGCAGCGCCGCCAACGCGGCGGCACCCCGCGCCGAGGCCTCATCACGGACCGGCCCGGCCGCCGCCACGGCCTGCTCGATCCTGGGACGCGAATAGTCGGCGGCCTGCCGGGCCGCCTTACGGGTCAGATCGGCGGCGTCGTGCGCAGCCTGGTCCACCATCGGCGGCACATACGTCCGCGCCTGCTCCAGACGCGGCACGAGACGGGCGTCGTACTGGACGCGGGCCTGCTCAGCGGCCTGCGACACCACGGGCGCGAGCCGTACGCGTGCCTCCTGCGCGTAGTACGCGGCACGCTCCTTGGCCGTGTCGGCGTAGGGCGCCACCACTTCCGCTGCGTGCCGCACGCTGTCCTTCGCCGAGCTGGTCGCGGCGCGCACGCTCTCTTTGCGGGTCACGGGTTTCCTCCTCCTCGGTGGCGTACGGTATTTCGACTATCCACCCTTTTAGGGATCATGCCTGTCCTCGGGCCGAGCGGCGCGCGAGGACGGGCATACGGGTGCAACCAGAACTAAGAGGGGCTTGTCGACGACAATGCCACGGATCGGCGCCCAGCGCTCCGCCTCGGCGGGTATCTGGGGACTCCGCCGGGTTTCCGCAAGCGATTCGTGAGGATCCGCGCCAGGAGACCGCAGGCGGGCCACCAGGCCGCCGTACCGTGCGAGGATCGTGGCGGGCAAACCGAGCACCCGGTTACACCCGAGCACACGAGAACACAACGGAAGGCGGACCGTGGCCGAGCAGCTCTACGCCACCCTGAAGACCAGCCTCGGCGACATCGAGGTCCGGCTCTTCCCGAACCACGCTCCGAAGACCGTCAAGAACTTCGTCGAACTGGCGCAGGGCGAGCGTGAGTGGACCCACCCGGCCACCGGCACGGTCTCCACCGACCCGCTCTACGACGGCACGGCCTTCCACCGGGTGCTCAGCGGCTTCATGATCCAGGGCGGCGACCCGCTCGGCACCGGCATCGGCGGCCCCGGCTACAAGTTCGAGGACGAGTTCCACCCCGACCTCCGCTTCGACCGCCCCTACCTGCTGGCCATGGCCAACGCCGGCCCCCGCACCAACGGCTCCCAGTTCTTCATCACGGTCAACCCCGCGCCCCACCTCAACCGCAAGCACACCATCTTCGGCGAGGTCGTCGACGCGGACAGCCAGAAGATCGTGGACAAGATCGCCTCCGTGACCGTCAGCGGACCGAACAAGCGCCCCGAGAACGACGTCGTCATCGAAACGATCGTCGTCGAAAAGCGCGAGAGCTGATCCGACAGAGGGAAACGTCCAGAAGGAAACGCCCCGAGGGAAGCGCCCAAAAGGAAGCACCCGAAGGGAACCAAACGCCCCGCTCGTCCGTAAGGATGGGCGGGGCAGAGTATTGCCCACGACGAACGAGGGGACCCCATGGAGGACCAGGCGGCAGGCAGCGCCCAGGACGCTCACAGCCTGCCCATGTGCTACCGGCACCCGGACCGGGAGACGGGCGTGCGCTGCACCCGCTGCGAACGCCCCATCTGCCCCGAGTGCATGGTCAGCGCCTCCGTGGGATTCCAGTGCCCCGAGTGCGTACGCGGCACCACCGCCGGCCAGAGCGGCCCGCCCCCGGCCGACACCCGCCCACGCACCATCGCCGGCGGCACCGTCACCGCCGACCCACGGCTGCTCACCAAGATCCTGATCGGCGTCAACATCGCCGTCTTCCTGGTCCAGCTCTCCGTCGGAGACAGCTTCACCAACCGCTTCGACCTGATCGGCCAGGCCTGGTTCCCCCAGTACGGCGACATCGAAGGCGTCGCACAGGGCCAGTACTACCGGCTGCTGACCGCGATGTTCCTGCACGACAGCTCGAACCCCATGCACATCGCGTTCAACATGCTCAGCCTGTGGTGGATCGGCGGCCCCCTGGAGACCGCCCTCGGGCGCGCCCGGTACATCACGCTCTACGTCGTCTCCGGCCTGGCCGGCAGCGCCTTCACCTATCTGCTGGCCGCCCAGAACCAGCCCTCGCTCGGTGCCTCCGGCGCGATCTTCGGCCTCTTCGGCGCGACCGCGGTGCTCATCCGCCGGCTCAACTACGACATGCGGCCGATCATCGCCCTGCTGGTGATCAACCTCATCTTCACCTTCAGCGGCGGAATCGCCTGGCAGGCCCATATCGGCGGCCTGATCGCCGGTGTCGTCACCGGATACGCGATGGTGCACGCCCCGCGCGAGCGGCGGAACCTCATCCAGTACGGCACCTGCGCGCTGGTCCTGGTGGTGGCGATCGTCCTGACGGTCGTCAGGACCGCCCAGCTCACCTGACCGGACTCGCCCCGCACCCGGTTCGCCGGTTCACGGCGGCTCGCCGCACCGATACCGAACCGTTGTCCACAGTCGGTGGCGGATCTTGTGCATAGAGTTCTCGCACAACTGCGCCCCCTGCCACTCACCTGTGTTTGCACAGGTCAGGCAGGGGGCGAACAGTCTTGCGGCGGGCGTTGTGGTAGTCGTACCGGCGTCAACGCCCGATGGGTTATCCACAGATCGTCGTCTTTTCCCCAGGAGGGTGTGGACAGCGGATCGGGCCTGTGGATAACTCAGCGAACAACCCTGGGCAGAGCTACTTCCACTGCGTGGAGACGCCGAAGCCGGCCGCGATGAAGCCGAAGCCCACGACGATGTTCCAGTTGTCGAGGCTGTCGATGGGCAGCGAACCGTCGGTCACATAGAAGACGACGATCCAGGCCAGTCCGATGAGGAACATGGCCAGCATGACCGGTGCGACCCAGCCGCGACTGTTCAGTTTGAGGGTGGTCGCCTGCTTCGCCGGGGGCGGCGTGTAGTCGGCCTTCTTGCGGATACGTGACTTCGGCACGAGGGTCTCTCCTGTCGATGCGCTGCGTGGCCGCGCAGGTAACTGGGTCGGGCTCGGAGCAGCGTACAAGGGGACAGTAAGGGCGCACTGACCGCTCCCCCGGGCGTCCGTTAGCGTAGTGCTTCCGCGGCGCCTAAGGAGATAAGGGTACGTTGAGCAATTCTGCCGACTCCAACGCGACCGGATCAACGGGTGCGGACCCGGTCCGCAAGGGTGGTTTCCGGCCGGTGCGGATTCTCACCGTCGCTGTCTTCGCCCTGGCCGGTCTTCTCTTCTTCACCAGCTTCAACACGGCCAAGGGCACCGACATCCGCTCGGACGACAATCTGCTGAAGCTGTCCGACCTGATCCAGGAGCGCAGCCGCAAGAACAAGGAGCTGGACGAGTCCAACGCGGGCTCGCGCGACCAGAACGAGAAGCTGGCCGAGCGCGACGACGGCTCCAGCAAGGCCGACGACGACGAGCTCTCCGGGCTGGAGAAGGCCGCGGGGACCCAGAAGCTCACCGGCGACGCGATCACCGTCACGTTGAACGACGCCCCGCCGAACGCCACGGCCAAGCTTCCCGGCTACCCCGAGCCGCAGCCCGACTACCTGGTCATCCACCAGCAGGATCTGCAGGCCGTGGTGAACGCGTTGTGGCAGGGCGGCGCCCAGGGCATCAAGGTCATGGACCAGCGGCTGATCTCCACCAGTGCCGTGCGCTGTGTCGGCAACACCCTGATCCTCCAGGGCCGGGTGTACTCGCCGCCGTACAAGATCCAGGCGGTGGGGGATCCGGCGAAGATGCAGCAGGCGCTGGCGGACTCCGAGGCGATCCAGAACTACATGGTGTACGTCAACGTGTACGGCCTCGGCTGGAAAGTCACCGAGGACGGGGCGGTGACTCTGCCGGGCTACTCGGGCACAGTGGATCTGCACTACGCGAAGCCTGTGGGGTAAGCAGCCCGTCGTCTTCTGGAGCCGCCGGTGCGCGTGATCGTCAGGACCGTCAGCGAGCTCTGCATCACCATCGGTGCGCTCATAGTCCTCTTCGTCGTGTATGTGCTGTTCTGGACCGGTGTGAAGGCCGACAGCGTGATGCATGACCAGGTCGACCAGTTACAGCGGCAGTGGTCGGACAGTGCCACGGTGCACCCCACTGCCAAGGCGTCCGCCGCTCCTGCCGAGCCGGCCGCGTATCACTACGGCAGGCCTTTCGCGATCATGTACATCCCTCGGTTCGGTTTCACGTGGAACAAGCCGGTCCTGGAGGGCACCGGCACCGATGTGCTGAAGAAGGGCCTCGCCCACTACGCCCGTACCGCCCGGCTGGGCCAGGAGGGCAACTTCGCGGTCGCCGGCCATCGGCGCACGTACGGAGATCCGTTCCTGGAGTTCCCGAAGCTGCGCAGGGGCGATGCGATCGTGCTGACGGACGGTACGACCTGGTTCACGTATCGGATCGACAAAGGCCCTTACAAAACAGTTCCGACGGACGTTGAAGTGATCGACCCTGTGCCACGTAAGTCGGGGTATACGCGTCCAGGCCGCTATCTCACGCTGACCACGTGCGATCCGGAATGGGGGCACAGCCATCGGCTGATCGTCTGGGCGCATCTGGACTCCACACAGCCTGTGGAGGCAGGCAAACCCAAGGCGCTGCGCCGTTAGTCTGGTGCAGTACGGCGGGATTCTGGTGCCGTGGTGGAACGGAAGGGACGGCATGTACGGCTGGATCTGGCGGCATCTGCCGGGCAACGTGTGGGTGAGGGCGTTGATCACACTCGTGCTGGTCCTGGCCGTGGTCTATGTCCTCTTCCAGTACGTCTTCCCCTGGGCCGAACCGCTGCTGCCCTTCAACGATGTGACGGTGGACAACCAGTGAGCGCGCGGATTCTCGTCGTCGACAACTACGACAGCTTCGTCTTCAACCTGGTCCAGTACCTGTACCAGCTGGGCGCCGAGTGTGAGGTGCTGCGCAACGACGAGGTGTCGACGGCGCACGCCCAGGACGGCTTCGACGGTGTTCTGCTGTCGCCCGGGCCCGGTACGCCGGAGGAGGCGGGCGTGTGTGTGGAGATGGTCCGCCACTGCGCCTCGACCGGGGTGCCCGTCTTCGGGGTCTGCCTCGGCATGCAGTCGATGCAGGTGGCGTACGGCGGCGTGGTGGACCGGGCGCCGGAGCTGCTGCACGGCAAGACGTCGTTGGTCGAGCACGAGGGCGAGGGGGTCTTCGCCGGGCTGCCGACGCCGTTCACCGCGACCCGCTATCACTCGCTCGCCGCCGAGCCGGCCACCGTGCCGGCGGAGCTGGAGGTCACGGCCCGCACCCACGACGGGATCATCATGGGCCTCAGGCACCGTGAACTCCCGGTCGAGGGTGTGCAGTTCCATCCCGAGTCGGTGCTGACCGAGCACGGGCACCGGATGCTGGCCAACTGGCTGGTGGTGTGCGGTGACCAGGGGGCCGTGGCGAGGTCGGCGGGGCTCGCCCCGGTGGTGGGCAGGGCCTCGGCGTGACCGCGCTGCGCCCCGAGCGCGAGACCGATACCTCGTACGGGGGTCAGTCGTACGGGGGATCAAGTGCGCTCGGGGAGACGGCGTATCTCCTGCCGGCCGACGAGGAGACCGTGGCGCTGCGGATCCCCGATCCGCCGCCTATATCGGCTTCTGCGGGCACGGCAGCCTCTCCTGCCCCTGGACTCCCAGGGGGTGGCCGGGCGGCCCGCAGAAAGGCAGCCAAGCGGCGCGGTGGCCGTCATGGCGGCGGGCCGGAGGCGGCGCCGTCGGAGAACCGTCCGTCGGGACGGCCGCTCTCCCGGGTCGAGGCCCGTCGGCAGGAGCGGTTGCGCAAGCCGAGTCCCGCCGTCATGGCGAGCCGGGCGATAGGCGAGGTGTTCATCACCACCGGTGTGCTGATGCTGCTGTTCGTCACCTACCAGTTGTGGTGGACGAACGTCCGCGCCCATGCCCAGGCGGGCAAGGAGGCGAGCAGCCTCCAGCAGGACTGGGCGAGCGGCAAGCGGGCTCCGGGTGTCTTCGAGCCGGGTCAGGGTTTCGCCATCCTGCACATCCCCAAGCTGGATGTGGAGGCGCCGATCGCCGAGGGTGTCAGCAACAAGAAGGTTCTCGACAAGGGCATGGTCGGCCACTACGGCGAGGGTGTGCTCAAGACCGCGATGCCGCAGGACAAGACCGGCAACTTCGGCCTCGCGGCGCACCGCAACACGCACGGTGAGCCGTTCCGGTACATCAACAGGCTGGTGGCCGGTGACTCGGTCGTCGTCGAGACACAGGACGAGTACTTCGTGTACAAGGTGACGTCGATGCTGCCGGTGACGTCGCCGAGCAACGTGAGTGTGCTGGATGCGATTCCGAAGGGTTCGGGTTTCACCAAGGCGGGCCGGTACATCACCCTGACCACCTGCACACCGGAGTTCACCAGCAAGTACCGGTTGATCGTGTGGGGCAAGATGGTCGAGGAACGCCCGCGCAGCAAGGGCAAGCCAGACGCGCTCGTCGAGTAAGGGCAGAGGCAGAGGAACAGTGGCAGCGACGGCCGACGACACCGAAGAGCAGACCGATGCGCCGGACGGGGCGCCCGCGCCGGGCCGTCGGCCGATCGGCCCGATCGCGATGGCGGTCAGTGTCTTCGGCGAACTCCTCATCACGGCGGGCCTGGTGCTGGGCCTGTTCGTCGTCTACTCGCTGTGGTGGACGAACGTCGTCGCGGACCGCAGGGCGGACCGGGAGGGCGACAAGGTCCGTGACACCTGGGCCCACCAGGACACCGGTCCGGGTGCGCTGAACACGAAGAACGGCATCGGGTTCCTGCATGTGCCGTCGATGAAGAACGGCGAGGTGCTGGTCGAGAAGGGCACGTCGACGGACGTCCTGAACGACGGGGTGGCCGGCTACTACACCGACCCGGCCAAGGCCACGCTCCCCACCACCGGCAAGACCGGCAACTTCACCCTCGCCGCCCACCGGGACGGTCACGGCGCGAAGTTCCACAACATCGACAAGATCAGGGTCGGCGACCCGATCGTCTTCGAGACGCGGGACAAGTGGTACGTCTACAAGGCGTACTCGATCCTCTCCGAGACCTCGAAGTACAACGTCAAGGTCCTCTCCCAGGTCCCCAAGGAGTCCGGCAAGACCGAGCCGGGCCACTACATCACCCTGACGACCTGCACCCCGGTGTACACGAGCCGCTACCGGTACGTGGTGTGGGGCGAGTTGGTGCGGGTGGAGAAGGTCGACAGCGAGCGGACACCACCGAAGGAACTGCGCTGACTGGGCTCCTTTGCGGGAGCTCAGTCGCCTAGCATGGCGAAGGCCCGAAGCCGCAACCAACACTTGCGACTTCGGGCCTCGGTATGTCCCGTCCCGGTTACTCCAGAGCCCTGAGCGGTTCCCCGGCACTCCAGTCCTCCAGCGCCCCACGGTGTACGGCGGTGATCCCGGCTTCGGCGGCGATGTTCAGCGCCTCCGGAGTGAAGGGGCACGTTGCCACGTAGAGCGCAACGTCCGCGCTGTACAGGACCTTCGCGGACCCGATGAACTTCTGGACGTCGGGACTGGTGATGTTGAGGTAGGGCGCGAACCTCTTGCACTGGACGACGAGGCGTCGCCCGTCGGCCGTGAGTCCGATGATGTCGACACCCCGGTCGCCATGACCGCCCTGTACGACGACGTTGGTGCAACCGTCGCGGATCAGCAGTTTGGTGATGTGCCGCTCGAACGTCCGGCCGTTCATGGCGTCCATGGCGGCCATCACGCCGACGGCGGGGCGGTCGTCCCGGATCCCTTCGAGCCGCTTCAGCCGGGCATGGTGCTGGTGGAGCCGCCGCTCGATGCGCTGGACTCCGGTGCGCAGGGCGATCAGCTCCAGGTGGTGCTCGCCCGATGTCTCGATCAGGGCGTTGAACATGGGGACGACGGTCTTGCCGAGGATGTGGGCGATGCGCTGGTCGATGCGGTCGTCGAGGGCCTGGTGGTCGGTCGGGACCGGGTTTTCCACAGGCTGTGTCCGGGCCAGGTACTCCATGTCGAGGAGGTACACACGCACCTGACGTGCGACTTCGCTGTCACGGAGGAGCATGGCGACATTGAGGACGGCTCGGCGGGACCAGAGTGCCAGGTTGGAGCGGGGCTGTGGGCCGTTATAGGAACTCAAGTTGAGTTTCTTAAACTCGCGTAGTTCGGGGCCGCGGAGCACGCGTAGCCCGTTGGACTCAAGCTCCTGCCGATGACGGCTGAGCAGGTTGTTGATCACGGTTTCGGCGACTTCGAAGTACACCGCCACCATCGCCGTAGTCACATGCATCCCGTCCGGCAGTAGCGACAGAGCCTTCACTTTGTCGAGGACGTCGGTGCGCTCCAGCACGCTGTCGCGCAGGCTCTTCGATTCCAGCAGTGCTGATTCGTTGATCACGGTTCTGCCCTTCTGTCGAGTTCAGGGCAGAGCACGCGCACCCCACCCCATCCGATCAACGAGTTCGGATGAGGGAAGGCACGAGCGAGGAGAGAACTCATGTGCGGCGACGGTGGGCAAGGAAGAGCCCCGGCGTCCTTCCGGGAGGAGGCGCCGGGGCTCTGTTGAACGGGGAGCGGGGGTCAGCCGCTGGTACCGCCGAAGAAGTTGGTACCGCCGTTGTTGTTCCCGCCGTTGTTGCCGACGCTCACCGTGGTGAGGGTGATCGTTGTGCTGCCGGGGTCGTCGACGCCGGTGTTGGCCTGCGGGTCCTGGTTGGTGACAAGGGCGTTGTCGCTGGAGTCGCCGTTGAACTGGATGTTGGTGAAGCCGGCCGCCTGCAGGGTCTGCTTGGCCTGCTTCACGGTCTGGCCGAGCACGCTCGGTACGGCCGTCTGCTGCTTGGCCTTGCCGATCTGGATGTTCACCGCGGAGTTCCTCTTGAGCTGCGTACCGGCCACCGGGTCGGTCGAGACGACCTTGCCGACCAGGTTGGCGTCGTCGGTGTCCACCTCGGTGCAGTTGCCGACCAGGTTGTTGGCCGTCATCTGTGCCTTGGCCTCGTCGCAGGACTGTTGGCTGACGTCGGGGACGGTCGACTTCTCCTCGGCCTTGGCGACCGTGAGGGTGATCGTGGTGCCCTTCTCCCGCTCCGAGTCGCCCGGGGGGTCCTGGCCGATGACGACGCCCGCGGTCTGCTCGGAGACCTGGGTCTTCTTCTCGACCTTGAAGCCCTTGGCGGTGAGCTGTTCCTCCGCCTTGTCGAAGGTCAGACCCTGGACATCGGGCACCGCGATCTTCGGCGAACCCGTCGACACCACCAGCGAGATCGTGTCGCCCTTGTTGACGTCCGCGTTGGCCGCCGGATCCTGGGAGCAGACGCTGCCCTTGGGCGCGTTGTCGCAGGCCTTCTTGGTCGGTGTCCCCAGCTTCAGGCCCGAATTCGTGGCCATCTTCTGCGCGTCCGCGTAGGTCTGGCCGACGAAGTTCGGGGCGGCGAAGGGTTTGTCCGCGCCGTTGCCGCTGACCACCCATTTCCCGATCAGGATGGAGCCGACCAGCACCAGGATGCCGGCGACCACGAGCAGGATCGTGGAGGTGTTGCTCTTCTTCTGCTGGCGGCGGCGGTCCGGGCGTTCGTCGTAGCCGTAGCCGCCGTCGTCCGGGTTCATCGGCGGGAGCATGGTGGTCGCGCCGGCGTCGGAGCGCAGCGCGGTGGTCGCCTGGTCGTCCGGGTAGCCGTAGCCCACCGAGCCCATCGCCGCGGTGGCGGCGACCGGCTGGCCGTCGAGGCACGCCTCGATGTCGGCGCGCATCTCGTCGGCCGACTGGTAGCGGTAGTTCGGGTCCTTGACCAGGGCCTTCAGGACGATGGCGTCCATCTCGGGCGTGATCTCGGGGTCGAACACCGACGGGGGCTGCGGTTCCTCGCGGACGTGCTGGTAGGCGACGGCCACCGGGCTGTCGCCGACGAACGGGGGTCGTACCGTCAGCAGCTCGTAGAGCAGGCAGCCCGTCGAGTAGAGGTCCGAGCGGGCGTCGACCTGCTCGCCCTTCGCCTGCTCGGGGGAGAGGTACTGGGCGGTGCCGATCACGGCCGCCGTCTGGGTCATGGTCATGCCGGAGTCGCCCATGGCGCGGGCGATGCCGAAGTCCATGACCTTGACCTGGCCGTTGCGCGTGAGCATGACGTTCGCCGGCTTGATGTCACGGTGGACGATGCCGCTGCGGTGCGCGTACTCCAGGCCCTGGAGGATGCCGATGGTCATTTCCATCGCGCGCTCGGGCAGCAGCTTGCGGCCGGAGTGCAGCAGCTCACGGAGCGTCGAACCGTCTACGTACTCCATGACGATGTACGGGATCGAGACCCCGTCGATGTAGTCCTCGCCCGTGTCGTAGACCGCGACGATCGCGGGATGGTTGAGCGAGGCGGCCGACTGGGCCTCCCGGCGGAACCGGGCCTGGAAAGACGGGTCGCGCGCGAGGTCCGCTCGCAGCGTCTTCACCGCCACCGTGCGGCCGAGCCGGGTGTCATGCGCGAGGTAGACCTCCGCCATGCCACCACGGCCGAGCACGTGGCCCAGTTCGTACCGGCCGCCTAGGCGACGCGGCTCTTCCATAGTTCCCTACCAGCCCTCTCCGTCGGTCCCGACCGGCACGGGTGTGCGGTCGGAGGCTGCCGTCCGGGCCTACCGTACCCGGCTGTGTTTGTGTGACCTGGCCAAGCCCGTAACCCGATACAGGACCGGTATCGCAACGTGCGTCGATGTGAAGGAGACGTGAGCGGTGTCACGTCCCGCTGCGCCGGAGCGCCGCGGCGGGCGGGGTCACTTCTTGGAGTTGATGACCGCCTCCATCACGCTCTTCGCGATCGGGGCCGCGAGGCCGCCGCCGGAGATGTCGTCACGGTTGGCCTGGTCGTCCTCGATCACCACGGCGACGGCGACGGGCTTGCTGCCGTCGGGGAGCTTGGCGTACGAGATGAACCAGGCGTAGGGGTTCTCGCTGTTCTCCACACCGTGCTGGGCGGTACCGGTCTTGCCGCCGACGGTGACGCCGTTGATCTTGGCGTTCGTACCGGTGCCCTCCTTGACGACCGTCTCCATCATCGACTGGAGGATCTGGGCGTTCTCGGAGGACAGCGGCTGGCTCATCTCCTCGGGGTCGGTCTGGGAGATGGTGTCGACGCCCGACGTCTGCAGCTTGTCGATCATGTACGGCTTCATCAGCTTGCCGTCGTTGGCGACCGCGGAGGCGACCATGGCCATCTGCAGCGGGGTCGCGGCGGTGTTGAACTGGCCGATCGAGGACAGCGCGGTCTGCGACTGGTTCATGTTGTCGGAGAAGACCGAGGCGCTGGAGCGGACCGGGGTGAACTGTTCGGCGTCGAAGCCGAACTTCTTGGCCTCGGCGAGCATCTTGTCGTTGCCGAGGTCGGCGCCGATCTTGCCGAAGACGGTGTTGCAGGACACCCGCAGGGCGACGCGCATGGTCGCGTTCTTGCAGGGGATGTTGCCCTCGTTCTTCAGCTCGGTGGTGGTGCCCGGCATGACGTACGGCAGCGGGGACTTGGTGGCTTCGTCGGCTGAGGTGTACAGCCCGTTCTGGAGCGCGGCCGCGGCGGTGACCACCTTGAAGGTGGAGCCCGGCGGGTAGGTCTCGCGCAGCGCCCGGTTCAGCATCGGGTCGTTGGGGTTGTACTTCTTCTGCAGCTTCTTCCAGGCCTCGGCGTCGGTGTCCGAGGTGCCGGCGAAGGCCGAGGGGTCGTACGACGGGTAGGAGGCGAGGGCCAGGATCTTGCCCGTGGAGGGGTCGAGGGCGACGACCGCGCCCTTGCCGCCCTGCTTCTTCAGCCCGTTGTAGGCGGCGTTCTGGGCGGCCGCGTTGAGGGTGGTGACGACGTTGCCGCCCTGCTTCTGCTTGCCCGTGATCATGTCGAGGGTGTTGCGGAAGAAGAGCCGGTCGTCGTTGCCGGTGAGGATGCCGTCCTCGAGGGACTCCAGCTGGTTGGCGCCGAAGGCCTGGGAGGCGTAGCCGGTGACCGGGGCCCACATGGGGCCGTTCTTGTAGGTGCGCTTGTACTTCAGGTCGTTCAGGCCCGAGGAGCTGGACGCGGTGGAGCCGGTGATCGGGTTGCCGTCGACGATGATGTCGCCGCGCGCGGTGGAGTAGCGGGCGATGGTGACCCGGCGGTTGGCGGTGTCCTCGCGCAGGGTGTCGGCCTTGACGTACTGGAGCCAGTTGTCGCGCAGCAGCAGGGTGAGGACGAGGAGGCCGCAGAAGATCGCGATCCGGCGCAGGGGCTTGTTCATGAGGGGCGGACCACCTGGGTCATCTCGGCGTCGGGGTTGGCGGCAGGGGCGGGGGCCGGGCGCCGGGCGGTGTCGCTGATGCGGATCAGGATGCCGATCAGGGCCCAGTTGGCGATCACGGAGGAGCCGCCGTACGCGAGGAACGGCATGGTCATACCGGTCAGCGGGATGAGGCCCATGACACCGCCGGAGACGACGAACACCTGGAGGGCGAAGGCGCCGGAGAGGCCGATGGCGAGCAGCTTGCCGAACGGGTCGCGGGCGGCGAGGGCGGTGCGTACGCCGCGTTCCACGATCAGGCCGTAGATGAGCAGGAGCGCCATGATGCCGGCCAGGCCCAGTTCCTCGCCGAAGGTGGCGAGGATGAAGTCGGAGTTGGCGGCGAACCGGATGAGTTCGGAGTGGCCCTGGCCGAGGCCGGTGCCGAGGGTGCCGCCGGAGCCGAACGCCCACAGGGCCTGCATCGCCTGCTCGGAGTGGCCGGCGACGCCCTGACGGCTGAGGGTGTACTCCTTCATCGGGTCGAGCCAGGCCTGGACGCGCTGCTGGACGTGCGGTTCGAAGCTGGCCACGCCGACCGCGCCGGCGCCCGACATCAGCAGACCGAAGACGATCCAGCTGGTCCGCTCGGTGGCGACGTACAGCATGATGACGAACATTCCGAAGAACAGCAGCGAGGTGCCGAGGTCGGTCTCGAAGACCAGGATCAGGATCGAGATGAACCAGACGACCAGGATCGGGCCGAGGTCGCGGCCGCGTGGCAGGTACAGGCCCATGATGCGGCGGCTGGCGAGGGCGAGCGCGTCGCGCTTGACCATCAGGTAGCCGGCGAAGAACACCGCGAGGACGATCTTGGCGAACTCGCCGGGCTGAATGGAGAAGCCGGCGACGGAGATCCAGATCTTGGCGCCGTAGATGTTCTGGCCGAGGCCCGGTACCAGCGGCAGCAGCAGCAGGAAGAGCGCGCCGACCATGGAGATGTAGGTGTAGCGCTGCAGCGCGCGGTGATCCTTGAGGAAGATCAGCACGACGATGAACAGTGCGATGCCCATCGCGGTGTACAGCAGCTGGCGCGGTGCCGCGGTGCCCGCCTGCTTGATCGACTGGAGCAGCTTGGACTGGTCGAGCCGCCAGATGACGACGAGTCCGAGCCCGTTCAGCAGGGTGGCCAGCGGCAGCAGCAGCGGGTCCGCGTAGGGGGCGAACCTGCGTACGGCGAGGTGGGCGACGCCGGCCAGGAGGCCGAGGCCCAGGCCGTAGCTCAGCAGTCCCGCGGGGACCTTGTCGTTGATGGCCAGGCCCGCGTTGGCGTAGGCGAACACCGGGATGAGGACGGCGAACACCAGGAGCGCGAGCTCGGTGTTGCGTCGGCTCGGTGTGCCGATGGAGCCGATCGTGGACGTGTGGTTCGTCGACGTGTTGGTAGTACTGCTCATCGTGTGACGGGGCCTCTCACGGCTTGCCTATTGCTTACCGCACAGCGAGACGACCTTCTGCTCATCCTCCGAGAGGGTGGGGCCGGGGCTGGGGGTCGCTGAGGGGGACGGGGACGATGACGCCGAGGGGGACGCCGAGTTCGTAGGGCTTGGCGAGGCCTTGGACGTGAGAGAGGTCTTGGTGGTTCCCGTGGTGCCTCCGGCCTCGCCCTGGCCGGTCCTGGAGTTGGTCTTGGACTCGGACGCGGTGCGTTCCGACTCCTTCTTGCAGGCGGAGGCCTGCACGGCCAGCTCCTGGACCTTCGACTGGGCGTCCGTGAGACCGCCCTCGGCGATGGTGGCCTTGACCTGCTTCTGCTGGTAGGGCGGCAGGTACTTGAGTTCGATCTCGGGGTGGTCCTTCTCCACCTTCGAGAGCGACACCCAGGCCAGGTCCTGGCTGATGCCCTGGTACAGCGCGACGTGGGTGCCGTTGGCGCCGACGTAGTACTGGGTCTGCGTCCAGCGGTAGCCGCCGTACAGGCCCCCGCCGATCACGGCGAGGGCGAGGATGCCGTAGAAGGATCTCTTCAGCCACCTGCGGCCCTTGCGGGGCTTGACGAAGTCGTCGTCGGTGTAGTCGCCGAAGCTGCCGGCCGGGACGTATCCGGTGGTGTCGCCGGAGCCGGGCGGGCCGAACTCGCCGCCCCCGCCCTGGCCGGGCACCTGGCGGCCGAGGTTCGCGGCACGGCCGGCCGGGGTCTGCATGAAGCCGTTGTCGTGCAGGTGGTGCTGGTTCTCGGCGACGGCGCCGACCACGACCGGGGTGTCGGAGAGCTGCCCGGCGAGGGTGTCTCCGGTGTCCAGGTCGAGGACGTCGGCGATGATGACCGTGATGTTGTCGGGGCCGCCGCCGCGCAGTGCGAGCTGGATCAGCTCCTGCACGGTCTCCTGGGGCCCCTGGTAGCTGGCGAGGGTCTCTTCCAGGGTCTGGTGGGAGACGACCCCGGAGAGCCCGTCGGAGCAGATGAGGTAACGGTCGCCCGCGCGTACCTCGCGGATGGACAGGTCGGGCTCGACGTGGTCGCCGCTGCCCAGCGCGCGCATCAGCAGCGAGCGCTGCGGGTGGGTGGTGGCCTCTTCCTCGGTGATCCGGCCCTCGTCGACGAGCCGCTGCACCCAGGTGTGGTCCTGGGTGATCTGGGTGAGCAGGCCGTCCCGCAGCAGATACGCGCGGGAGTCGCCGACGTGTACCAGGCCGAGCCGCTGGCCGGTCCACAGCAGGGCGGTGAGGGTGGTCCCCATGCCCTCCAGCTGCGGGTCCTCCTCGACCATGGCGCGCAGCTGGTCGTTGGCGCGCTGCACGGCGTGCCCGAGGGAGGTGAGGATGTCGGAGCCGGGCACGTCGTCGTCGAGCGTGACCAGGGTGGAGATCACCTCGGAGGAGGCGACCTCACCGGCGGCCTGGCCGCCCATGCCGTCGGCGATGGCGAGCAGGCGGGGACCGGCGTAACCGGAGTCCTCGTTGCCCTCGCGGATCATGCCTTTGTGCGATCCGGCGGCGAAGCGCAGTGACAGACTCATGCGCACCTCGCCTGTCGGCTCCGGGTACATCCGCACGGTGCCCACCCTCCGGTCGGGAGCGCGCGACGGACCGGCGTCAGGTCCGCCGCTGCGTGCTCGCTCCGCTCGCGCCTATCCATGATGTAGCACTACTTCCGCAGCTCGATGACGGTTTTGCCGATGCGGATCGGCGCGCCCAGCGGGATCGGTGTGGGAGTCGTCAGGCGGGACCGGTCCAGGTACGTGCCGTTCGTGGACCCGAGGTCCTCGACGATCCACTGGCCGTCGCGGTCCGGGTAGATCCTGGCATGGCGGCTGGAGGCGTAGTCGTCGTCCAGCACGATCGTGGAATCGTGGGCGCGGCCCAGGGTGATGGTCTGTCCCTGGAGCGCGACCGTCGTACCCGTGAGCGTGCCCTCGGAGACGACGAGTTTGCTGGGGGCGTTGCGCCGTCGGCCGCCGCCTGCGGCCGGCTGCTGGCCGCGCTGCTGCGGTGGCGCGGCCTGCTGCCGGGCGGCGGGCTGCTGCCGGCGTCCTTCTTCCCTACGCGATCCGCGCTGGGTGACGCGCGTACCGAACAGGTCGCTGCGGATGACCTGCACGGCCACGATCACGAACAGCCACAGTACGGCCAGGAAACCCAGCCGCATGACCGTGAGGGTCAGCTCTGACATTGCCCCCGCTTCACCCTTCGGCTTGCCGGTAAATGATGGTGGTGCTGCCCACGACGATCCGCGAGCCGTCGCGGAGCGTAGCGCGGGTGGTGTGCTGCCCGTCCACCACGATGCCGTTGGTGGACCCGAGATCCTGGATCGTCGAGGGCGTTCCGGTCCGGATCTCGCAGTGCCGGCGGGAGACGCCGGGGTCGTCGATCCGCACGTCGGCCTCGGTGCTGCGGCCCAGCACGAGCGTCGCGCGGGAGATCTGATGGCGGGCGCCGTTGATCTCGATCCAGTAGCGGGTACGGGAGCCGGGCGCCGAGGCGCCGACCGGCCCGGAGGGCCCTGCGGGCCGCTGGACGGCGGGCTGGGCCGGCTGCGGGTAGCCGTAGCCGCCGGGGCGCTGCGGGGCGGCGGGGGGCGGTGCGCTCGGCATGGGCGGGGCCGCGGCGGACTGCGGGTAGCCGTAGCCGCCCGGTCGCTGCGGGGCGCCGCCGGCCGCGGGCGTGCGCTCCGGGGCGGCCTGCTGGTTGCTGGAGGAGGCGAGGGTGCGGCTGCGCACCCGGTACAGGCCGGTGTCCAGGTCCTCGGCCTTCTCCAGGTTGACCTTGATCGGCCCCATGAAGGTGTAGCGCTGCTGCTTGGCGTAGTCGCGGACCATCCCGGCGAGCTCGTCGCCGAGCTGCCCGGAGTAGGGGCTGAGCCGCTCGAAGTCGGGAGCGCTCAGCTCGACGATGAAGTCATTGGGTACGACGGTCCGGTCGCGGTTCCAGATGGTCGCGTTGTTGTCGCACTCGCGCTGCAGCGCACCGGCGATCTCCACGGGCTGGACCTCGGACTTGAACACCTTCGCGAAGGTGCCGTTGACCAGACCTTCGAGACGCTGCTCGAACTTCTTCAGGACTCCCACAGGGCACCTCCTCTGTCGCGTTGCCCGTACGGCTTGCCTTACCGCTACTACTCACTGATCGTATCTACGCGCCCGGCAATCAGCCGGTTCCCCCAGCGGCCCCCCTTCGAACTCCTCGGCACGCTTCTTCCTGTCAAGGATCGGCGCTTCTTCTGCCAAGGATCGTAGAGGTGGCCCACGACCAGTGTCCCGCACCTGACTGTGCACCTGATCCGTCTCCTGGACAGATGGCGTGGACCGGTACGAGGTTGATACGTGAATGCCGACTGCTCGGTACGTGCGCGTCAGGTGAGCGCTGCCCGGAGACAAGGGATGTGAACCCACCCCCTCCCACGTGCTAGTGTTCTGCGTGTCGGAAGGCGCCGGGCCGAAGGAAACAGAGGCCGGGACCGGAGGACACACCCAATGCGCGGGTGGCGGAATAGGCAGACGCGCTGGATTCAGGTTCCAGTGCCCGCAAGGGCGTGGGGGTTCAACTCCCCCCTCGCGCACAGAGGCAAAGGGCCCATCGTGATCACGATGGGCCCTTTTGCTGTGCCGTTGTGGTTCACGGGGTGGGTGGGTGGTCGGTGTGATTTTCCTGTCGGTGTGAGGTGTCTCTCACCGGGCGGACGGGTGCGGTCTTCGGGTGGCCGCGGCGGCCGGTGCGGTCGCGGCCAGGACCGCGAGGGCCGCGCACACGGCGGTGGTGGCGGCCAGCGCCGGCCAGGGGAGGACGAGGGTGGCCGGGGCGTGCAGGACGTGCAGGGCCGCCCCGACGGCCGCCAGGTTCAGGGCCGTGACCAGCAGGCCCAGCAGGGCGCCGACCGCGACCACCGTCAGCGCCTCGGCGCCGACCAGTCGCAGCACCTGCCGGCGGGTGGCGCCGGCCAGCCGTAGCGTGGCCAGTTCGCGGATCCGGTCGGAGGTGGCCATCACCATGGTGTTGACCAGGGAGATCCCGGTGTAGAGAAGCGCGATGCCGAGGACCAGGAGGAAGCCGAGGCGGGTGGTGCGGTCGGTCCGCGGGTAGGTCGCCGCGATCCACTGGTCCGCGGTGCGGACCCGGCCGTCGTCCGCCCGGACCGCCCGGCGCAGGCCGGCTGCCACCGCGGCCGCGTCCGCGCCGTCCGTCAGGGCCACGTCGACCCGGTCGACGGCCGCGCCGGCGGCGTTGGCCGGGGTGACGTACACGCCGTTGTCGCCGGTGCCCCTGGTCATCACGGCGGCGATGCGCAGGGTCTTCCGGGTGCCGTCGCCCAGCCACACCCGCACCCGCTGCCCGACGGTGTGCCGCTCCCACTCCTCGTTGACGATGATCGAGCCGTCGTCCAGGCCGGTGGTCCGGCCGGCGGCGGGCGGGAGGCGGGCGGTGGCGGCCAGGGCGGCGGGATCGGCGGCCCTGGCCTCGGACCTGACCAGCGCGACCCCGTCCTCCAGGACGTACACAGCGCTCGCCGAGGTCATGGACACCTCGGTGCCGGGCACCGCGCGCAGTGCCCTGAGCGTCGCGCCGTCGAACCCGCCCGCCGAGGGCGTGACGACGAAGGCCGCGGTGGTCCGGGCGCGGGTCTCGGCGGCCTTGGCCGCGTCGAGCGTGGCGGTGGCGCCGAGCAGCGAGCCCGCGAGGGCGACCGTCACCAGCACGGGCGCCGCGACGGAGGCCGTACGGCGCACGGCGGCGGCCGCGTTCTCGCGCACCAGCAGGCCGGCGGCGCCCGGGAGCCGCGCCGGGACCCAGGTGAGCAGCCGGGTCAGCGGGCGGACCAGGACGGGTGCCAGCAGGGCGACCGCCGTGATCAGCAGCATCGGACGGCTCACATAGCTCTTGCGGTGCAGCAGACCGCCCGGGTCGCCGAGGAACGGGAGCACCGCCGCGGCCAGCAACAGGGCCCCGCCGCACAGCCAACGCCCCCAGGTCATCGGCCTGTTGTCCACGGCCGCCGCGCGCAGCGCCTCCGCCGGCCCGGTCCGGCCCGCCCGCCAGGACGCGGCGACCACTCCGCAGAGCGCGACCAGCACTCCGGTGGAGAAGGCCGCGCAGTACGGCCAGACGGCCTCCCCCGTCGCGAACCAGTCCGGGGCGAGTCCGCCGTCGACCGTCCAGCGGACGAGGCGGGGTGCGCCGTACCGGCCGAGCACACAGCCCGCCGCCGAGGCGACCACGCCGACCAGCAGGGCCTCCGCGGCCACCGTCCGGCGCAGCTGCCCGGGCGTCGCCCCGGCGGCGCGCAGCAGACCGAACTCGCGGCGGCGCTGGGCGACCGCGAAGGCGAACGTCGACGCCACCACGAACACCGACACGAAGGCGGTGACCCCGCCGGCCGTGCCGAACAGGGCGTTCAGCGCGGTCAGCGCCTCCCGGTCACGGTCGGGATCCGGGTCGGCGTAGCGGCGGTCGGCGCCTGTGAGGACCTGGACGCCCGTGATGTCTTTCACCGCGTTCCGTACAGCCGTGACGTCGGCGTCTGTGGCCAACTGCACACTGCGGGGCTGGAGTTGCGCGGCCCGGGCGTCGGTGTAGAAGACGGCGTGCTCGAAGCCGCGGTCGGCGACCGTGCCGACGACCCGGACGCTGCCGCGCTGCGTGCGCAGGCTCTGGCCGGGCTTCGCCCAGGTACCGCTGACCACCACCTCGTCGGCGGCGCGAGGGGCACGCCCCGAGGCGATCTCGTACGGCGCGAACGCGGCGACCGACCAGGGGTGGCCGACCAGATCGCCGGGCCCGCCCCGCGCCCGTACGGCGAAGGAGCGGTCCGGGGTGACCCGGCCGAGCCTCGCCAACCCGGCGACGGCGGCGGGGGGTACGGCACGCGGCTCGGCCAGCTTCCGGGTGCGGTCGCCGATCGGGGTGGGCACGCGCAGGGTGTCGGCGCCTTTGACGACGACCGGGGCGGCGGCGAACCGCTCCGGGGCGCGGGTCGGCGCGTCCAGCGAGGCGGCGAGGGCGAGGCCCATCACGGTGAGCAGCCCGACGCCGAGCGCGAGGGCGACGAACCCGCCGACGAAGGTGACCCAGCGGGCGCGCAGGGTGCGCAGGGCGACACTCAGCACGGGAGGGCCTCCGGCTGGGAGGCGGGGCGGGGGCCGGAGCCGGTCGGAGGTCCGGTCGCGGGTGCGGGTGCGGGTGCGGGTTGGGTGTCGGTCGGGGGTTGGGTGCGGGGTGCGGGTTGGGTGTCGGGCCTGGGGAGTGTCTCCAGCTGGGTCATCCGTGCCGCGATGGCTTCGGCGCTCGCGCTCGTCAGTTCGCCGTTGACCCGGCCGTCGACCAGGAAGACCACGCGGTCGGCGTAGGAGGCGGCGACGGGGTCGTGGGTGACCATGACGGTCGTCTGGCCCCGGTCGTCGACCATGGCCCGCAGCAGCGTCAGCACCTCCCGTCCGGTCCGTGAGTCCAGGGCGCCGGTCGGCTCGTCGCCGAACAGGACCTCGGGGCCGGTGACCAGGGCACGGGCCAGCGCCACCCGCTGCTGCTGGCCGCCGGACAGCTCGGCCGGCCGGTGCCGGGCGCGTTCGCCGAGACCGACCTGCCGGAGCACCTCGCGGAGCCGGGACCTCGGCACCCGCCGGCCGGCCAGCCGCAGCGGCAGCGCCACGTTCTGCTCGGCGGTCAGCGAGGGCAGCAGATTGAACGACTGGAACACGAACCCGACCCGCTCCCGGCGCAGCAGGGTCAGCTTCGTCTCGCTCAGCCCGGTCAGTTCGGTCCCGGCCAGCAGGACCGACCCGGAGGTGGGCCGGTCCAGGCCCGCCGCGCACTGCAACAGCGTCGACTTGCCGGAGCCGGACGGGCCCATGACGGCGGTGAAGGTGCCTTTCGGGAAGCCCAGGGAGATCTGGTCGAGCGCGGTGACGGCGCGGTCGCCGGAGCCGTAACGCCTGCTGACGGAGCGCAAGATGATCGCGTCGCCGGTGTCGCCCGTGTTGTCGGTGCCGCCCGTGTTACCGGTGATGCTGGTGTCGCTGGTCATGGGTCCCCACTGCTCCAAGGGTCGTCTGGTGGTGGCCGGGTGGTGGGTCCACGAAACCGTTCGGGGGCGGGTCGGCGCAGTGCGGCGGGACGGAGATCCTGGGTAGGGCCAGGCATACCTCCACCTCGGTGGCTGGACGGATGGCCGGGGCCGCGGCCCGCCGCCTACGGTGACCGGCATGCAGCCCCCTCACCGCAGCGTCTGGCAGGCCATGACCGGGCCCGGCTTCCTGGTCTCCGGCTGGCCCTGGCGTGCCGCCGGTTACCTGCTGACCGGTGCGGTCACCGGTGCCGTACTCCTCGTGGGACTGGTCACCGCGGTCGCGGCCGGCGTCGCGCTCGCCGTCGTACTCGTAGGGCTGCCACTGCTGCTCCTCACGGCGCTCGCGGGCCTTCCGGTGGCCCGGCTCGAACGGCACCGGCTGCGGCTGGTCGACCGGCATCCGGCGTACGACCCGCATGTACGGCCTTCCGCGACCGGCCTGCGGGCCTGGCTGACCACCCGGCTGCGCGAGCGGGCGACCTGGCGCGAGCTCGGCCACGCGCTGCTGTTCGCGGGCCTGTTGTGGCCCCTGGACGCGCTCGCCGTGACCCTCGGCCTGCTCTGCCCGCTGTCGCTGGTCGCCGCCCCGCTGCTGCTGGCCGCGGCCGGCGAAGGGCGCGGTACGAAGGTGCTGAAGGCGTGGACGGTCAGCACCTGGCCGGCCGCCTTCGGGGTGGCGGTGCTGGGGTTGTCGCTGCTGGCTCTGGGCGGCTATGCGCTGGGCGTCACGGCCGGCGCCCGGGCCGAGCTGACCCGGCTGCTGATCGCGCCGCGCGAGGCGGAGCTGGGGTCGCGGATGGTCGAACTGGCGCGGTCCCGCGCGCGGTTGGTGGACGCCTTCGAGGCGGAGCGACGGCGTATCGAGCGCGACCTGCACGACGGCGCCCAGCAACGCCTGGTCGCCCTGTCCATGACCCTCGGCCTGGCCCTCCTGGACGCCCCGCCGGGCCCGTTCGCCGAGCAGCTCGCCAAGGCCCAGCGGGAGGCGGGCGAGGCGCTCGCCGAACTGCGGGAGATCGTCCACGGCATCCATCCCCAGGTGCTCGCCGACCACGGCCTGGCGGCGGCGGTGGCCGACGCGGCCGACCGTACGGCCGTTCCCGTGGACGTCGACTTCCTGCTGTCCGTGCGGCTGCCGCAACCGGTGGAGGCTGCCGCGTACTTCGTGGTGCGCGAGGCGCTCGCCAACGTCGACCGGCACAGTGGCGCGGGCCGCGCCGGGGTGCACGGCGGGCACCGGGACGGGCGGCTGTTCCTGGAGGTGCGCGACGACGGCCGGGGCGGCGCGGACGCGTCGGCGGGCAGCGGGCTCACCGGACTCGCGGACCGGGTGTCGGTGCTGGATGGCACACTCTCCGTGTCCAGTCCGCCGGGCGGACCGACCCTGCTGCGTGTGGAGTTGCCGTGCGAACCGACCGACCGCTGCGGGTAGTCCTGGCCGAGGATAGCGTGCTGCTGCGGGAGGGGATCGTCGGGCTGCTGAGCCGCTGCGGACACGAGGTGGTCGCGGCCGTGGGGGACGCGGAGGCGCTGGTCGCGGCGGTGGCGGAGCATGCGCCGGACGTCGTCGTGACGGACGTACGGATGCCGCCGGGCTTCCAGGACGAGGGCCTGCACGCGGCGGTGCGACTGCGTGCCGCCCGGCCGACGCTGCCGATCCTGGTGCTCAGTCAGTACGTGCAGCGCAGCTACGCGGCCGACCTTCTCGACTCCGGTGACGGGACGGGCGTCGGCTATCTGCTCAAGGACCGGGTGGGGCAGGTGGCGGACTTCGTCGAGGCGTTGTGCGCGGTGGCCGACGGGGGGACGGTCGTCGATCCCGAGGTGGTACGGCAACTGCTGCGCCGGCGCCGGGATCCGCTGGAGCGGCTGTCCCCGCGCGAGCGGGAGGTGCTGGCGCTGGTCGCGGAGGGGAAGTCGAACGGCGCGATCGCCCGGGAGCTGGTGGTCTCGGAGGCGGCGGTGGGCAAGCACATCGGCGGGATCCTGACGAAGCTGGACCTGCCGCCGGCGGAGGAGACACATCGGCGGGTACTGGCGGTGCTGGCTTTCTTGCGGGCTTGAGGGGGAGGGCCTCGGGGGTGTGCGGGGCTGTATTCGATCCCCTCGGAGTTATCCACAGGGTCTGACACGGTTCTGGCCCCCACCTGTACCGTTTCCACGAGTTGATGTTCGTGCGGGTGCGTGTGCGGAGTACGGGGGAGGCGGTCGACGTGACCGGAGTGGAAGACCTGACGGCAGCCGGGGCGCGCAAGTTGCCCTCGCCGAAGGGCTTTGCGCAGTGGCCCGTGGAGGGCTCGCCCAAGGAGGAGGGCAGGGCGCTGCGTTCGGCCGTGCCGCGCCGCAGCCATGACGCCCTGGACCTGGACGGCTCCCGGCCGGACGCGGTGAGCGCGGTCGAGGAGTCCAACCGCGACCGTATCCCGGAGCTGATCCCGATAAGGGTCGGCAGGATGGCGGCGAGCCCGTTCGCGTTCCTGCGCGGCTCGGCCGGCCTGATGGCGCACGACCTGGCCCGGACCCCGATGACCAGGATCGCCACCCAGATCTGCGGCGACGCCCACGCGGCCAACTTCGGCCTGTACGGCGACCCGCGCGGCGACCTCGTCATCGATCTGAACGACTTCGACGAGACGGTGCTCGGCCCCTGGGAGTGGGACCTCAAGCGCCTCGCCGCCTCCCTGGTGCTGGCCGGCCGGGAGGCGGGCGCCGACGAGGACATGTGCCGCAAGGCGGCGGGTGACGCGGCCGGCGCCTACCGCCGCACCATGCGCCTGCTGGCGAAGCTCCCGGTGCTGGACGCGTGGAACGCCATCGCGGACGAGGAGCTGGTCTCCCACTCCGACGCCCACGACATGCTCGGCACCCTGCGCAGGGTCTCGGAGAAGGCCCGCGCCAACACCAGCGGCCGGTTCGCGGCCCGGTCCACGGAGCCCACCGAGAACGGCGGGCGCCGCTTCGTCGACGCCGTGCCGGTGCTGCGCCGGGTCGCGGACGAGGAGGCGGAAACGGTCGTGGCGGCCCTGGAGCACTACGTCACCACGCTCTCCGAGGACCGCCACCCGCTGCTCTCCCGGCACGCCCCGCACGACGTCGCCTTCCGGATAGTCGGCACCGGCAGCGTCGGCACCCGGTCGTATGTCGTGCTGTTCCTGGACCATCGCGGCGAGCCGCTGATACTCCAGGTCAAGGAGGCCCGCCCGTCCGCGCTCGTCCCGCACCTGGCGACGGCCGGCTTCGAGGCGCCCGCCGTCGACCACGAGGGGCGCCGGGTGGTCCTCGGGCAGAAGCGGATGCAGGTGGTCAGCGACATCCTGCTCGGCTGGACCACGGTCGCGGGCCGCCCCTTCCAGGTCCGCCAGTTCCGCAACCGCAAGGGCAGCGTCGACCCGGCCGCCCTGTCGCCCGACCAGATCGACGACTACGGCCGGATGACCGGCGCCCTGCTGGCCCGCGCCCACACCCACAGCGCCGACCCGCGCCTGATCGCCGGCTACTGCGGTAAGAACGAGGAGCTGGACGAGGCGATCGCCGCGTTCGCGGTGACCTACGCCGACCGCACGGAGGCGGACCACGAGGAACTGGTGACCGCGGTCCGGACGGGCCGGATCGCGGCGGAACTCGGGGTGTGACCGCCGGTGACAGGCCCTGAGGTGCAGAGGTGAAGTACGTCGTCATCGAGGACGGCGAGAGCGAGGGTCCGGTCTTCGGCGACGGCGAGAACGCTGGGCCGGTGTTCGTCGATGACGGCAGCGGTGGGCCGGTATCCGTCGTCGATGACGGCGGCGCTGGGCCGGTGTTCGTCGACGGCGAGGGCATGGGGCCGGTCCGCATCGACCCCGGTCCCTGTCTGGCGCGGCTCCCGGAGTTCGCCGGTGAGCTGCCGCCCGGCGCCCGCGCCTTCGCCACCGACCCGGACCACTACGACTTCGGCGGCCACCGCTGTGTGAAGGACCTGCACCCGCTGGAGATGCGGCGCACGGCCCCCGACGACATCGAGATCCGCTTCCGGCACAGCTGCTTCAAGCACGACGAGGACCTGGTCGTCCGCTGCTCAGGGGTCTCCCGCTTCCAGACGGACGTCCTGGGCGCCTGCGACCTGACCTCGCTCGGCGAGGTGATCCCCGACGAGATCCTCCCGTACCCGGACGGCTGCACCCACGAGCTGGCCTGCCGCCCCGGAACCCTCGTCGTGGCCTGCAGAGATCTGGTCGCCGAGTGGGTGGCGGCCACCCACGGGGACGACAGGCCCTAGTCTGGTCGGGTGACGACCCCGGAAGCTGAGCAGTCTGAGGCACCGCGGCCCGAGGAACGCCTGGAACAGGCCGTGCGGGCCGCCGAGCAGGCGTTGATCGAGTTCGAGATCGCGGTCGAGACCTTCCGTGTCGAGGTCGAGAACTTCTCGCGGCTGCACGAGCAGAAGCTGGGCCCTCTGTATCTCCGCCTCGAAGAGCTGGACGCGCGGCTCGCCGAGGCCAAGGCCGCCCGCACCGGCGACCCCGAGGACATCCGCGCCGCCGAGGAGGCCCGGGCCCGGGTCCTGCCCATCCCCGGCGTCGAGGAACTGCTGCACGGCTGGATGGACGGCCACGGCCTGTTCCCGGAGGCCGCCGCGATGCTCACCGAGCAGGAGGTACGGCCCCCGCAGCGGGTGCGGCCCAGCGAGGAGGCCCGCCGGCTCTACCGCGAGCTGGCCCGCAAGGCCCATCCCGACCTGGTGCAGGAGGCGGCCGAGCAGGAGCGGCGCGAGGAGTTCCTCAGCCGGGTCAACGCGGCCTACGCCCGCGGCGACGAGGCCCTGCTGCGGGAGCTGGCCGAGGAGTGGGCGGCCGGCCCGGTCCCGCCCGAGCGCAGGCCGAGCCGTGCCGAGGAGCTGTACGCCCGCCTCGAATGGCTGGCCGAGCGCAAGGAACTGCTCACCCTGGTCGCCAGGGAACTGGAGGACGGCCCCATCGCCGGCCTGCTCCGGCTGGCCCCCGACGACCCGGACAGCCTCCTCGACGAGATCGCCGAGAAGCTCTACAAGGACGTGGCCGAGCGGGAGACGGAGCTGGCCGCGCTGCTCGCCCAGGAGTAGCGGTCGGGTAGCGTCGGAGCCATGAACTTCGCAGCGCGTGTGCCCACGGTGGAGGTCGCGGACCTCAAGGACGGCGACTTCCTGCTGGACGTCCGCGAGGACGACGAGTGGCAGGCGGGCCACGCCGCGGGCGCCCTGCACATCCCGATCAGCGAGTTCGTGGCCCGCTACGGCGAGTTCACCGAGGCCGCTCCCCAGGATGGCCGCGTCCACGTCATCTGCCGCTCCGGCGGCCGCTCGGCCCAGGTCACGATGTACCTGGGCCAGCAGGGCATCGACGCGGTGAACGTGGACGGCGGCATGCAGGTGTGGCAGGCGGCAGGACGAGAGGTAGTGACGGACACGGGCGAACCGGGTTTCGTCATCTGAGGGTGACTCGATGGCGCCCCGCACCGGGGCGCCGCGTAAGGGGCGCGGGGCTGTATCGACATGCGGCTCCGCCGCGTGGGCGCGGCCGGCCCCCACCGCCCCGCGGTTCCCCTCCGGCCGGGCGCCCCCTGATTTCGCATCCTCTACCCCAGTGGATGCGCGGCCAGCAAATCCCCCAGCGCCTCCTCATAGGCCCCGGCGGACCCGAGCGCCAGCTCGAGCTGCTTCGCCCAGGCGTGGTACCGGTGCAGCACGTACTCCGTGTCGGCCCCGAACCCCCCGTGCAGATGCTGCGCGGTCTGCACCACCCGCCGCACCCCCTCCGCCGCCCAGATCTTCGCCACCGCCACATCCCCGGCCGCCGGCAGCGCCCCGGCCGCCCCGGAAGCGATCCGCCACGCCGCCTGCCACAGCGTCGCCTCCATGGCCCGCAGGTCGATGTACCGGTCGGCGGCCTGCACGGCGACCGCCTGGAACGTGGCGACGGGATGCCCGAACTGCTCCCGCTTCCCCGCGTACTCGCTGGTCATCCGCAGCACCCGCTCACCCACCCCGAGCGCCAGCGCACACGTCCCGGTCGCCAGCAGCTCCCGCAGCCACTCCCAGGCCCCCGCCGCGGTCACCACATCCCGCCCCGCGACCCGCGCCGACTCCAGCCGCAGCTCACCGAGCCGTTCCCCGCTGGTCGACACCTGTTCGGCGGGCGTGACCCCGTCACCCGACGGCGCCACCAGCGCCAGCACGCTCCGGTCGCCGTCGGTATGCGCCGGTACGACGACGAGATCGGCGTCATACACCCACGGCACCGCCGTCTGCACCCCGTCCAGCACCCAGACCCCGTCCTCTCGCCGTGCGGTCACCGCCAGCTCGGCCGGGTCGTGTCCGGTGCGCCCGCTCGCGGCGACGGTCAGCACCAGCTCGCCGCGCCCCGCCCGCGTCAGCAGCCTGCCCCTCAGCTCCTCGTCCCCGTAGGCCTGGACGGCCGCCATGGCCGCGCTGTTCTCCAGCAGCGGTACCCGGGCCAGCACCTTCGCCGACTCCCGGAGCACCAGGCAGAGCGCGATGGCGTCCAGGCCCGCCCCGCCGTACTCCTCGGCCGTCAGCAGACTCAGCAGGTCCGCGGCGGCCAGCCGCTCCCACAGGTCCCGGTCCATGTGCTCGGCCACGGCGCCGGTGGTCAGCGCGGGGCTCGGCACCGCATCCGGTGCCACCCCGGCGAACACCCCGCGCGCCGCCTCGGCCGCCGCCAGCTGCTCCTCGGTGAAGGTGAAGTCCACGGTCCTGTCCTCCCGGCGGGTCCGCTGATCTGACGGTCCGTCAAGATAGAACAGGTTCTAGAAGAAGGGAACCGAAAACCTCTGCGATCACCCGCTCCTTCCGTCGTAGGCTGACGCCCGCTGCCCGCCGACGGGGGCCGGGCACACGAGGGAGGACACATGGGGATCCGAAGCCTGACCCGCACCGAGGCCGAGCGCCGGTCCGCTCTGATCACGGTCGAGCGGTACGACGTGGACATCGACCTCACCGCCCTGCCCGGCGGACCGGAGATCCGGTGCGTCTCCACGGTGGCCTTCGGCTGCGCCGAGCCTGGCGCCGAGTCCTTCGTCGACTGCGCGGCCGAGGTCCGCTCCGCCACCCTCAACGGCACCCCCCTCACCCCCACCGACGACGGCCGGATCCCGCTGCCCGGCCTGGCCGCGCACAACGTGCTGCGCGTGGAGAGCGTCCAGGCCGACACCACGGTCAGCCCGGGCATCCACAAGGCCGTCGACCCCGCCGACGGCGAGGTCTACGTCTGGACCACCTTCGAACCGGACGAGGCCCGCTTCGTCTGGGCCTGCTTCGACCAGCCCGACCTCAAGGCCCCGCACGCCTTCACCGTGACCGCCCCGGCCGCCTGGACCGTCCTCAGCAACTCCGGCGGCCCGCGCGTCGAGGAGCAGGGCGCGGCCCGCCGCTGGAGCTTCCCGGACACCCCGCCGCTGTCCGTGTACAACACCGTCGTCAACGCGGGCCCCTTCCACGAGATCCGCCGCGAGACCGACGGCCACGACCTCGGGATCTTCGCCCGCCGCTCGCTCGCCGAGGTCCTGGAACGCGACGCCGACGAGATCTTCACCCTCACCCGCCAGGGCCTCGCCTTCTACGCCGAGGCCTTCGCGATGCCGTTCCCGCAGCGCAAGTACGACCAGGTGTTCATGCCCGAGTTCGGCGGCGCCATGGAGAACTACGGCTGCGTGACCTGGTCGGACATGTTCCTGCGGCGGGCCACACCGACGCCCGCCGAGCGCGAGCTGCTCGCGGTCGTGCTGCTGCACGAGATGGCGCACATGTGGTTCGGCAACATCGTCACCATGCGCTGGTGGGACGACCTCTGGCTGAACGAGGCCTTCGCCGAGTTCGCCTGCCACTGGGCCGCGGAGGGCGCCACCCGCTACACCGACGCCTGGGCCGGCCACCTCGCCGGCGACAAGCTCAAGGCCTACCTCTCCGACCAGGGCCCGGTCTCCCACCCGATCCACCAGCCCATCCACGACGTCGCCCAGGCCGCGTCGATCTTCGACAACATCACCTACCCCAAGGGCGCCTCCGTCCTCCAGCAGTTGATGACCTACGTCGGCGAGGACCGGTTCCGCACCGGCATGGCCGCCTACTTCGCCCGCCACGCCTGGGGCACCACCACCCTCCAGGACCTGATCGACGCCCTCGCCGAGGCGAGCGGCCGGGACCTCGCCGGCTGGCGGAAGGCCTGGCTGGAGACGGCCGGCACCGACCGCTTCACCCTGGAGAACGACGGCGACACAGTCACCCTCGTCGCCGACGGCACCCCGCGCCCGCAGGTCCTGGCGGTCGGCGCGTACGACCGCGACGGCGACGCCCTCGCACGCACCGCCCTGGTCCGCGTCGAGGTCACCGAGGACCGCACCCCGGTCACCGGCCTTCCCGCCACGTCCGACCTCCTCCTGATCAACGACGACGACCTCACCTTCGCCACCACCCGCCCGGACCCCGCCACCCGGGACACCCTCTTCCGTACGGCGGCCCAGCTGCCCACGGCCATCTCCCGGGGCGCGGCCGCCGCCACCGTCTGGGACATGCTCACGGCCGGCGAGGCCACGGCGGCCGAAGCCGGACGGTGCCTCACCGCGGTCCTCGCCGCCGAGACGTCCGACGCCGTGATCGAACCCTTCCTGACCCTCGTCACCAACATCGCCGAACTCTGGGCCCCGGACGCCGACCGCCCCGCCCTGACGGAGGCCGCGGCCAAGGCCTGCCGGCGGCTCGCCGACGACCCGGGCCGCCGCCAGGTGGCCCTGCGCGGCCTGGCCCGCACCGCGACCGGCGCCGCGGACCTGGCCTGGCTCCGCGACCAGGCCGGCGACGACATCGACCTGAGCTGGCGCGCCCTCGTCCGCGAGGCCGAACTCGGCGGCGACGTCACCGCCGCGTCCGCCGCCCTGCTCGAACGCGACCCCGACCCCGACGCCTGGGTCCGCGCCCTCACCGTCCGGGCCGCCACCCCCGACCCGGCCGCCAAGGCGGAGGTCTGGCAGCGGCTGATCGTGGACCGCACGGTGCCCGTCCAGTCGGTCAGGGCGGTGGCGGACGCCTTCTGGCGCCCCGGCCAGGACGCCCTGCTCGCCCTCTACGCCGAGCGCTATCTGGCCGTGATCCCCCAGCTGGACCAGGGCGGAATGATTCCGGCGATGGTCTACACCTCCGCGCTCTTCCCGTCGTACGCCATCGACTCCGCATACCTCGAGAAGGCCCGGCAGGCGGCCCAGGACGCGGCCCCCGTGGTCCGCAACACTCTCCTGGAACGCTCCGACGCCGTCCGCCGTATGCTCCACGCCCGGACCGTGAACGCCTGATACATCCGCCATACCCCCTTCGCCCGCTGCGCCCGGTCCCGGGGCACATCCACAGTTTCGAGGGCGGGGCCCGCGGGTTCAACCGCTGTGGAAAACCTTCGGCGCGGCCTGTGGACAACCCGCCTGACAGGGCTCCACGGGCCGCCCTCGTCCGCCGCACGACCTGCTGTGACCTGGGGCGTAGGGTCCGGCGGAGCGCTGCGGGGACCGCGGCCGCGGCCGGCCGGAGTGGCGATGGCCACGCCTCCGGGCCGGTCCCCGGGGCTGCGCCCGGCCGCCAGGGCTGAGTACCGTTCCGTGCGAGTGCCGGGCAGCGGCACACCGGCCGGTCCAGGATGGGCCCTCCGGACGACACGGGACGACACGGCGGGATCGGGGAACGGGGCGTAATGGACGCGTACGACGGGGACTCGGACGCCCGGCAGGGGCTGGTGGGTCCGAGCGGGACGCGTCCTGGTCCGGGACCTGTCACAGCGGCCGGTCCGGAGCAACCGCCCCTCGGCACCCAGCAGCCCCCCGCCGCCCCCCGTACCGGCGTCGCCGCCCTCTCCCCCCGCTACCAGGTCGGCGCGGCCCTCGCGCTGGCCCTGGTCGCGGTCGCCGCCTGTGTGCACCTCGGGATGGTGTTCCTGAGCATCGCGCCGGCGAACACCGTGACGAAGCAGCACGGCAAGGCGATCGAGGAATGGGTGTACCCGGAGTTCGAGCAGAACTGGAAGCTGTTCGCGCCGAACCCGCTCCAGCAGAACATCGCCGTGCAGGTACGCGCCGACGTGCGGATGCGGGACGGCACCACGACCACCACCGGCTGGAACGACCTGTCCGCCCAGGACGGCAGGGCCATCGACGGCAGCCTGCTGCCGAGCCACACCGTGCAGAACGAGCTGCGCCGGGCCTGGGACTTCTTCGTCACCACGCACGGCACCGACAACCGCCCCATCGGCCTGCGCGGCTCCCTCTCCGAGCAGTACCTGCGCCGGATCGTCGTGATGCGCATGTACGAGGGGGACGCGACCAGCGAGAAGGGCACCATCGAGCGCGTCCAGGTGCGCTCGAGCACCACCAACGTGCCCCCACCGGACTGGAGCGGGGAAAAGGTCTCCGACACCCCCGTCTACCGGGTGCTGCCCTGGTGGACGGTCACGGTGGACGAGGCCGACGGAGGTGTGCGATGAGCCGCCTCGCCCTGTGCCTGTCCCGTGCCATCGCCCGGGTCACCGAGTCCGCGCTCGGCCCGTACCAGACGGCCGTCGTACGCATCGGCTTCGCCGGCACCTGGCTGCTGTTCCTGCTGCGCGAGTACCCGCACCGCCAGGAGCTGTACGGCCCCGACGGCCCCTGGAGCTTCGACCTCGCCCAGCAGCTGACCTCGGACAACCACGCGTTCACGGCGCTGCTGGCCTCCGACGGCCGGGCCTACTTCGAGGTCTTCTACCTCCTGGCCGTCCTCTCCAGCGCCCTGCTGGTGGTGGGCTGGCGCACCCGCACCATGTCCCTGCTGTTCATGGTCGGCGTGCTGTCCCTGCAGAACCGCAGCGTCTTCATGGGCGACGGCGGCGACAACGTGCTGCACCTGATGTCCTTCTACCTGGTGTTCACCCGCTGCGGCCAGGTGTGGTCCCTGGACGCGCGCCGAGCGGCACGCGCGCGTGCCGAGCGGCAGCCGGTCACCGACCGGGTCGGACCGGCGCTGTGGGCGGTGTCCGGTCTCCTGCTGGTCCTGGCGGCCCTCACCGGCCGCACCGGCGGCGGCTGGCTGGTACCGGCCCTCATGTGGGCGACCTGGGCGGGCGCCGCCCTGTGGTGGGCGGCGGGCCGCTGGGCACGCACACCCGAGCCGCGGATCCTGCTGGACGTCATCGCCAACATCCTGCACAACGGTGCCCTGTTCGTGATCATGGCCGAGGCCTGCCTGATCTACGCCACCGCCGGCTGGTACAAGATCCAGGGCTCCCGCTGGCAGGACGGCACCGCCATCTACTACCCGCTCCACCTGGACTACTTCTCGCCCTGGCCGGCCCTGGCCGACCTGCTGTCCGTCAACGGCACGCTGGTGATGCTGGTGACCTACGGGACGGTCATCGTCCAGGTCGCCTTCCCGTTCACGCTGTTCAACCGCCGGGTCAAGAACGTGCTGCTGGCCGCGATGATGGCCGAGCACGCGGTGATCGCGGTCGTCCTCGGCCTGCCCTTCTTCTCGCTCGCCATGATCGCGGCGGACTCGGTCTTCCTGCCGACGGCCCTCCTGCTCTGGGTCGGCGACCGCGCGTCACGCGTGCGTGACCGTGTCTTTGGGCGTGGCGCCCCCGGACTGCCGCCCACGCGCTCCCCGGAGGCGGAGGAGCAGCCCCGCGTAGGCTTCGGGGCATGACCGACCCCCTGGACCACTGGGCGCGGCTGGCGGGCTCCGCCGTCCTCCTCGACGGCTTCCACGCCCTCAAGCACGCCCTGCGCTTCGGCGCGGAGGTGCCGGTGGCGGTCACCACGGACCGGGCGGCGGCGCTGGCCCTGGCGGACGAGCTGGCGCCGGACGTACGGGAGGCGCTGGCCGCGCTCCTGACGGAGGTGCCGCCGCCGACGTACACGTCCCTCGTCCCGCGCCCGCACCCCACGGCGGTGGCCGCCCTGGCCGTACGGCCGCCTCGCGAGGCCAACCTGCGTGCGCTGTCCCGCGTCCCGCGCACGGCCCCGGTCGTGGTCCTCGACGAGCCGCGCAACCTGGGCAACGCGGGCGCCGTGATCCGCTTGGCGGCGGGCTTCGGAGCGACCGGAGTCATCACCACCGGAACCCTCGACCCCTGGCATCCGACGGTCGTCCGGGGCGGCGCGGGCCTCCACTTCGCCACGGCGGTGGAACGGCTGACGGTGGCGGAGCTGCCACAGGGCCCGCTGTTCGCCCTGGACCCGGAGGGCGAGGACATCAGGGGGCTGAAACTCCCGGACGACGCGATCCTCGCCTTCGGCTCCGAGCGAACGGGACTCTCGGCCGACCTGCGCGCGCGAGCCGACCATCTCCTCCGGCTGCCGATGCGCCCTCAGGTGAGCAGCTACAACTTGGCGACCAGCGTGGCGATGACCTTGTACCACTGGAGTGCCTTGTAAGGGGGCTGGGCTGCGGCGCCGCGTGAGGGGCGCGGGGCTGTATCCGCATGCGGCTCCGCCGCGTGGGCGCGACCAGCCCCGACGGTGCCGCACCGACCACACGACCGTCGGCCACGACGGCGGCACCGCCCGGCTCGGCACCGCCGATGACCACCGTCGTGGCCGAGCGCCGTCGCGGTGGACAAGGAAGCTCGGCCGAAGACGTGTCGGCTACCCCTCCCGCCGCACCTCGATCACCCGGAACCGGCTCGCCACGAACGCCCCGTCGCACAGCGCGGCGTTCGCCGCGGGGTTTCCGCCCGAGCCGTGGAAGTCGGAGAACGCGGCTGTCTGGTTGACGTACACGCCGCCGACCAGGTTCAGCGACAACTGGGCCGCCTCCTCCAGGCAGACCTCCTCCACGGCGCCCTCCACGTCCGCGTCGACGGTGTACGCGCCGACCGTCATCGCGCCCTTGTCCCGGACCGTCCGCCGCAGCAGCTGCACCGCGTCGGTGGCCGAGTCGACGGCGACCGCGAAGGACACCGGCCCGAAGCACTCGCTCATGTACGCGGCCTCGTCGTCGGCCCCCTCCCAATATTTCCGCGCCCCGTCCAGCTTCACGATCACCGGCGTGCGGACGACCGCGTCCGGGAACTCCGGGTTGGCGATCTCACGTGAGGCCAGGGCGACTTCGCCGAGTCCGGCGGCGGCCTCCAGGCGGGCCTTGACGTCGGGGTTGACGATCGCGCCGAGCAGCGCGTTCGCGCGGGCGTCGTCGCCGAGCAGGCCGTCGACCGCGCGGGCGAGGTCGGCGACCACCTCGTCGTACGTCCTGGGGCCTTCGTCGGTGCGGATGCCGTCGCGGGGGATCAGCAGGTTCTGCGGGGTCGTGCACATCTGGCCGCTGTAGAGGGAGAGCGAGAAGGCCAGGTTGGAGAGCATCCCCTTGTAGTTGTCGGTGGACTCCACCAGCACCGTGTTGACGCCGGCCTTCTCCGTGTAGACCTGCGCCTGCCGGGCGTTGGCCTCCAGCCAGTCGCCGAAGGCCGTTGAGCCCGTGTAGTCGATGATCTTGATCTCCGGGCGGGTGGCGAGCGTCTTCGCGATGCCCTCGCCGGGGCGTTCCGCCGTCAGCGCCACGAGGTTCGGGTCGAAGCCGGCTTCGGCGAGCACCTGCCGGGCGACCTGCACGGTCAGGGCGAGCGGGAGCACCGCGCGCGGGTGCGGCTTCACCAGTACCGCGTTGCCCGTGGCCAGGGAGGCGAACAGACCCGGGTAGCCGTTCCACGTCGGGAAGGTGTTGCAGCCGACGACCAGTGCGATCCCGCGCGGGACCGGCTTGAACGCCTTCGTCAGCGCGAGCGGGTCGCGCTTGCCCTGCGGCTTGGACCACTCGGCCGTGTCGGGGGTGCGGACCTGCTCCACGTACGCGTACGCCACCGCCTCCAGGCCGCGGTCCTGGGCGTGCGGGCCGCCCGCCTGGAACGCCATCATGAACGCCTGTCCGCTGGTGTGCATGACCGCGTGCGCGAACTCGTGCGTCCGGTCGCTGATCCGCTTGAGGATCTCCAGACACACCACCGCGCGCGCCTCCGCGCCCGCGTCGCGCCACGCGCGCTGGCCGGCCTTCATGGCGGGCAGCAGTGTGTCGACGTCGGCGTGTGGGTAGGTCACGCCCAGTTCGATGCCGTACGGGGAGACCTCGCCGCCCAGCCAGTCGTCGGTGCCGGGCTGGCCGAGGTCGATGCGGCCGCCGAGAAGGGCGTCGAAGGCGGCCTTGCCGGCCGCGGCGTCCAGGCTGCCATGCTCGCCGTAGGCCTTGGGGTGCTCGGGGTGGGGGGACCAGTACGCGCGCGTGCGGATCGCCTCCAGCGCCTGGTCAAGGGTGGGCCGGTGCTTGGCGATCAGCTCGTGCACGGTGAGTTCGGCGGTCATGCGGGACCAACTCCTCGTCTGATGAGCTCCCCTTCGAGCTCATGACCTGGGCGGAAACGGCCGGACAGAGCTAGAGTAACCGAACGATCGGTCGGGACAAGGGGGCCTGCCGCATCTGTGGAAAACCCCGTGCGGGAGGATCGCGCACATGACAGCACTCGACCTCAGCAGCCCCGTGGGGGTCGCCGGCGCCGGCACCATGGGCCAGGGCATCGCCCAGGTCGCACTCGTCGCGGGCCATCCCGTACGGCTCTACGACGCTGTCCCCGGGCGGGCCGGGGACGCTGCCGCGGCGATCGGCGCCCGTCTCGACCGGCTGGTCGAGAAGGACCGGATGACGGCCGTCGACCGGGACGCGGCCCGTGCCCGGCTGCTGCCCGCCGAGGAGCTCACCGAGTTCGCGGACTGCACCCTGGTCGTGGAGGCCGTCCAGGAGCGGCTGGAGGCCAAGCAGGAGCTGTTCCGGGCCCTTGAGGACATCGTCGACGGCGACTGTCTGCTGGCGACCAACACTTCCTCCCTGTCGGTGACCGCCATCGGGGGCTCCCTGCGCAGCGCCGCCCGCCTGGTGGGCCTGCACTTCTTCAACCCGGCGCCGTTGCTGCCGCTGGTCGAGGTCGTCTCCGGGTTCGCCACCGACGTCACGTCGGCCACGCGCGCGTACGAGACGGCCCGCGCCTGGGGCAAGGCGCCGGTCGCCTGCGCGGACACCCCCGGCTTCATCGTCAACCGCATCGCGCGGCCCTTCTACACCGAGGCGTTCGCCGTCTACGAGGCGCAGGCCGCCGACCCGGCCACCATCGACGCGGTGCTGCGCGAGAGCGGCGGCTTCCGGATGGGCGCCTTCGAACTGACCGACCTGATCGGCCAGGACGTCAACGAGTCCGTCACGCACTCCGTGTGGCAGGCCTTCTTCCAGGACGTCCGCTTCACGCCCTCCCTGGCCCAGCGCCGGCTCGTCGAGGCCGGCCACCTCGGCCGCAAGACCGGGCACGGCTGGTACGACTACGCGGACGACGCCGAGCGCCCCGAGCCGCACACCGCCGAGCCGGCCGACCGGCCCGCCTACGTCGTCGCCGAGGGCAACCTGGGCCCGGCGGCCGAGCTGCTCGCGATGATCCGCGAGGCGGGCATCCAGGTCCGCGACGAGGACGAGGACCACGGCACCCGCCTGGTACTGCCCAGCGGCGGCCAGCTGGTCCTCGCCGACGGCCAGACCTCGGTGGAGTTCCGGGACGTCGTCTACTTCGACCTGGCGCTCGACTACCGCCGCGCCACCCGCATCGCCCTGTCCGCCGGACACGACACGCTGCCCCAGACGCTCGGCGAGGCCATCGGTCTCTTCCAGGCGCTCGGCAAGCAGGTCAGCGTCATCGGTGACGTCCCCGGCATGATCGTCGCCCGCACGGTCGCCCGGATCGTCGACCTCGCGCACGACGCCGTCGCCAAGGGCGTCGCCACCGAGGAGGACATCGACACCGCGATGCGCCTGGGCGTCAACTACCCGCTCGGCCCCTTCGAGTGGAGCCGCCGCCTCGGCCGCGACTTCGCCTACGACCTCCTCGACGACCTCCATCTGCGCGACCCGAGCGGCCGCTACGCGCCCTCCCTCGCGCTCTACCGCCACGCGTACGCCACCGAGAAGCGGGAGGGCGCCTCATGACCACCGCCAAGCGCGACACCTACACCCCCGAGACCCTGCTCTCGGTGGCCGTCCAGGTCTTCAACGAGCGCGGCTACGACGGCACCTCCATGGAGCACCTCTCCAAGGCGGCCGGCATCTCCAAGTCGTCGATCTACCACCATGTCTCCGGCAAGGAGGAACTGCTGCGCCGGGCCGTCAGCCGCGCCCTGGACGGCCTGTTCGGGATCCTCGACGAGGAGCACGCGCGCGTGGGGCGCGCCGCCGACCGCCTGGAGCACGTCGTGCGCCGCATGGTCGAGGTGCTGATCGCCGAACTGCCGTACGTGACGCTGCTGCTGCGGGTGCGGGGCAACACCGACACCGAGCGGTGGGCGCTGGAGCGGCGCCGGGACTTCGACCACCGGGTGGCCGACCTGCTGAAGGCGGCCGCCGCCGACGGGGACGTCCGCGGTGACATCGAGGTGCGCCTCGCGACCCGGCTGGTCTTCGGCATGGTCAACTCGATCGTGGAGTGGTACCGCCCGGACGGGCGCGGCGGGACCGAGCGCGAGGTCTCCGACGCGGTGGTGCGCCTGGTGTTCTCGGGGCTCCGCGCGGCCTGACCCCGGCCGTCCGGCGTCAGCCGCCCGGTCCCAGGTCCTCCTCCTCGAACACCAGCAGGGTGCGGGTGCTGAGCACCTCCGGGATCGCCTGGAGCCGGGTCAGCACCAGCTCGCGCAGCGCCCTGTTGTCGGGCGTGTGCACCAGGAGCAGGACGTCGAAGTCGCCGCCCACCAGGGCGATGTGGTCGGCGCCGGGCAGCTGCCGCAACTCCTCGCGCACCGTGCGCCAGCTGTTCTGGACGATCTTCAGGGTGATGTAGGCGGAGGTGCCGTGCCCGGCCCGCTCATGGTCCACCCGGGCGCCGAAACCGCGTATCACCCCGTCCTCGATCAGACGGTTGATACGCGCGTAGGCGTTGGCGCGCGAGACGTGGACACGCTCGGCGACCGACCGTATCGAGGCCCGGCCGTCTGCCTGGAGGATCTGCAGGATGTCCTGATCAATGGCGTCCAGCGGGCGCGCGGGCGGCAGCGCGGCGCGGTCCTGCGGGCCCTCGGCCATTTGTTCAGGTGGCATGTCCCCCCGCCTTCCTACCATGGACGTAATGCGTTCATTCCAGGCTGTGGAGAACCGTTTGTCCACAGCCTGGAGCCGCCTGTAGCCAAAATGTGCTGACGACCGAACAATCGGTAGGTGAGACGGCTCACAGCCGACCCGTCTCCCGTAGCCACCCCCACGAGGAGGTGCCGTCATGACGGTCCTGGAGCAGCGAGGCGCATACCGCCCGTCGCCGCCGCCCGCCTGGCAACCCCGGACGGACCCCGCGCCTCTGCTGCCCGACGAGCGGCCCTACCGCGTCCTCGGGACCGAGGCGGCCGCCAAGGCCGATCCGGAGCTGCTGCGCCGGCTCTACACCCGGCTGGTGCACGGCCGCCGGTACAACACGCAGGCCACCGCCCTCACCAAACAGGGCCGCCTCGCCGTCTACCCGTCCAGCACCGGCCAGGAGGCCTGCGAGGTCGCGGCCGCGCTGGCCCTGGAGGAGCGCGACTGGCTCTTCCCCAGCTACCGCGACACCCTCGCGGTCGTCGCCCGGGGCGTGGACCCTGTGGAGGCGCTCACCCTGCTGCGCGGCGACTGGCACACCGGCTACGACCCCTACGCCCACCGCGTCGCCCCCCTCTCCACCCCGCTCGCCACCCAGCTCCCGCACGCCGTCGGCCTCGCCCACGCGGCCCGCCTCAAGGGCGACGACGTGGTCGCGCTCGCCATGGTCGGCGACGGCGGCACCAGCGAGGGCGACTTCCACGAGGCCCTGAACTTCGCCGCCGTCTGGCAGGCCCCGGTCGTCTTCCTGGTCCAGAACAACGGCTTCGCCATCTCCGTCCCGCTCGACAAGCAGACCGCCGCCCCCTCCCTGGCCCACAAGGCCGTCGGATACGGCATGCCGGGCCGCCTGGTCGACGGCAACGACGCGGCCGCCGTGCACCAGGTCCTCTCCGACGCCGTACGGCACGCGCGCCAGGGCGGCGGCCCCACCCTGGTCGAGGCGGTGACCTACCGCATCGACGCCCACACCAACGCCGACGACGCCACCCGCTACCGCGGCGACGCCGAGGTGGACGCCTGGCGCGACCACGACCCGATCCTGCTGCTGGAGCGCGAGCTGACCGACCGGGGACTGTTCGACGAGGACTTCGTACGGCACGCGCGCGAAGGCGCCGAGACCATGGCCGCCGACCTGCGCGAGCGCATGAACCGCGACCCGGAGCTCGACCCCATGGCCCTCTTCGACCAGGTGTACGCCGAGACCACCACCCAGCTGCGCGAGCAGCGCGCCATGCTGCGGGCCGAGCTGGAGGCCGAGCAGGCCGACCAGGAAGGCGGCGACCGATGACGACCGTCGCCGTCAAGCCCGCCACCATGGCCCAGGCCCTCACGCGCGCGCTGCGCGACGCGATGGCCGCCGACCCCTCCGTGCACGTCATGGGCGAGGACGTCGGCACCCTCGGCGGGGTCTTCCGGGTCACCGACGGCCTCGCCAAGGAGTTCGGCGAGGACCGCTGCACCGACACCCCGCTCGCCGAGGCCGGCATCCTCGGCACCGCCGTCGGCATGGCCATGTACGGGCTGCGCCCGGTCGTGGAGATGCAGTTCGACGCCTTCGCCTACCCCGGGTTCGAGCAGCTGATCAGCCATGTCTCCCGGATGCGCAACCGCACCCGCGGCCGGATGCCCCTCCCGATCACCGTCCGCATCCCCTACGGCGGCGGCATCGGCGGCGTCGAGCACCACAGCGACTCCTCCGAGGCCTACTACATGGCCACCCCCGGCCTGCATGTCGTCACCCCGGCCACGGTCGCCGACGCCTACGGCCTGCTGCGTGCCGCCATCGCCTCCGACGACCCGGTCGTCTTCCTCGAACCCAAGCGCCTGTACTGGTCCAAGGACACCTGGAACCCCGAGCAGCCGACGGACGTTGAACCCATCGGCCGCGCGGTGGTGCGCCGCACAGGGCGCAGTGCCACGCTCATCACCTACGGCCCGTCCGTATCGGTCTGCCTCGAAGCCGCCGAGGCCGCCCACGCGGAGGGCTGGGACCTCGAAGTCGTCGACCTGCGCTCCCTGGTGCCGTTCGACGACGAGACGGTCTGCGCCTCGGTACGGCGCACCGGGCGCGCGGTCGTCGTACACGAGTCGGGCGGGTTCGGCGGACCGGGAGGGGAGATCGCGGCCCGGGTCACGGAGCGCTGCTTCCACCACCTGGAGGCGCCGGTGCTGCGCGTGGCCGGGTTCGACATCCCCTACCCGCCGCCGATGCTGGAGCGCCACCACCTGCCCGGCGTCGACCGCATTCTGGACGCGGTGGCGCGTCTGCAGTGGGAGGCCGAGGGCTGATGGCACAGGTGCTGGAGTTCAAACTGCCCGACCTCGGGGAGGGGCTGACCGAGGCGGTGATCGTCAACTGGCTGGTCCAGGTCGGTGAGGTCGTCGCGATCGACCAGCCGGTCGTCGAGGTCGAGACGGCCAAGGCGATGGTCGAGGTCCCGTGCCCCTACGGCGGTGTGGTTACCGCCCGCTTCGGCGAGGAGGGCGCCGAACTGCCCGTCGGCGCCCCGCTGCTGACGGTCGCCGTCGGCGAGGCCACCCCGCTCCCCGAGGCGGAGGGCTCCGGCAACGTCCTGGTGGGCTACGGCACCGGGGCACCGCCGGCGCGCCGCCGCCGGGCCCGGCCCACCGCACCGGAGCAGGCCAACGGCACGGCCGGCAGGGCCGCCGCCGTCGAAACGGCGGTCCACGCGCGCGTGCCCGCACCGCCCCCGCTCCCCGAGGGCCCGGTCCCGGTGATCTCCCCGCTGGTCCGCCGGCTCGCCCGGGACAACGGCCTGGACCTGCGCGGGCTCTCCGGCTCGGGTCCCGACGGTCTGATCCTGCGCGCCGACGTCGAGGACGCCCTGCGGGTCAGCGCGGCCCGCGCCGCCACCAGGACCCCGCCCGGTCCGCTGAACTCCTTGGCCGGCCCCGCGAACGCCCGGACCGGCACCCGCACGCCCCTCAAGGGCATCCGGGGCGCGGTCGCCGAAAAGCTGTCCCGCAGCCGCCGGGAGATCCCGGACGCGACCTGCTGGGTGGACGCGGACGCGACCGAACTGGTGCGCGCACGGACCGCGATGAACGCGGCGGCGGGCCCGAAGATCTCCCTGCTCGCGCTCCTCGCCCGGATCAGCACGGCCGCCCTGGCCCGCTATCCCGAGCTGAACTCCTACGTCGACGTCGAGGCCCGCGAGATCGTCCAACTCGACCACGTCCATCTGGGCTTCGCCGCCCAGACCGACCGGGGCCTGGTGGTCCCTGTCGTCCGGGACGCCCACACCCGCGACGCCGAGGCGCTGACGGCGGAGTTCACCCGGCTGACCGAGGCGGCCCACACCGGAAAGCTCACCCCCGGCGAACTCACCGGCGGCACCTTCACGTTGAACAACTACGGCGTCTTCGGCGTCGACGGCTCCACGCCGATCATCAACCACCCCGAGGCGGCGATGCTGGGCGTGGGCCGTATCGTCCCGAAGCCGTGGGTGCACGAGGGCGAACTGGCGGTCCGGCAGGTCGTCCAGCTGTCCCTCACCTTCGACCACCGGGTCTGCGACGGCGGCACGGCGGGCGGGTTCCTCCGTTACGTGGCCGACTGCGTCGAAAACCCGGCGGTACTGCTCAGGACACTCTGACCGCAGCGCGCCCCTTCAGGGGCACGGGGCTGCATCAATATGCGGCTCCGCCGCGTGGGCGCGACCAGCCACAAACCAGCCGCACTCGCGCACGTACCCACGGCTCCGCCCCATGAGGCGCTGCACGACCGACTGTTCCCCGTGATCAGAAAGCCCCCCATACTCGAAAGGTGACCGACACCGAGCCGCCGGCCCACGACGCGATCGTGTTGGCCGGCGGCGCAGCCAGACGCCTCGGCGGGGCCGACAAACCCTCCGTCCGGGTAGGCGGCCGTCCCCTGCTCGACCGTGTGCTCACGGCCTGTGCCGGTGCCCGGAACACCGTCGTCGTGGCGGCCCCCCGCCCCACCTCCCGCCCGGTCCGCTGGACCCGCGAGGACCCCCCGGGCGGCGGCCCGGTCGCCGCCCTCGACGCCGGCCTGCGCCACACCACCGCCGACCGCGTGGTCGTACTCTCCGCGGACCTCCCGTTCCTCGAAGAGGCGACCGTGCAGCGGCTGCTGGCGGCCCTGCACACCAGCGGCACCGACGCCGCCCTGCTCACCGACGCCGACGGCCGGGACCAGCCCCTGGTGGCGGCCTACCGCACCGCACCGCTGCGCCGTGCGCTGTCCGCCCTCGCCGAGGATGGCGACGGCCTCGGCCTCACCGGACTCCCCCTGCGGCGCCTGACCGCCGCACTCGACCTCACCCGCGTCCCGGACCCCGTCGCGTCCTTCGACTGCGACACCTGGGACGACATCGCCGACGCCAGGGCACGCATCAGGGAGCATGGACACGTGTTGGATGAATGGATCTCCGCAGTCAAGGACGAGCTGGGCATCGACCTGGACGTCGACACCGGCGTCCTGCTCGACCTGGCCCGGGACGCCGCGCACGGCGTCGCCCGCCCGGCCGCCCCGCTGACCACGTTCCTCGTCGGCTACGCGGCCGCACAGGGCAAGGGCGGCCCCGAGGCGGTCGCCGAGGCGGCCCGCAAGGCCGCCGCGCTGGCCCTGCGCTGGGAGGAAGAGGCGAACGCTGCCGAGCAGCCGGCTTCCGGGAAGCCCGCCCCCGGCCCCGGGCTCGGCCGGTGACCGCCCCCGGCACCCGGGTCGGCGCGTCCGCCGGGGACACCGACGACGATCTCGACGTCGAGGAGGCACTCGCCCTCGTGAGAGAGCCCAGGGAGCCCCGGGAGTTCGGAGAGGGCGTCGGCGGCGGCCAGACGTCCCCGCCCAACGCCCCGGGCGAGCACGCCCACGGCGGTCGTTCGGCGCACCAGCACCGCGCCACCCCCTGGCCCCAGGCCCGCGAGATCGCCGCCCGTGCCGCCCGCTCCGGCGCCCGCCGGGCCCCCGTCTCCGTGCCACTGGCCGACGCCCTCGGGCTGGCTCTGGCCAGCCCGCTGGACGCACTGACCGACCTGCCCTCCTTCGACACCTCCGCGATGGACGGCTGGGCGGTGGCGGGCCCCGGTCCCTGGGACGTGCGCGAGGAGGGCGTGCTGGCCGGGCACGCGCAGCCCGAGCCGCTCACCGACGGTGAAGCGGTACGGATCGCCACCGGCGCCCGGATCCCGGCGGACACCACCGCGGTGCTGCGCAGCGAACACGGCCGTATCGACAGCCAGGGCAGGCTGCACCCCACCCGTGAGGTCGTGCACGGCCAGGACATCCGTCCGCGCGGCCAGGAGTGCCGCAGCGGTGACCAGTTGCTGTCCGTCGGCACCCTGGTCACCCCGGCCGTCCTCGGCCTCGCCGCGGCCGCCGGGTACGACACCGTCACGGTCGTCCCCCGTCCCCGGGCCGAAGTCCTGATCCTGGGCGACGAGTTGCTCACCGAGGGGCTCCCGAGCGAAGGACGTATCCGGGACGCGCTCGGCCCCATGCTGCCGCCCTGGCTGCGCGCGCTCGGCGCCGAGGTGACCGCCGTACGCCGGCTGGGCGACGACGCCAAGGCCCTGTACAAGGCGATCACCTCGTCCGGCGCCGACCTCGTCATCACCACGGGCGGCACCGCCTCCGGCCCGGTCGACCATGTCCACTCCACCTTGGAACGCATCGGCGCCGCCCTCCTCGTCGACGGCGTCAAGGTCCGCCCCGGCCACCCCATGCTGCTGGCCCGCACCCAGCAGAACCAGCACCTCGTCGGTCTCCCCGGCAACCCCCTCGCGGCCGTCTCCGGCCTGCTCACCCTCGCCGAGCCCCTGCTGCGCACCCTCGCCGCCCACCCGGCCCCCGAGCCGTACGCGGTGCCCCTGGCGGAAGCGGCGCAGGGACACCCGTACGACACCCGGCTCATCCCGGTCGTCCTGCGGGGTGACGCGGCCGTCCCGCTGCACTACAACGGCCCGGCGATGCTCCGCGGCATCGCCGCCGCCGACGCGCTCGCGGTCGTACCGCCGGGCGGGGCACAGCGGGGTGAGGAGACGGAGCTCCTTGACCTGCCGTGGGCGGCCGCGGGGATCGAGGTGTGTTTCACGTGAAACTTCCGGGCCATGACGCCATCGCCCGCCAGGCGGACGAACATCTGGTGACCCAACGGGTGAAACTCCCGAGGAAAGTGGTGGAGCGCCCGATCCGCCAGGTCAGCAAACGGCTGTCACTGGCCCTGCTCCTGCTGGTCGCCACCGCGTTCATCGTCTACGCCGACCGCAAGGGCTACAACGACACCTCGGACGGCAGCGTCGACCTCCTCGACGCCTTCTACTACGCGACCGTCACCCTCTCCACCACCGGATACGGCGACATCACCCCGGTCAGTGACGCCGCCCGGCTCACCAACATCTTCGTCATCACGCCTCTGCGCGTGCTTTTCCTGATCATCCTGGTCGGCACCACGCTCGAAGTCCTCACCGAACGCACCCGGGAGGAATGGCGCCAGAACCGCTGGAGGTCCGCCTTGCGGGATCACACCGTCGTCGTCGGTTTCGGGACGAAGGGGCGGTCGGCGATCCAGACCGTCTGCGCGACCGGGCTGAAGAAGGAACAGGTGGTCGTGGTCGACCCCAGCGCCACGGCGATCGACGCGGCCACTGCCGAGGGATACGCCGGGGTGGTCGGGGACGCGACACGAAGCGAGGTGCTGAAGCGGGCCGAGGTGCAGCGCGCCCGGCAGATCATCATCGCGACCCAGCGGGACGACACGGCCGTGCTGGTGACCCTGACCGCCCGGCAGCTCAACAAGGGCGCGAAGATCGTGGCCGCGGTCCGTGAGGAGGAGAACGCCCCGCTGCTCCAGCAGTCCGGCGCCGACGCCGTCATCACCAGCGCCAGCGCCGCCGGACGGTTGCTGGGGCTGTCCGTGCTCAGTCCGGCCGCCGGCATGGTCATGGAGGACCTGATCCAGCAGGGCACCGGCCTGGACCTGGTGGAGCGCCCGGCGGTCAAGGCCGAGGTCGGCAAGACCCCGCGCGAGACGTCCGACCTGGTGGTGAGCGTCCTCCGCGGACACCGGGTGCTCGGCTACGACGACCCGGCCGTCGGCACCATCCAGCTGACGGACCGGCTGATCACGATCGTGCGGGCCTCCCCGGGCACCCAGGTCGCCCCGGACATACGGCCGCTGCCCCGGGCCTGACCGGGAGCGCGGCCGGTCGGGGGGTAGCGTCGGCCGTATGTATGCGATCACGATTCCCGAACCTGGTGGGCCCGAGGCGCTGGTGTGGGACGAGGTCCCCGATCCCGTGCCCGGGGAGGGCGAGGTGCTGGTCGAGGTGGTGGCCAGCGCCGTCAACCGTGCCGACATCCTGCAACGGCAGGGCAACTACAACCCGCCGCCGGGCGCCTCCGCCTATCCCGGTCTGGAGTGCTCCGGCCGGATCGTCGAGCTCGGCCCCGGTGTCTCCGGCTGGTCGGTCGGCGACGAGGTGTGCGCACTGCTCGCGGGCGGCGGCTATGCGCAGAAGGTCGCCGTCCCGGCCGGGCAGCTGCTGCCGGTGCCCGAGGGCGTGGACCTCAAGCAGGCGGCCGCCCTGCCCGAGGTGGCCTGCACGGTCTGGTCGAACGTCTTCATGATCTCCCACCTGCACCCCGGTGAGACGCTGCTCGTGCACGGCGGCACCAGCGGCATCGGCACCATGGCGATCCAGCTGGGCAAGTCGGTCGGCGCCAAGGTCGCGGTCACCGCGGGCACCAAGGAGAAGCTGGACTTCTGCGCCGAGCTGGGCGCGGACATCCTCGTCAACTACCGCGACCAGGACTTCGTCGCCGAGGTACGGCAGGCCACCGACGGCGCCGGGGCCGACGTCATCCTCGACAACATGGGCGCCAGCTATCTGGACCGGAACGTGCGGGCCCTCGCGGTCAACGGGCGGCTCGCGATCATCGGTTTGCAGGGAGGGGTGAAGGGCGAGCTGAACATCGGCGCGCTGCTCGGCAAGCGGGCCGCGATCAGCGCGACCTCGCTGCGCGCTCGTCCGCTCACCGAGAAGGCGGCCATCGTCGCGGCCGTGCGGGAGCATGTGTGGCCGTTGATCGCGGGCGGCCATGTCCGGCCGGTCGTCGACCGCGAGCTGCCGATGGCCGAGGCGGCCGAGGCCCAGCGGCTGGTGGAGGCCAGCGCGCACATCGGCAAGGTCCTCCTCGTGGCCCCTTAGACAGGCCCTAGCTCCGCCGCACCCGCAGGGCGACGAAGGCGAGGCCGAGCCCGAGGCCGATCAGGACCAGGCCGCTGCCCAGCGGCAGGATGTGCAGCACAGGCTCGGAGGCGTCCTCCTCGCTGTGGGCCACGGCCTGGTGCGTGGGGTGCGGCGGGGACGGGGTGGGCACCAGTCCGGCCTCCCGGGGCGGCTGTGCCGAGGTGGCGGCCGGGCTCGCGTCGCCGGTCTCCTCGCCGGGCTCGTCCTCGTCCTCCCCCGAGCCGTCTTCGTCCTGCCCCTGGACGGCCGCCGCCGGGCCCTGGGGCCGTCCCGGCCGCAGCCGGCCCTCACCGGCCAGGGTTCCGGCCCGGGACGGCTCGGGGGAGGCCGAGGCGTCGGCGGAGTCCGAGGGCACGGGCTCGGGGTCATGGGCGACCACGGGCTCGGGGTCGTACGCGACGGCCGTGCCGTACGGCAGCAGTACCGTCGCGAGGACGAGCAGCAGGCGGACGAGCGCGAGCCGCACGCCGCCGAGGGTGGATCGCGGCCTTGGAGTCACGTCGGTGACCTCCTGGAACACAGTCGTCAGAGCCGACGCACACCAGACTCACATTCACTGACAAGACCGGCATTTCTGATTCGGCCGATGGGTCTACGCCCGTCCGGGAGCGGCTCGGGAAGGTGGATCAGCCCCAACCGGGGGGCACCACGGTGATGAGCTGTACGGGTGCGAGAGAATGGCGGCATGGAGATGCCGAGGAACGAACGGTCGCCCGAGAATCCGCAGATCCTGGTCGTGGGCCAGGACGGGATGGCACTCGGTGGCGGCAACGGGGACGAGGACTCCCGCGAGATCCCGGTGACGGAGATGGTGGAACAGCCCGCCAAGGTCATGCGGATCGGCAGCATGATCAAGCAGCTCCTGGAGGAGGTGCGGGCGGCTCCCCTCGACGAGGCCAGCCGGGTCCGGCTCAAGGAGATCCACGCCAGCTCCGTCAAGGAGCTGGAGGACGGTCTGGCGCCGGAGCTGGTGGAGGAGCTGGAGCGGCTCTCCCTGCCCTTCACCGACGACGTGACCCCGACCGACGCGGAACTGCGGATCGCGCAGGCCCAGTTGGTCGGCTGGCTGGAGGGCCTCTTCCACGGGATCCAGACCACCCTGTTCGCCCAGCAGATGGCCGCCCGCGCCCAGCTGGAGCAGATGCGGCGCGCGCTCCCGCCGGGCGTCGGCCACGAGGGCGAGGAACACGGACCGGCGGCCGGCCGTTCCGGCGGACCGTACCTCTAGGACTCCCGAGCAGGACTTCTGAGCAGGACTCCCGAGACGGCGAAGGGCCCGGCGTACACCGCCGGGCCCTTACTAGTGCGACTGCTGTGCCGCGCCTCAGCCGGTGGCCGGGTTGCCCGTCGACACCTTGAGCTCGATGGTCGGCATGTCCTCGGGGTCGACGTCCGTGCCGGAGGACGGGAACTGCTCCATGACCGTGCCGTCGCCGTAGGTGTTCTCGTCCATGGGGGTGATCTTCATCCGCCAGCCGGCGGCCTGGAAGCACTCCTTGACCGACTTGACGTACTTGAACTTGAAGTCCGGGACCTGGATCTTGTCGGCGTCGTCGTACGACTCCTGCGGCTCGGTGCACTCGGTCTTCTCGATGGTCTTCGCGGTGTCCGGCCCGCGGTAGCCCGACGCGTGCGAGGCCCCGGCGCTCGCGGTGCTTCCGCCGTTGCCGCCGCTTCCGCCGTTGTCGTCTCCGCTTCCGCCGCCGTTGTTCAGCGCCAGCGCGACGACCAGACCGATCACCGCGACCAGTGAGACCGCGATCGACCCGATGACCACCGGCCGGTTACCCCTGCCCCCACCACCGGAGGACGGCGACTGGGGGCTGATGGTGTACGGCGGCGGGGTCGTCGGCACCGGCTGGGCGTACCCGGCCGGCGTCTGGTAACCCGCCTGCTGCGGATAGCCGTACGCCGGAGCGGGAGCCGGAACCGGCCCTGGGGCCGGGGTGCCGTACGGATTCGGGTTCGGGTGCGGAGTCGGCTGGTACGGCGTCTGCACCGGTCCGGGAGGCGCCGGCGTCGCCTGGTCGACCGGCGGGAACACCGCGGAGCCGACCCCGGAACCGCTCTGGGCCGGCGGGATGCCCGGGACGATGCTGGGCGCGGCCGGCTGGAGCGAGGCGGCCACCCGCAGGCACTCGTCGCGCATGGACTCGGCAGTCGGGAAGCGCTCGTTCGGGTTCTTCTTCAGGGCGCGGGCGACCAGCGCGTCCACGGCCGGGGGAAGGGCACGGTTGACCGAGGAGGGAGCGACCGGCTCCTCCTGGACATGCGCGTAGGCGATCGCCAGCGGCGAGTCCGCGTCGAACGGCAGCCGGCCGGTGACCAGCTGGAACAGCATGATGCCGACCGAGTAGAGGTCGGAGCGGGCGTCCACGCCCCGGCCGAGGGCCTGCTCCGGGGAGAGGTACTGCGGGGTGCCGACGACCATCCCGGTCTGGGTCATAGAGGTGACCCCGGACTGCATGGCACGGGCGATGCCGAAGTCCATCACCTTGACGACCCCGCGCTTGGTCATCATCACGTTGCCGGGCTTGATGTCGCGGTGCACCAGCCCCATCTCGTGGCTGATCTCCAGCGCGGCCAGCACGTCGGCGGTGATCTTCAGCGCCTTGTCGGCGGGCATCGCGCCGTACTGCCGCACGTCCTCGTCGAGCACTGAGCCGAGCGGATGGCCCTCGACGTACTCCATGACGATGTACGGCATGGTCGAGCCGTCGAGTTCTTCTTCCCCGGTGTCGAAGACGGAGACGATGTTGGTGTGCGTGAGCTTGGCCACTGCCTGGGCCTCGCGGCGGAAACGCTCGCGGAAGGCCTGTTCCCGGCCGAGTTCGGTGTGCAGGGTCTTGATCGCGACCTGCCGGTCCAGGACCGTGTCGTACGCCAGGTGCACGGAGGCCATACCGCCCGCGCCGAGCAGGTCGCGCAGTTGGTAGCGGCCACCCGCCAGAGCCCGCCCCACGTAACGGCCGTGTGCGCCGTCCTGGCTCATTTGCCCCGTCCCCCGTCGGGCGCTCAGGCACCCTTGTTGATCGAATGTCTCATTCCCGGCCAAGTCTGCCGGAGGGCACCGACACGTCAAGCGCGGTGCCCGATCCGTGACCGTACGCGAAAGAAGAGCCGCGGAAGCGTTACAGCTGCCGTACGTCCGGTACACAGAATTTGCACGACAGCGCGTGGTACGGGTTTGATGGCCGGTCCGTCCACGGGCCGGAACCCGGACCTGGGGGTTGCGCGGAGGCTGTAGCGTGGCCGACTGAGACCGTGACAACACCGCGCGCACCGCGGGCAGAAACGACGGCGAGGACCGATGGCACAGACGCACAGCGCCCAGGGCCCGTCCGACCCCGAGGCGACTGGCGGCGGTATGTCGGACGCGCCTGAGCTGTGGGGCAACGGAGGTCTGGTCGGCGACGGCCGTTACCGGCTCACCCACCGCCTCGGCCGGGGCGGCATGGCCGAGGTGTTCGCGGCCGAGGACGTTCGGCTGGGCCGCACCGTGGCCGTGAAGCTGCTCCGTGCCGACCTCGCCGAGGACCCGGTCTCCAAGGCCCGTTTCACGCGCGAGGCACAGTCGGTCGCCGGGCTCAACCACCACGCGATCGTGGCGGTGTACGACTCCGGCGAGGACGTGGTCGGCGGCCAGTCCGTGCCGTACATCGTGATGGAGCTGGTCGAGGGCCGCACCATCCGCGACCTGCTGATCAACGCCGAGGCGCCGGGCCCCGAGCAGGCCCTGATCATCACGTCCGGGGTGCTGGAGGCGCTGGCCTACTCGCACCAGCACGGCATCGTGCACCGCGACATCAAACCCGCCAACGTGATCATCACCCACAACGGTGCCGTCAAGGTGATGGACTTCGGCATCGCCCGCGCCCTGCACGGCGCGTCCACGACGATGACGCAGACCGGCATGGTCATGGGCACGCCCCAGTACCTCTCCCCGGAGCAGGCGCTCGGCAAGGCCGTCGACCACCGCTCCGACCTGTACGCCACCGGCTGCCTGCTGTACGAACTCCTCTCACTGCGGCCGCCCTTCATCGGTGAGACGCCGCTGTCGGTGGTCTACCAGCACGTCCAGGACATCCCGGTGCCGCCGTCCCAGACCTCCGAGGGCGTCGCCCCGCCGGAGCTGGACGGCCTGGTCATGCGCTCGCTCGCCAAGGAGCCCGACGACCGCTTCCAGACCGCCGAGGAGATGCGCGGCCTGGTCCAGTACGGCCTGCAGATGCTGTACGACCAGGGCGCCCACACCGGCACCTGGAACACCGGCCCGGTCACCGTGCACGACGGCCGGCACGCCTCGGCGGGCGGTTTCGCCGGCACGACGGTGATGCAGAACCCGATGGCCTCCAACGGGACCTCGCAGATCCCGCAGCCGATCCTGCCGTCCGGCTACGGCGGCGGTGACGACGGCGGCTTCGAGGGTCACGGCAACCGGGGCAGCGGCCGCGGCAAGCTGTGGATCCTGGCCGTCTTCGCGGTGATCGCCATCGCGGCGGGCGTCGCGCTGGCCCTGAACAAGGGCGGCGGCAACGGCGGTGACCCGGGGACGTCGACGTCGCCGAGCGTCTCGCAGTCCACCAAGGACGAGACGCCCAGCGCGAGCCCCTCCGACGAGGCCAGCGACACGGCCACGGACACGGAGACCGACACCAGCGGCTCGGGCAACGACGACAACTCCGACTACACGCCGTCGGAGACCCCGTCGTACACCCAGTCCCAGACGGAGAGCACCGACCCGACCGACGAGCCGTCCGACACGGCGAGCGCCTCGCAGCCCACCGACACCGCGAGCTCCCCCGAGACGGACCCCACCGAATCGACGGGCACGGACGGCGGCAGCGGCGACACGGACCAGGGCAACACGATCTCCGGCGCCGGGCTGGGCAACCCCTGAAGGACACCGGCACCCCCGCGGGGCTGAGCAACGGCCCTCACCCGACGAACGCGTCGCACACCGCGTCGTACTCTCCGGTCCACCACACGGCCAGCGCCGACGCGGCCGGGAACTGAGGGTCCGCGCGGGTGTCGCCGCGCTCGTAGTGCCAGCGCAGCATCCAGAAGTCGTTGAGCCGTTCCCACCACACGCGGTGCACGGCCGCCGCCAGCTCCGAGGGCGTGGCACCGGCCGCGCGCCGGTACGCGCGCGCGTACGCCCGCACCTTCGCCAGGTCGAGCGCTCCCGCCGGGCGCACGAAGAAGATCGCGGCGGCGCGGACGGCCTCCTCCGCGCGGGGCTGCACGCCCAGCCGGTCCCAGTCGACGATCGCGGCGGGCGCATCGTCCTTGTAGAGCAGGTTGAACGGGTGGAAGTCGCCGTGCACCCAGCCCACGGAGGCGCCGCGCGGGGGACGCCGGCCGGCGTGCTGCTCCAGGAGCGCACGGCGTTCGAGCAACCGGTGCCGGGCGAGTTCGTCGAAGGCGTCGGCGGGCCGGTGCCGGCTGACCTGGGCGAGCAGGTCGTCGATGAGCGCGAAGGTGTCGGCGGGATCGGCGCTCTCGACGGGATGGGGGCTCGTTGCCGGGCGGGTGCGCCCCTTGGGTGGCATCACGCGCTCCAGGCAGGCGTGCACGGCGCCCAGGAGCGCACCGAGCCGCGCGCACTCCCCGCGCGTGAGCTGTCCGCCGTGCCGGTGCCGGCCGTCGATCCAGGGGTGCAGCGCGTAGGCGTGGCCGCCGACGACGGCGACCGTACGGCCCTCACGGTGGGCCAGCGGCGGGGCGACCGGGACGCCGAGGGCGGCCAGGCGCTGGGTGGCCAGATGGCGGCGCTCGATGGCGGCCGGGTCGGCGGTGTCGGGGTCGAAGTGGTGCTTCAGGAAGTAGCGGCCGCGGGTGGTGCGGACGCGGTAGCCGCGGTTGAGCAAGCCCTGTTCGACGGGTTCGCAGGTGAGTGCGGAACCGGCGGCGTACAGCCGGAGCAGGGCGCCCAGAGGGGGCGCATGGGGCATGAGGGGTGGTACACATGGGCGCGGCACGCGGCAGATGCTAGGGCAACGCCTGGGCCTGTGAGCTGGGGATTGTCGCAGGCAGTCGCGGTTGGTCGCTTTCGGTCACGTGGTGGACCGGGGCGAACGCGGGTGCGAAGGAATCGTCCCAGGACGCACCATCGGAGATGCCCTCACCGTGGCGCGCCCGTGTCGCGGGCCGAGAGCCGTACATCTTCCCGTGGCCCGGGGTGGCGGGATAACGTGCGGTAGCTCCGGCCTCCCGCAAGGCTCTGACCAGCTACCTTCCAGCCTGTGTCGATTTACTAGGAAACCCAAGCAAAAAGTACTTGGATTTCCAAGCAAAATCGCAGGTCAGGAGGGGTTTCACAGAAATGTGGAGCACTGGGTAACGTGCATCTTGCAGGGCGCTCGCCGGGGCACCTGTCACGCCTGTTCCCGGCCGAGTGGCACCCACCCCGTGCCACGGGTGTCGGAAGCAGGTGAGCCGCACTGGTTCACCCGGCAACCCCGGGGGCCGGACCGACGGAGGAGCACACGTGACCGTGGACAGCAGTGCCGCGAGCGAACCGCGACGCAGCGCCGCAGGCAAAGCCGGTACCACCGGCAGCAAGACCGGCACCAAGCGCACCACTCGCACCACCACGCCTCGCACCACCACGAAGAAGAGCACCGATCCCGAACTCGTGCAGCTGCTGACCCCGGAGGGCAAGCGGGTCAAGAACGCCGAGTACGACTCCTACGTCGCCGGGATCACCCCCGACGACCTGCGCGGCCTGTACCGCGACATGGTGCTCACCCGCCGCTTCGACGCCGAGGCCACCGCCCTGCAGCGCCAGGGCGAGCTGGGCCTGTGGGCGTCCCTGCTCGGCCAGGAGGCCGCCCAGATCGGCTCCGGGCGCGCCACCCGCGAGGACGACTACGTCTTCCCGACCTACCGTGAGCACGGCGTCGCCTGGTGCCGCGGGGTCGACCCGACCAACCTGCTGGGCATGTTCCGCGGCGTCAACCACGGCGGCTGGGACCCCAACAGCAACAACTTCCACCTCTACACGATCGTCATCGGCTCCCAGACGCTGCACGCCACCGGCTACGCCATGGGCGTCGCCAAGGACGGCGCGGACTCGGCGGTCATCGCCTACTTCGGCGACGGCGCCTCCAGCCAGGGCGACGTCGCCGAATCGTTCACCTTCGCCGCGGTCTACAACGCCCCGGTGGTGTTCTTCTGCCAGAACAACCAGTGGGCGATCTCCGAGCCGACCGAGAAGCAGACCCGCGTCCCGCTCTACCAGCGCGCCCAGGGCTACGGCTTCCCCGGCGTCCGTGTCGACGGCAACGACGTGCTGGCCTGCCTCGCGGTCACCAAGTGGGCGCTGGAGCGAGCCCGCAGCGGCGAGGGCCCGACGCTGGTCGAGGCGTACACCTACCGGATGGGCGCCCACACCACCTCCGACGACCCGACCAAGTACCGGGCCGACGAGGAGCGTGAGGCCTGGGAGGCCAAGGACCCGATCCTGCGCCTTCGCCGGTACCTGGAGGCCTCAAACCACGCGGACGAGGGATTCTTCGCGGAACTCGAGGCCGAGTCCGAGGCGTTGGGCAGGCGAGTGCGCGAAGCGGTCCGAGCCATGCCGGACCCGGACAACTTCGCCATGTTCGAGCACGTGTACGCGGACGGGCACGCGCTCGTCGACGAGGAACGAGCCCAGTTCGCCGCCTACCAGGCGTCGTTCGCGGACGTAGAGGGGGCCTGACCATGGCAGCGGAAAAGATGGCTCTGGCCAAGGCGATCAACGAGTCGCTGCGCCGCGCCCTGGAGACCGACCCCAAGGTCCTCGTCATGGGCGAGGACGTCGGCAAGCTCGGCGGCGTCTTCCGGGTCACCGACGGCCTCCAGAAGGACTTCGGCGAGAGCCGCGTCATCGACACCCCCCTCGCCGAGTCCGGCATCGTCGGCACCGCGATCGGCCTCGCCCTGCGCGGCTACCGCCCGGTGGTGGAGATCCAGTTCGACGGCTTCGTCTTCCCGGCCTACGACCAGATCGTCACCCAGCTGGCGAAGATGCACGCGCGTTCGCTGGGCAAGGTCAAGATGCCGGTCGTCGTACGCATCCCCTACGGCGGCGGCATCGGCGCGGTCGAGCACCACTCGGAGTCCCCCGAGGCGCTCTTCGCGCACGTGGCGGGCCTGAAGATCGTCTCCCCGTCCAACTCCTCGGACGCCTACTGGATGATGCAGCAGGCCATCCAGAGCGACGACCCGGTGATCTTCTTCGAACCCAAGCGCCGCTACTGGGACAAGGGCGAGGTCAACACCGAATCCATCCCGGGCCCGCTGCACAAGGCGCGCGTGGTCCGCGAGGGCACCGACCTCACCCTGGCCGCCTACGGCCCGATGGTGAAGCTCTGCCAGGAGGTCGCCGACGCGGCCGCCGAGGAGGGCAGGTCCCTGGAGATCCTCGACCTGCGGTCCGTCTCCCCGCTGGACTTCGACTCCATCCAGGCCTCGGTCGAGAAGACCCGCCGGCTGGTCGTCGTCCACGAGGCACCGGTGTTCTTCGGCTCGGGCGCGGAGATCGCCGCCCGTATCACCGAGCGCTGCTTCTACCACCTGGAGGCCCCGGTGCTCCGGGTCGGCGGCTACCACGCCCCCTACCCGCCGGCCCGCCTGGAGGAGGAGTACCTTCCGGGCCTGGACCGGGTGCTCGACGCCGTCGACCGTGCCCTGGCGTACTGAGGAGAGGGTCGTGACGACGATGACGGAAGCGTCCGTACGCGAGTTCAAGATGCCGGACGTGGGCGAGGGGCTCACCGAGGCCGAGATCCTCAAGTGGTACGTCCAGCCGGGCGACACGGTCACCGACGGCCAGGTGGTGTGCGAGGTCGAGACGGCGAAGGCGGCCGTCGAACTGCCCATCCCCTACGACGGGGTGGTGCGCGAGCTGCGCTTCGCCGAGGGCACCACGGTCGACGTGGGCACGGCGATCATCGCGGTGGACGTGTCGGGCGGGGCGGCCGTTCCCGTGGCGGAGCCCGCGCCGGCCGCGGAGCCGGAGGAGAAGCCGCAGGCCCGCCAGCCGGTCCTCGTCGGCTACGGCGTCGCGGCCTCCTCCACGAAGCGCCGCCCGCGCAAGGGCCCGGAGGTGACGGTCGCCGAGGCGGCGGTCACGGCGGCGGTCCAGCAGGAGCTGAACGGCCACGGCCCTGCCGAGGTCGCCGCAGTGGTCCCCGAGGCCCCCGCCGCGGAGCGTGCCCGTCCGCTGGCGAAGCCGCCGGTGCGCAAGCTGGCGAAGGACCTGGGCGTCGACCTGGCCACGGTGACCCCGTCGGGCCCGGACGGCGTCATCACGCGCGAGGACGTCCACGCGGCGGTGGCGGCCGTACCGGCGGCGGCCCCGCAGCAGGCGCCGGCCGTGCCGGCGGCTCCCGCCGTGCCGGCGGCTCCCGTGGCGTCGTACGAGGGTGCGCGGGAGACCCGGGTCCCCATCAAGGGCGTCCGCAAGGCGACGGCGGCGGCGATGGTGGGTTCGGCGTTCACGGCCCCGCATGTCACGGAGTTCGTGACGGTGGACGTGACCCGCACGATGAAGCTGGTGGAGGAGCTGAAGCAGGACAAGGACCTGCAAGGCCTCCGGGTGAACCCGCTTCTCCTCATCGCCAAGGCCCTGCTGGTCGCGATCCGGCGCAACCCGGACATCAACGCGTCCTGGGACGAGGCGAACCAGGAGATCGTGCTCAAGCACTACGTCAACCTGGGCATCGCCGCGGCCACCCCGCGGGGCCTGATCGTCCCGAACATCAAGGACGCCCACGCGAAGACGCTGCCGCAGCTGGCCGAGTCCCTCGGTGAGTTGGTGACCACGGCCCGGGACGGCAAGACCTCGCCCGGCGCCATGCAGGGCGGCACGGTGACGATCACCAACGTCGGTGTCTTCGGCATCGACACGGGGACGCCGATCCTCAACCCGGGCGAGGCGGCGATCCTGGCGGTCGGTGCGATCAAGCTCCAGCCCTGGGTCCACAAGGGCAAGGTCAAGCCCCGCCAGGTCACCACGCTGGCCCTGTCCTTCGACCACCGCCTGGTCGACGGCGAACTGGGCTCCAAGGTCCTCGCGGACATCGCGGCGATCCTGGAACAGCCGAAGCGGTTGATTACCTGGGGCTGAGGACGGATAGGTTGGACGAGTGGGCGGTCGCAACTTGGTCTTGCGACCGCCCACTCACTTTCAGATCCGGTTCAGCACGTAGACCGGCGCCCCCTCCTCCGTCCCGCCCCGCGAGTGGATGCAGGCGTGCTTGCGCAGCAGCCGGAGACACTCGTTGACGCGGTGCACCGTCAGGCCGGTGCGCGCGGCGATCGATTCGAGCGGCTCCCGCAGCTCGCCCCGCTCGACGAGGACCGGGGCGATGACGACGGCCACCGTCCACACGTCCTCGGTCACCGACAACCGCTGCCGCCAGTCGGCGAGCACGGACTCGGTGGTCGGCAGCGCCATGGGCGGGCCGTACGGCTTACGACGTTCGAGGACGAGTTCGTCGATCCGGTCGGCGATTCGTTCCATGGCCCGGACCATGGCCTGCTGCACGGCGAGCGTGCTCTTCTGCAACTCGATCAGTTCGCGCTGCCCGTTCGCCAGCTGCTCGTCCAGCTGAAGGTTGTGCGCCTCCAGCCGGACGATGGCCTCGGCGACCTGCTCCGGCATGGCGTAGGCGACGGGCGCGCCCGGTTCGGTGGGCTGCACCTCGGCCTCTTCGAGAGTGTAGGAACCCTCCTCGTGAACTGTCACGAGCACCTCGGTGGCCCATTCCTTGAAAGGAGCAGCGGTGCGCTTGGTGCAGGACATGACGAGGACGAGCAAGCCCTGGATATCGATCAGCTGCAGATCTCGACGCCACTGTCTACCTGCGGGGATGCTGAGACCGTAAGCGCTGCTGACACTCTCAAGACTCTCTCGATGTGTCTCCGGGACATGATCCGCCAGCGCCTTGCCGGGTGAGGCGTACCCCAGTTCCTTGCACACATCCACCGCCGGGAACCAGTGCGTTCCGTCCGGCATGGTCAGTCGTCGTACGCGGGCTCCGGTCGCCGCGTACACGAAGTCGCCGACGTCGATCGCCTCGTGGGACCTGGCGGGCTTCGCCTGCTTTTCGGGTTCGTTCATGGGAACCACCTCCGCCGCGGAATTTAGGGCGAAGAAAATCGAATATGCCAGTCAAATACTGCGATGTTCACGATTGCGAGGGAAGGATGCGATTTTTGCTGCGCCGGGTCGCTCGGGTATGCGAAAAGGCCCGCCGCAGATGGTGCGGCGGGCCTTCGTCGTCTGGGTGCCGGGGTGTCAGCCGAGGCGGGCGAAGCCGTAGTTGAGGAGCTTCGTGGCGTCCGTGGCGCGCTGGGTGATCGAGGAGGAGGCGAGGACGGTGCCGATGACCGTCTTGCCGTTGCGGGTCGCGGCGAAGACCAGGCAGTACTTGGCCTCGGGGCCGGAGCCGGTCTTCACGCCGATGGCGCCGCTGTAGCTGCTGAGCAGCGTGTTGGTGTTGGTCCAGGCACCCATGGTGCGGGTGGAACCGGTCTTGGTGATCGTCTTCGCCGTGTACTTCTTCGTCTTGACGACCGTGCGGAACGTGGAGTTCTTCATCGCGCTGCTGGCGATCTTCGTCAGGTCGCGCGGCGTGGAGTAGTTGTTGCCGTTGCCGATGCCGTCGAAGGAATCGAAGTGCGTGTTCGTCAGGTGCAGGTTCTTGGCGGCGGTGTTCATCTTGCCGATGAAGTTGGCGACGCGCTTGGCGCGGGTGGTGCCCGTGCCGTACTTGTCGGCGAGCGCGTAGGCGGCGTCGCAGCCGGAGGGCAGCATCAGCCCGTACAGCAGCTGGCGGACGGTGACCTTGTCGCCGACGATCAGGTGGGCCTGGGAGGCGTTGTTGGCGACCACGTAGTCGCTGTACGCCTTCTGGATGGTGACCTTGGCGTCCAGGTTCAGGTTCGACTGCGCGAGCACGACCTTGGCGGTCATGATCTTCGTGGTCGAGCCGGTGGACAGCTTGGTGTCCGCCTTCTTCGTGTACAGCGAGGCGGCGTTGGCGTTGTTCATGAGGTAGCCGCCCTTGGCCACAATGGTGGGCGCCGTGACAGCCTGCGCGGGCGCCGCGGTGAGGGCCCCGGTGGCGAGCATCGCGCCGGACGTGACGGCGACGGCGGCGGCTCTGCGGAAGCGGGTGCCCTTAATGCCGGTAATCAAGTGAGTTACCCCGAGTCGAGTCGAATGCCCCTGTAGTGCGGCCAAGTTGAGGCGGCAGGGAAGTGCGGGCCGCACGTGTAGGACACGTAAGTAGCACAGATGGTTGTGCGGTTGCTTGGGGAGACATAGGTCACGTCCGCATGGTGGACGGCCCACCTGCATGTGTACGTGTTGTATCTATCCTGTGGGCATGAGCCTGGCCGTCAAGCAGCCCCCCGCCGCCGACCGTGTGTACTCCCATGTCAAGCAAGCCGTCCTGGACCGCCACTACGAGGGCGGCACGCTGCTCACCGAGGGCGAGCTGGCCGAGGCCGTAGGGGTGTCCCGCACCCCGGTCCGCGAGGCGCTGCTGCGCCTCGAGGTCGAGGGCCTGATCAGGCTCTACCCGAAGAAGGGCGCCCTGGTGCTGCCGGTCTCCGCGCAGGAGATCGCGGACGTGGTGGAGACCCGGATGCTGGTCGAGGAGCACGCGGTGCGCAAGGCCGTACCGCCGTCGGCGATGCTCGTGGCCCGCCTGGAGGAGCTGCTGGACCGTCAGAAGGCCGAGGCCGCCGCCGGCGACCTGGCCGCCGCGGCCGTCACCGACCGCTGCTTCCACGCCGAGATCGTCCGCGACGGCGGCAACGAGATCCTCTCCCGCCTCTACGACCAGCTCCGCGACCGCCAGCTGCGGATGGGCGTCGCGATCATGAACGCCCACCCCGACCGGATCGCCAAGTCACTGACCGAGCACGAGGAGATCCTGGACGCGCTGCGTGCCGGGGACGCCGACCGTGCGGTCGAGCTGGTGCACCGGCACGTCGACTGGTTCGCGCACCTGGCGCGGGGTGAGGTCCGATGAACCGCGGCAGCGTCGCGTTGCCCGGCGATCCGCCCGGCGGCCGCCGGGCCGTCGCGGTGTGGTCCATAGGCGTCTCGGTCTACTTCGTCGCCGTCATCTTCCGTACGTCCCTCGGTGTCGCCGGCCTCGACGCGGCCGACCGCTTCCACGTCAACGCCTCGGCCCTGTCCACCTTCTCCATACTCCAGCTGCTGGTCTACGCCGGTATGCAGATACCCGTCGGCCTGCTGGTCGACAGCCTCGGCACGAAGAAGGTGCTGTCCATCGGCGCGGTGCTGTTCACGGCCGGCCAGCTGGGCTTCGCGTTCTCCCCGTCGTACGGCACCGCGCTCGCCTCACGCGCGCTGCTCGGCTGCGGCGACGCCATGACCTTCATCAGCGTGCTGCGGCTCGGCACCCGCTGGTTCCCGGTGCGGCGCGGGCCGCTCGTCGCACAGCTCGCCGGCCTGGTCGGCATGGCGGGCAACCTCGTCTCCACGCTGGTCCTGGCCCGGTTGCTGCACGGCATCGGGTGGACCCCCGCGTTCGCCGGCAGCGCGCTGGCCGGTGTGGTCGCGCTGGTCCTCGTGCTGTTCTTCCTGAAGGACCACCCCGAGGGGTACGAGCCGGCGCCCTTCCCGCACCGGGGCGCGGCGTACGTACGCAAGCAGATCGCCGCGTCCTGGCGGGAGCCGGGGACCCGGCTCGGTCTGTGGGTGCACTTCACCACCCAGTTCCCGGCGATGGTGTTCCTGCTGCTGTGGGGGCTGCCGTTCCTGGTCCAGGCGCAGGGGCTGTCCCGGGCCACGGCCGGTGAGCTGCTGACGCTGGTCGTGCTCTCCAACATGGTGATCGGTCTGGTCTACGGCCAGATCGTCGCCCGGCATCACGCGGCGCGGCTGCCGTTGGCGCTGGGCACGGTCGGGGCGACTGCCGTCGTGTGGGCGGCGACACTGGTGTATCCGGCCGAGCATGCGCCGACGTGGCTGCTGTTGGTGTTGTGCGCGGTGCTGGGGGCGTGTGGGCCGGCGTCGATGCTCGGCTTCGACTTCGCGCGGCCGGCGAATCCGCCCGAACGGCAGGGGACCGCGTCGGGGATCACCAACATGGGTGGTTTCGTGGCCTCGATGACGACGTTGTTCGTGGTGGGTGTGCTGTTGGACGCGACCGGTGACAACTACTCGGTGGCGTTCTCGTGTGTGTTCGTGCTCCAGGCGCTGGGGGTGAGCCAGATCCTGCGGTTGCGGGGGCGGGCGGCTCGGCGGGAGCGGGAGCGGTTGGTGGCGAGCCGGGTGGAGACGGTGCACGTGCCTGCGTGACTTCTTCTCCACCCGCGCGCCACCCGTTTCCAGTCGGCAGAAGGGTTGCCCGACCTGTGGCGTGCGGCGGTCAGCTGTCGGTACGGCTCGTTGTCGGCACGAGGGTGAGGTAGATCAGGCCCAGTACGCCTCGGTAGGTCAGCCAGGTCGATCGGTGGGTGTCCAGGCGGGTCCGGGTTTCCGTGGCCAGGGGGTGGCCGGGGTGGGTCGCGAGCCATACCTCCTGGTCCGCCTGGTACGCCGACTCGAACTCCTCCCACTCCGCCGGGCTCGCCGTCTCCGTCCACTCCGGGCGGAAGCCCGCCGCCACCGCCAGGTCGACCAGGGTCGCCAGGTCGTGGTGGTCGGCGGCCGACGCGCCCGGCCACATCCCGGAGAGCTCCGCCTCGGTCGGGGTGCGTTGCCAGAAGCCCTCGCCGAGCAGGACCCGCCCGCCGTCGGTCACCAGTCGCCGCAGCTCCCGCAGGGCCGTCACCGGGTCGTCGCCCAGAGCCTGGCTCGCCCCGAGGCACAGCACCACGTCGGCCGGGCCGCGTCCGGTGTCCACCGCCGACTCCTCGGCGAACTCCACCCGGTCGGTCAGCCCGCGCGCCTCGGCGGCCTGCCGTCCCCGCGCCAGATCCCCGGCGTGCACATCCAGTCCGACGCCGTGTGCGCGGGGTACGGCGTCCAGCAGACGGAGCATCAACTCGCCCCAGCCGCAGCCGATGTCGAGCACGGTGGTGGGGTGCGTGGACGCGAGCCGCCGTACCATCGCGGCCGCTCGTGCCTCGGAGAGCGGGCCGTGGAAGGTGAGGCGGGTCAGGCGGGGTGGGAGGTCGTCGCGCGGTGCGGTGGCAGTGGTCATGCCGGGCAAGGTAGATCCCGGCGGCTGCCGCGGCCCACCGAATTACCGATGCCCGCGCCTGTTTCTGCCCGCTGTCTCTTACGGCGTGACCGTGGACTCGTACCGCATGACCGTGGACTCCTATCGCCTGAGCGTGGATTCCTACTGCGTGACCGCGAAGTTCCGCAGGATCGCCGCCGTCAGTTCCGGGTCGCCCTCCGCCTTCACCCGGTCCGCGGCCGCGTCCGGGGTGATGCGGCCGCAGGCCAGGCGGACGTAGGTCTCCCAGTCGAGGGTGAAGATGGCGGCGGGGCCGAGCGCGGGGGTGGTCTCCAGGGTGCCGCGGCCCTGGATGTCGATGCGGATGGTGCGCAGGAACTCCACCGGCCCGTGCACGTCGAAGATGACGGCCGAACTGCGCGGGGCGTCCGCGTCGTGGGCGACCACCTTGGGCAGCTCGCCGAGCAGCACGTCCCGGGCGACCTGGGCGCCCGGCGAGTCGAGGTTGCCGGGGCGGCCGAGCGCCGCCCGCAGGTCCTGCTCGTGCACCCACACGTCGAACGCGCGGTTGCGCATGGCCTCCTCGAGGGTGATCTCCTTGCCCATCGGCCCGCGCACGGCGTGCCCCGGCTCCCGCGACTCGTTGCGCAGCTGGCGGTTGCGGCGGATGACCGTGTACTCCAGCTCGGAGGTCATCTCGGGCGCCGTGTGGTGGCGGCGGGCGTCGACCTGCATCTCCATGTAGCGCTGGTGCTCGTTGGTGATGTGGAAGAGGTCGCGCGGGAGGGTGTGGATCGGGCGCGGGTCGCCGAGCATCTCGGTGTCCATGCCGATGACATGGGAGACCACGTCCCGCACCGACCAGCCCGGGCACGGTGTCCGCCGGTTCCACTCGCCCTCGGCAAGGGGCGTCACCAGCTCGGATATCGCGTCGATGGAGTGGGTCCAGGCGTCGGCGTAGGGCTGGAGAGTGGGATGCAGACTCACGGAACGGGACCCCTCGGCGGTCGGTACTCGGGCAGGTTGTGGCGGCGCTGCCAGTGGGCGGTAGCTGCTGTCGGCGGGTGTCTTGAGACGTTAAGTTACGCTGCTGTGAGGCACCCCGGCAGTGCTTTCGTGTGACGATCGTAGGCCCGTGTGGACGGCTCGAATGCCAGGACGGTGGTACTGTGCGCGCCTCGCTCATCCAGATCGATGTAAACGAGGGCGAATCGGTCGAATCTCGTCGGCACCGCGTGACCGCACTGGTGCGCGAGCAGACGGACGCCGATCTTGTCGTACTGCCCGAGCTGTGGACGACCGGCGCGTTCGCCTACGAGGAGTTCGCCACCGAGGCCGAGCCGCTCGAAGGCCCGACGTACGAGGCGATGGCGAAGGCGGCGAGCGACGCGGGTGTCTGGCTGCACGCCGGCTCCATCCCCGAGCGAGACCCTGAGGGCCCCCTCTACAACACGGCTCTCATCTTCTCCCCCTCCGGTGATCTGGCCGCGGCCTATCGCAAGATCCACCGCTTCGGCTTCGACAAGGGCGAGGCGGTGCTGATGGGCGCCGGCCAGGAACTGGTGACCGTCCGGCTCCCGGAGACCACGCTGGGCGTGGCCACCTGCTACGACCTCCGCTTCCCCGAACTCTTCCGCGCACTCGTCGACTCCGGTGCCGAGACGATGGTGATCTCGGCGGGCTGGCCCGAGCGGCGGCGCGCGCACTGGACGCTGCTGGCCCAGGCGCGGGCGGTCGAGAACCAGGCGTTCGTGCTCGCGTGTGGAACGGCCGGGACGCATGCCGGAGTTCCGCAGGCGGGTCACTCGATCGTGGTCGATCCCTGGGGCGAGGTGCTGGCCGAGGCGGGCGCCGGCGAGGAGATCCTCACCGTCGACCTCGACCCGGCCAAGGTCGCCGCCACCCGCGAACAGTTCCCGGCGCTCAAGGACCGCCTGCTGGGCCTCGAACCTCCGCGCCGGTAGTCCTCCGCGCCGGTAGTCCTCCGCGTCGCTGGTCCTCCGCGTCGCTGGTCCTCCCGGCGTCAGTCCTCCTCGCGCTCCTTGTCGGCGAGGTGGATCACGCACACCGCCACCGCGATCAGCAGCGCCGGGTCCGCGTCGTCCCGTACGACGTCGACACCGTAGGTCTCCCGGACGTGCAGCCAGCGCCGGGAGACCACGGCCAGCAGCTCACCGTCGTACTCCACGGCGAACTCACGGTCGAGGATCTTGCCGCTGACATCCAGTTCGGTGCCGTCGACCAGGTGCACGCGGTAGTGGTTGCGCAGCAGCGAGAGCCGCTTGCGCCTGATGGTGGCCAGGGATTCGCCGTCGCGTTCGATCACCATGGTGTCGCGCAGGGCGAACATCTTCTGGCGGATGTCGACGAGCACGCGCCCGTGCCGGTCCTTCAGCTCGAACGTGTCGCGCACCCGCATGGCCTTGCCGTCGACGAGGAAGACCTTGTCGCCGTGCTCGTCCTCGATCCAGTAGTCCTCGCCGAAGCCGAGGATCCGGTCGCGTACCAGGAATCTCATGTCCGTACCCCTTCCCGGCCCACCGGCCCGAAACGCCGCCGGTAGTCCGACGGGCTGAGCCCGGTCTCGCGCCGCAGCCGTGCGCGCAGGTTGGCCGCGGTGCCCAGGCCGCTGCGCGCGGCCACCACCTCCAGGCGCTCCTCACCGCGTTCGATCAGCCGGCACGCCAGCGCCACCCGCTCGCCGGTCAGCCAGGCCAGCGGGGTGGTGCCCAGCTGGGCGCGGAACCGGCGGTGCAGGGTCGCCGGGGAGACCGCCGCCCGCATGGCCAGGTCCGCCACGGTCAGCGGCTCGCCCAGCCGCTCCTGTGCCCAGGCCAGCAGCGGGCCGAGCGACTCGTCCGGCACCTCGGGCACCGGCCGCTCCACGAACTGCCGCTGCCCGCCGTCCCGGTGCGAGGCGAACACCAGCCGCCGGGAGACCGCGTTGGCGATCTCTGCGCCGTGGTCCTGCCGCCAGACGTGCAGCCCCAGGTCGAGCGCGGCCGCGCTGCCGGAGGCGGTGAGCAGGTCGCCGTCGTCGACGAAGAGCACGTCCGGACGGAGCAGCACCCGGGGATGCAGCTGCCGGAAGGCGTCCGCCCAGCGCCAGTGCGTGGTGGCCGGCCGACCGTCCAGCAGCCCGGCCTCGGCGAGCGCGAAGGTCCCGGTGCAGAAACTCACCACCCGCGCCCCGCGCGCGTGCGCGCGCCGGATCGCGTCGAGCACGTCCTCGCCGCGCGGCACGACATTGTCCGGGCGCCCCGGCACGACGAGGGTGTCCGCCGTGTCCACCGCCGCCAGCCCGGCCACACCGCTCAGGGTGAAGAAGCCGTGGTTCATGCGCACCTCGCGGGTGGGCGCGCACAGCGTCACCTCGTACGGCGGCACGGACAGCCCCAGCTCCGGCCGCGGCAGCCCGAACAGTTCGGTGGCGACACCGACCTCGAACGGGTTGGTGCCCGCGTCCACGATCACGGCCACCCGGTGCGTCGACTGCGAGGATCCTTGCGGCATATGCGATTTCTAGCACTCACCCGACCGCCGGGCGAGCACCCAGGATGAACGCCATGAACGCCATGAGCAGCGCCATGAACAGCGCCATGAACAGCGAACCCGTCTCCCTCGCCCGCGCCCTCGGCTCCTTCGAGGACCTGTGGAGCCCCCGGATCGTCACCGCCGTCAACGACTACGACGTGCGCGTCGCCAAGGTCGAGGGCGAGCACCTCTGGCACGTCCACGACCACACCGACGAGTTCTTCCTGGTACTGGAGGGCGAGCTGCACATCGCCCTGCGGGAGCCGGCCGGCGAGCGCACGGTCGTGCTCCCCAGGGGCTCGGTCTTCACCGTCCCCCGCGGCACCGAGCACAAGCCGGCCGCCCTGGCCGGAGCCTCGATCCTCCTCTTCGAACCGACCGGCACCTCCACGGTCGGCGACCGCCACGACGAGATCCCACCCCACGTGGACGCGACGACGGGCCACACCCTCGCCTGACCAGGGAAGACGCGAGTTATCCACAGGGGTGAACGAGCTCCCGCCGACAAGTGGCACCCTTGATCCATGAGCGACACATCCCCGGCCCCCACCCCGCGCCGTGCCCGCGTCCGTGCCCCCGAGCTGATCGGCAAGGGCGGCTGGCTGAACACCGGTGACAAGCAGTACACCCTCGCGGACCTGCGCGGACGCATCGTAATTTTGGACTTCTGGACGTTTTGCTGCATCAACTGCCTGCACGTCCTGGACGAGCTGCGGGAGCTGGAGGAGCGGCACCGGGACACGGTGGTGATCATCGGGGTGCACTCGCCGAAGTTCGTGCACGAGGCGGAGCACCAGGCGGTCGTCGACGCCGTGGAGCGGTACGGCGTGGAGCATCCGGTGCTCGACGACCCGGAGCTCGCCACCTGGAAGCAGTACGCGGTGCGGGCCTGGCCGACGCTGGTCGTGGTCGACCCCGAGGGGTATGTCGTCGCCCAGCACGCCGGCGAGGGCCACGCGCACGCGATCGCCCGGCTGGTCGAGGAGCTGGAGGCGGAGCACGAGGCGAAGGGCACCCTGCGGCGCGGCGACGGTCCGTACGTGCCGCCGGAGCCCGAGCCGACCGCTCTGCGCTTCCCCGGCAAGGCGCTGCTGCTGCCCACCGGGAACTTCCTGGTCAGCGACACCACCCGGCACCAGCTGGTGGAGCTGGCCGAGGACGCGGAGACGGTGGTGCGGCGGATCGGCTCCGGCACGCGCGGCTTCGCCGACGGCCCGGCGGCCGAGGCCGCCTTCAGTGAACCGCAGGGACTGGCGCTTCTCGACGACGGCTCGGTGGTCGTCGCCGACACCGTCAACCACGCCCTGCGCCGCCTCGACCCGGCGACCGGCGAGGTGACCACGCTCGCCGGCACCGGCCGCCAGTGGTGGCAGGGCTCCCCGACCTCGGGCCCGGCCCGCGAGGTCGACCTGTCCTCCCCCTGGGACGTGGCGGTCTTCGGCGGCAAGGTGTGGATCGCCATGGCGGGCGTGCACCAGCTGTGGGCGTACGACCCGGAGAGCGAGGCGGTCGCGGTCGCCGCCGGCACCACCAACGAGGGGCTGGTGGACGGGCCGGCGGCCGAGGCCTGGTTCGCGCAGCCGTCCGGTCTCGCCGCCACCGCCGACCGGCTCTGGCTCGCCGACTCCGAGACCAGCGCCCTGCGCTGGGTCGACCTGGACGGACACGTCCACACCGCCGTGGGTACCGGCCTCTTCGACTTCGGTCACCGGGACGGCGCGGCCGGACAGGCGCTGCTTCAGCACCCGCTGGGCGTGACGGCGCTCCCCGACGGCTCGGTCGCGGTGTCCGACACCTACAACCACGCGCTGCGCCGCTACGACCCGGCGACCGGCCAGGTCACCACGCTTGCCACGGACCTGAGAGAGCCGAGCGACGCGGTGCTGGCCGGGGACGACATCGTGGTGGTCGAGTCGGCCCGCCACCGGCTGACCCGGCTGCGGCTGCCCGAGGAGGCGGTCCGGGTGGAGTCGGTCGCCCACCGCACCCGGCGGGCGGCGACCGAGGTGGCCCCCGGCCGCCTCCGCCTGGACGTGATCTTCCAGGCCCCCGCGGGCCAGAAGCTGGACACGCGCTACGGCCCGTCGACGCGGCTCCTGGTGTCCTCGACCCCGCCGGAGCTGCTGCTCAAGGGCGAGGGCGCGGACACCGACCTGGCCAGGGAGCTGGAGCTGAACCCGGCCGTGCCGGAAGGCGTCCTGCACGTCTCGGCGATGGCCGCGTCCTGCGACGACCCTGAGTCCAACAGCGGCTCCGCCGCGGGCGCCAACGAGTACCCGGCCTGCCATGTGCACCAGCAGGACTGGGGAGTCCCGGTACGGATCACGGAGGCAGGGGCGAACCGGCTGCCGCTGGTCCTGGCCGGAATGGACCACGAGGCCTAGGCGGCTTTGTCAGGCGCCGTACCCGTCGCCGTAGCCGTCGCGGTGGTGGCGCCGGTCGTCCTCGACCACGGCCGTCGGCGGTACGACCACCCGCCGGCGGTGGGCGATGCTGCTGAATGTGGCGACGCCGATGATCCCGACGGCCATCAGGATCAGGCCGACGACATCGAGGTTGACGCCCTGCATGTGCCAGTCGGTCGCGAACGTGAGGATTGCCCCCACGGCGATGAGGATGATGCACCCGCCGAGCCCCATGAGTGTCGCCTTCCTTTCAGGTCCGGTGGTTCCGGTCCACACCGGGTACCCAGGGGCGGGCGGCGCATGTGCAACTAGCCCTCCAGGAAAGCCGTCAGCGCGTTCGCGAGGAGGAACGGGTCGTCGGCGCCGCAGAGTTCACGGACGCTGTGCATGGAGAGGATCGCCGCGCCGATGTCGATGGTCTGGATGCCGTGGCGGGCCGCGGTGATCGGGCCGATCGTGGTGCCGCAGGGCATGGAGTTGTTGGAGACGAAGGTCTGGAAGGGGACTCCGGCCTTGTCGCAGGCGGCGGCGAAGATCGAGCGGCCCGAACCGTCCGTCGCGTAGCGGTTGTTGACGTTGACCTTGAGGATCGGGCCGCCGTTGAGGCGGGGGTGGTGCGTGGGGTCGTGGCGCTCCGCGTAGTTGGGGTGCACGGCGTGACCGGTGTCGGAGGAGAGACAGACGGTGGCCGCGAGGGCCCTCGCCCGGTCCTCGTACGACCCGCCGCGCGCCAGTACCGAGCGCTCCAGCACGCTGCCGAGCAGCGGGCCGTCCGCGCCGGTGTCGGACTGGGAGCCGGTCTCCTCGTGGTCGAAGGCGGCGAGCACCGGGATGCAGGGGAGCTGCGGGCCGCCCGCCGCCACGGCCGCGAGGGCCGCCGTACCGGCGTGCACGGAGAGCAGGTTGTCCATCCGGGGGCCGGCCATCAGCTCCTGGTCGCGGCCCAGGTAGGCCGGCGGTTCGACGGCGTAGGTCATCAGGTCCCAGCCGGTCACCGAGCCGGCCGGCAGGCCCGACTCCTGCTCCAGGAAGGCGATCAGGTCGCCGTCGCGGATGTCGTCGCCGAGGCCCCAGATCGGCTGCAGATGGCGCTGCTTGTCCAGCTTGAGCCCGTCGCTGCTCACCGCACGGTCCAGGTGGATGGCGAGCTGGGGCACCCGCAGCAGCGGCCGGCGCACGTCGACGAGACGGGTGGAGCCGTCGCGCAGGCTGAGCCGGCCGGCCAGGCCCAGGTCCCGGTCGAGCCAGGAGTTCATGAGCGGTCCGCCGTAGATCTCCACGGCGACCTGGCGGAAGCCGTGCGCCCCGGTGTCCGGGCGGGGCTTGACCCGCAGGTTCGGGGAGTCGGTGTGTGCGCCGACGATCCGGAACGGCGTGTGGGGTGCGGCGCCTTCCGGGACGTACCAGGCGATGATCGCGCCGCCGCGCAGCACGTACTTGCCGCCCGCCGTCCCGTCCCAGGCGTCCGTCTCGGCGACCTGCCGGAAACCGGCCTTCTCCAGCCGTTCGCCGGCGTTCGCCACGGCGTGGTAGGGCGTGGGGCCGGCCGCGAGGAAGGACATCAGGTCATCGGTGTGGCCGCGATCGAAGCGGGCTGGTTCGCTCATGTTCCTCACCTTAACGACGGACGGTGGCCCGCTCCCCGGCGAGGGAGCGGGCCACCGTGGGCGGATCAGGTCGGCCGGATCAGAAAGCCGCCTCGTCCAGCTCCATCAGGTCGAGGTCGACGTCGGCCGCGACCTTGCGGGCCAGGGTGACGCCCGGCAGCACGTTGGCCGCGAAGAACTTCGCCGCCGCGATCTTGCCGGTGTAGAAGGCGACGTCCTTGGCGGACACGGCCTTGGTGGAGGCCGTCTCCAGCTTCTCGGCGGCGATCGCGGCGCCCTTGAGCAGCAGGTAGCCGACGATCACGTCGCCGGAGGCGAGCAGCAGGCGGGTGGTGTTCAGGCCCACCTTGTAGATGTTCTTGACGTCCTGCTCGGTGGCCGCGAGGTCGGTCAGCATCAGGCCGACGATCGCCTCCAGCTCCACGGCAGCCTTCGCGAGGTGCTCGCGGGCGCCGGCCAGCTGCTCGCCGCCGGTGCCGAGTGCCAGGAACTTCTTGATGTCCTCGGCGAGGGAGTTCAGCGCCGCGCCCTGGTTGCGGACGATCTTCCGGAAGAAGAAGTCCTGGCCCTGGATCGCGGTGGTGCCCTCGTAGAGGGTGTCGATCTTGGCGTCGCGGATGTACTGCTCGATCGGGTACTCCTGGAGGAACCCGGAGCCGCCGAAGGTCTGCAGCGACTGGGCGAGCTGCTCGTAGCCCTTCTCGGAGCCGTAGCCCTTGACGATCGGCAGAAGCAGGTCGTTGAGCGCGTGCTCGGTCTTCGGGTCCTCGCCGTTCGCCTCCTTGACCGCGATCGCGTCCTGGATCGAGGCGGTGTAGAGGACCAGGGCGCGCATGCCCTCGGCGTACGCCTTCTGCGTGATCAGCGAGCGGCGGACGTCGGGGTGGTGGGTGACGGTGACCTTGGGCGCGGACTTGTCCATGAAGTTCGCGAGGTCGGGGCCCTGGACGCGCTCCTTGGCGTACTCGAGGGCGTTGAGGTAGCCCGTCGACAGCGTGGAGATCGCCTTCGTGCCGACCATCATCCGGGCGAACTCGATGATCCGGAACATCTGGCGGATGCCCTCGTGCTTGTCGCCGATCAGCCAGCCCTTGGCCGGGTGGCGGTCGCCGAAGGTCATCTCGCAGGTGTTGGAGGCCTTGAGGCCCATCTTGTGCTCGACGTTCGTGGCGTAGACGCCGTTGCGCTCGCCCAGCTCGCCGGTCTCGAAGTCGAAGAGGTACTTCGGGACGAGGAAGAGCGACAGCCCCTTCGTGCCCGGGCCGGCACCCTCGGGGCGGGCCAGCACGTAGTGGAGGATGTTCTCCTCCATGTCGTGCTCACCGGAGGTGATGAAGCGCTTCACGCCCTCGATGTGCCAGGAGCCGTCCTCCTGCTGGACCGCCTTGGTGCGGCCGGCGCCGACGTCCGAACCGGCGTCCGGCTCGGTGAGGACCATGGTCGAACCCCAGGTCCGGTCGACCGCGATCTGGGCCCACTTCTTCTGCTCCTCGGTGCCCTCCTCGAAGAGGATGCGGGCGAACGCCGGGCCGGAGGAGTACATCCACACGGCCGGGTTGGCGCCGAGGATCAGCTCCGCGTACGACCAGATCAGCGACGGGGGAGCGGTGGTGCCGCCGATCTCCTCGGGCAGGCCGAGCCGCCAGTACTCGGAGTCCATGAAGGCCTTGTAGCTCTTCTTGAAGGAGGCCGGGACCGGTGCGGTGTTGGTCTCCGGGTCGAAGACCGGCGGATTGCGGTCGGCGTCGGCGAAGGACTCGGCCAGCTCGTTCTCGGCGAGCCGGGTCAGCTCCGCCAGGACGCTCTTCGCGGTGTCGGTGTCCATCTCGGCGAACGGGCCGGTGCCGTACAGCTTGTCGCGCCCGAGCACTTCGAAGAGGTTGAATTCGATGTCGCGGAGGTTGGACTTGTAGTGCCCCATGGTGACGGCTCCGTATCCGGATCGGCGAGGCACTGAATCCTCGCGCAAGCTTTCACATACCAACGAGTAGCTCCGATGATGCTACCCGCCGGTAATAAGACGCAACCCCCATCGGGCGAAGTGTGAGAAGGGTCTACCTTCTCGCGGAGGCCGCGTGTCTCGGTAGGCTTGCGCCCATGTACGGATACGGCGGCCAGCCCATGGACGGTGCTGCTGCTCAGCAGCAGTACGCCCAGCCGCAGCAGCAGATGCCCGGCGCGGGCGGGTACGGCCAGCAGCCTCCGCTCTACCCGGAGCCGTCTCCGCCCTCGCTCGCGGACGCGGTACGGGCCTTCACCACGGGCCAGTTGACCGCCGAGGACTTCCAGCAGGTCTTCGCCACGTCCAAGGTGTACTGCCCGCGCGGCGACAACCCCGGGTTCCTCGCCCTGCACAACACCCAGCAGCCGGTGATCCCGATGTTCACCTCGCTGAAGGAGCTGCGCCGGTACGCCGGCAAGGAGTCCAAGTACTTCGTGATCACGGGCGCGGAGGTCATCGACCTGCTGCCGACCGGCTACGGCTTCGTCCTCGACATGGAGGGCGAGCACCGGATGGTCTTCGACGCGAAGGCGGTCGAACAGATGGTGGAGTTCGCGATGCGGCGGATGTACGGCTAGACGTTCGGCTAGACGCCCCCACTCGGACAGCCGCGCACCGGGCGGGCCGCTGCTTTCGGGCACACATGTCCCACGGCTGTCCTCGGAGCCCCCCGGATCCCTCCGTAAACCCGCTCCCCCTTTGTCACAGCCATGCCATAGGCTGCCCCCTGGCAGCCGCGCCCCACGCGCAACCGCTCTTCCGCGGTCGTGTACGGGTGCCGCGCGGCGCTCTCATCCACCCGGCGAACCCGGGTTTCCACTGGGGGTTTCATCACTGTGCGCATGCGCAGCACTTCGGCCGCGACGGCGCTCGCGGTCCTCTTCAGCTCGGCGGCGCTGAGCGTCGTGGCGGCGGGGACCGCCTCGGCACAGTCGGCCGTCCTCGGCACGCCGGTCGGTCTCGTCGCCGACAGCGCCGTGAAGCGTGTCTTCGTCGCCGACGAGGCCAACGGCCGGATCCTGGCCACCGACTACAACGGCACCCTCGTCGACCTGAACGTCGGCTTCGGTGACGTCAGCGACCTGGCGGTGTCGGACGACGGCGCCACCCTGTACGCGGCCCAGGCCTCCGGTCACGCGATCCTGGCGCTGGACGCGGCCACCCTGGAGATCAAGACCACCTACGACATCGGCACCGGGGCCACCCCGCACGAGGTCGCCTTCACCGGAGGCCGGCTCTGGTTCTCGTACCGGACCGAAGGCACGGACGGGTACCACGGCAACCTGGGCTCGGTGGACCCGGCGGCCACGGATCCGGCCGCCGCGGTGACCCTGGGGCAGTTGCCGGAGACGGTCGCCCCCTACTACAACTCGGGCCTTCTCGGCGCGAACCCGGCCGTCCCCGGCCTGCTGACCTACGCCGACAGCGGGGACTCTCCGGGCGCGGTCAACCTCCTTGACGTCTCCGGTGCCACCCCGCAGCTGGTCGCCAAGACGGACGGCGGACGCTACTCCAGCGACGTCGACCTCCTGCCCGGCACCTCCCAGGTGCTGTGGAACGGCGATCGGAAGCTGACCTACGCCGACGGCACCTTCACGGAGGGCTCGGACCTCACCGAGACCGGCTGGTTCGGCGACGTCTCGCCGAGCGGCCTGATCGCCCAGGTCTACGACCGCCACGTGAACGTCTACAAGGCGGGCTCGGCCACGCCGGTGCGCCGGTTCGAGGCCGGGAACTCCTCCATGGGCGCGGTCGCCTGGGCTCCCGACTCCTCCCGGGTGTTCGCCCTGGCGGGCAACTACGACAACACGTACACCCTGAAGGCGTTCTCGGACCCGACGCTCAGCGTGCCGGCCCTCACCGTCAACGCGCCGGCGTCCGCGACCCGGGCCAAGAAGCTCACCGTCACCGGAAAGATCACCGCGAGCGTCGCCCTCCCGGCCGGCTCGCGGCTCGCCGTCACCCGCACCGACCTGGAGTCCCCGAACGGCAAGGCGCTCGCCTCCGCCACGGTCAAGGCGGACGGCACGTACTCCTTCTCCGACACCCCGCCGGCCGGCGGCACGGTCACGTACAAGGTGAGCTTCGCGGGCGACGCCGAGCACACGGCGGTCTCCGCCTCCGACAAGGTCGCGGTCTCCCGTGCGGCGACGAGCCTGAGCCTGAACAACAACGGCAAGCTGTACAACTACGGCGCCGACGTGAAGTTCACCGCGCACCTGGGGACGACGTACAAGAACCGTTCGGTCAAGATCTACGCGGACCCCTTCGGCAGTGACAAGGGCAAGAAGCTGATCAAGACCGGCAAGGTGGACTCCCACGGGAACATCGCCGGCTGGGTGGACATGACCCGGGACACGGCCGTCTCCGCGGTCTTCGACGGCGACGCCCGTTACGCGCCGAAGACGGTGAAGGCCACGGCGTACGCGCGGGTCAAGATCTCCACCGCGGTCTCCAAGCACTACAAGACGGCGAAGATCGGTTCGACGTCGTACTACTGGTTCCACAAGAACACCGACCCGGTGTTCACCACGACCATGACCTACTACCCGGGCCGCGAGCACCGCCTGGACCTGGAGGTCTACTACCAGGGGAAGTGGTACTCGGGGGACTCCGAGTACTTCGCGCTCGGCACGAGCGGCAAGTCGGCCGTGCGGATCGGCGCTCCCGGCGAGTCCGGCATCCGGGCGCGGCTGCGTTCGGTATACGTCAACGGCTCGTCCGGCGACACCGTGAACTCCACGACGTACGGCGGCTGGAAGTACATCTACTTCAGCAACTGAGCCACTGATCCACTGATCGGCGGATGACCGGGCCCGGAGGGAATGTCCTCCGGGCCCTCTCCGTTAGGGGTAGCAGAAAGTTCAACGCTCAACTAAACTGGGCGTACAAGGAGGAGCCAACATGCCTGCAGTGACCGTCGAGAACCCGCTGACCCTTCCCCGGGTGGCCGCACCGGCCGACGCCGTGGCCCGTCCCGTGCTCACCGTCACGACCGCGCCGAGCGGTTTCGAGGGCGAGGGCTTCCCGGTACGCCGGGCGTTCGCGGGGATCAACTACCGCCACCTCGACCCGTTCATCATGATGGACCAGATGGGTGAGGTGGAGTACGCGCCGGGCGAGCCCAAGGGCACGCCCTGGCACCCGCACCGTGGCTTCGAGACCGTCACCTACATCATCGACGGCATCTTCGACCACCAGGACAGCAACGGCGGCGGTGGCACCATCACCAACGGCGACACCCAGTGGATGACGGCCGGTGCCGGCCTGCTCCACATCGAGGCGCCGCCGGAGTCCCTGGTCATGTCCGGAGGCCTCTTCCACGGCCTGCAGCTGTGGGTGAACCTCCCGGCCAAGGACAAGATGATGGCCCCGCGCTACCAGGACATCCGCGGTGGCAACGTGCAGCTGCTGACCACCCCCGACGGTGGCGCGCTGCTGCGGGTCATCGCCGGTGAGCTGGACGGTCACGCCGGTCCCGGCATCACGCACACGCCGATCACCATGATCCACGCGACGCTGGCCCCCGGCGCCGAGCTCACGCTGCCCTGGCGCGAGGACTTCAACGGGCTGGCGTATGTGCTGGCCGGCAAGGGTGCGGTGGGTGCGGAGCGCCGGCCGATCCACCTCGGCCAGACGGCCGTCTTCGGCGCGGGTTCCTCGCTGACCGTCCGTGCGGACGAGAAGCAGGACTCGCACACCCCGGACCTGGAGGTCGTCCTCCTCGGCGGGCAGCCGATCCGGGAGCCGATGGCCCACTACGGCCCGTTCGTCATGAACACCAAGGACGAGCTGATGCAGGCCTTCGAGGACTTCCAGAAGGGCCGCCTGGGCACGATCCCGGCGGTCCACGGAATGACGGAGACGGGCCCCGAGGCGTAACGGACCCGCGACTCCAGGAGGCCCGGCGTAACTCCTACACCGGGCCTCCCGCCATTCGCTTTCCGGTGGACCGAGACGGGTGGTGGGTGTCACTCGGCAGGGGGTGTACGGCAGGGCGTCGGGGGGCCTTGCGTGATGCGCTGGACGCGTGTCCCTGCTGCCCGAGCCCGTGCGTCGGTTCGCTGCCTGGTGTGCCGTTCTGCTGCTGGCCGCCGGCGTCGGCTGGGTCGGCATCCGGCTCTGCTCGGAGTTCCGCACCGCGGTGACCCCCGTGCTGCTCGCCCTCCTCGGCACCGCCCTGCTCGGGCCCCTGTACCGGCGGCTCGTCACGGCCGGCGTGCAGCGCTCCCTCGCCGCCGGCCTCACCTGCGTCGCCGTCGCAGCCGTCGTCGGCGGGGCCGTGTACATCGTCGTCGCCGCGCTCATCGACACCGGCGGCCAGATCACCTCGTCCCTCAAGAACGCCGCGAAGTCGCTCGCCCAGCACTTCGGCGCCGCCGGGACCTCGCTCGACGACCTCGCCGACAACGCCAAGGACCTGCTGGGCAAGTTCGGCGGGACGGCCGCCTCCAACGTCATCAGCGGCGTGAGCGTGGTCGGCGAGGGCATCGCCATGGCCGTACTGGCGTTGCTGCTGGTCTTCTTCTTTCTCCGTGACTCGCATCTCGTCGTCGAGTCCATCCGGGCCATGGCCCCCGGCGGCAGCGCCGACCTGCTGGAGGCCATGGCCCGTCGTGCCTTCGAGCGCATCGAGGGGTTCATGCGCGGCACCACCGTCATCGCGTTCATCGACGCCGTCTGCATCACCGTCGGCCTGCTGGTCCTCCGGGTGCCGGGCGCCGTGGGACTCGGCGCGCTGGTCCTCGTCGGCGCCTACATCCCCTACCTCGGCGCCTTCATCTCCGGCGCCGTCGCCGTACTGGTCGCCCTCGCCGACCGGGGTTTCGTCATCGCGCTGTGGGTGCTCGGTGTCGTACTCGCCGTGCAGGTGCTGGAAGGGCATGTGCTGCAGCCCATGATCCAGAGCCGGACCGTGCAGATGCACCCGGCGGTGGTGATGGTGACCATCACCGCGGGGGCCTCCGTCGCCGGGATCCTGGGCATGCTGCTCGCCGTACCGCTCACCGCGGCCGCCTTCGGAGTCGTACACGAGCTACGAGCGCGGTACGCGACCACCACCTAGTCCACACCTAGTCCCCGTCGTCGCCGTACCCCCCGTCCCCCTCGTACAGCTCGAACCAGATGCTCTTGCCCTCCCCGCGCGGCTCGACGCCCCAGGCCTCCGCCAGGAGCTCGATCAGGACCAGGCCGCGGCCGGAGGAGGCCAGCTCCCCGGGGCGGCGCTTGTGCGGGAGGTCGTCGCCGGCGTCCGTGACCTCGACGCGCAGCCGCCGCTCCGGGGCCTGGCCGCCGACCTCGGCGAGCAGCAGCGCGTCCGCGTCGGTGTGCACCAGCACGTTCGTGAGCATCTCGGAGACCAGCAGCACCGCCGAGTCGACCTGGTCGGGCGAGCCCCAGTCGTGCAGCAGCTCGCGCAGGTGCTGGCGGGCCTCGGCGATCCGCTCGGGCTCGGCCTGGGCCACCGACAGCAGGGTGCGGCGGACCAGGGGCCGTACGGCGATGGTCCCGTCGCCGTGCACGGCGCCCGGCCGGGACAGCAGCAGGACCGCGATGTCGTCCTCGCGGCGGTCGGCCAGCGGTCCGGTGGTGTGGTGCGATGAGGGGCCGTGTACGGCCTGGACCAGGGCGTCGGACAGTTTCTCCAGGTCGCTGTCCTGGTCCTCCATGATCGCCCGGACCCGCTGCCAGCCGCTCTCCATGTCATGGCCGCCGGTCTCGATCAGACCGTCGGTGCAGATCATCATGGTCTCGCCGGGTTCGAGGGTGAACCGCGTGGTCGGATAGTCCGCGTCGGGGTCGATGCCGAGTGGCAGCCCGCCCGCCGTCGGCCGCCGCAGCACCGTGCCGTCGGTCATCCGGATCGTCGGGTCGAGATGCCCCGCGCGGGCGATCTCCAGCATCCCGGTCGCCGGATCCGCCTCGACGTACAGGCAGGTCGCGAAGCGGAGGTCGGTGATCTCCTCGTCGTAGGTGACCCCGTGCAGGAAACGGGAGGCCCGGGAGAGGACCGCGTCCGGGCGGTGGCCCTCGGAGGCGTAGGCGCGCAGCGCGATCCGGAGCTGGCCCATGATGCCCGCGGCCCGTACGTCATGCCCCTGGACGTCACCGATGACCAGCGCGAACCGGCCGGACGGCAGCGGGATCATGTCGTACCAGTCGCCGCCCACCTGGAGTCCGCCGCCGGTCGGGATGTAGCGGGCGGCCACGTCCATGCCGGGTATCTCGGGGCCGAGCGTCGGCAGCATGGAGCGCTGGAGGCCGTCGGTCAGCTCCCGCTCCGAGTCGGCGATCCCGGCCCGGGACAGGGCCTGCGCCAGCATCCGGGCCACCGTGGTGAGCACGGACCGCTCGTCGGGCGTGAACGACACCGGGTAGGTGAACCCCGCCATCCAGGCGCCCATGGTCCGCCCGGCCACCGTCAGCGGCAGAAAGGCCCAGGACCGGCGGCCGAACCGCTGGGCCAGCGGCCAGGTGACCGGGTAGCGGGACTTGTACTGCTCGGCCGAGGAGAGATAGACGGCCCGGCCGGTCCGTACCACCTCCGCCGCCGGGTAGTCGGTGTCCAGCGGCATGTTGCTGAAGGGGCTGTCCTCGTCGATCTGCTGACCGTGGTGGCCGATCATCGTCAGCCGGTCGCCCTTGGCTCCGAAGACGGCCAGCCCGTCCGGGGAGAACCCGGGCATCGAAAGACCCCCGGCGACCCGCAGCACCTCCTCGGTGGACCGCGCCTCGGCCAGCGCCCTCCCCGCGTCCAGCAGGAACGCCTCACGGGAGCGCCGCCAGTCGCCGGTGACCGGATGCTGGGCGGCGCTGCCGGGGGCCGGCTCGGAGACCTCCTGGATGGTGCCCGTCACCCGGTAGACGCGCTCCTCGGAGTCGTACACCGGCCGGAAACGGCTGCGCACGGTACGGATCAGCCGGCCCCGCTCGTCCATGACCCGCAGCCGGACCTCGCCGAGCGTGCCCTCGGTGGCGGCCAGCCGGGTGATGCTGGTGTTCTCGTTCCAGTCCACGGGGTGGAAACGGGACCGGACCAGGGCCTCCGAGAGAATGGACGGTTCGGCCGGCAGCCCGATGAGCCGCGCCGCCTCCGCATCCGCGGTGACCAGCCCGGTGGCCGTGTCCCAGTGCCACAGCCCGGTCGCGAGGGCGGCGAGGACGTCCTCCACGGCGGGCAGGGGCTCGCCAGTTCGCATTGCCCCACTTTAAGAAGATGAGATCGAAGAGTGCCACTGTTTCGGACCGAGATTAGTGGGACCGAGACCATCGCCCCCCTGCCCCGGTCCGCCGTCGCCGCGCCCCGCCCCCGCCTGCGGTTAATGGTGGGGAGGCGATCTTTGGGTGCCCGGTACCCTTGATGGGTCCGGGCGCCATGGCTTGGTGCCGGTCGAGGAGAGCACCTCGGCAGACCACAAAGAAGAGGAACACCCGACGATGCATCGGTACAGGTCCCACACCTGCGGCCAGCTCCGCGCCTCTGACGTCGGCACCGACGTCCGGCTGAGCGGCTGGCTGCACAATCGGCGCGACCTGGGCGGCATCCTCTTCATCGATCTGCGCGACCACTACGGCATCACGCAGCTCGTCGCCCGCCCCGGCACCCCGGCGTACGAGGCCCTGGACAAGCTTTCCAAGGAATCCACCGTCCGGGTCGACGGCCGCGTTGTTTCACGTGGAACCGAGAACATCAACCCCGACCTGCCCACCGGCGAGGTCGAGGTCGAGGTCGGCGAGGTCGAGCTGCTCGGCGCGGCCGCCCCGCTGCCGTTCACGATCAACACCGAGGACGGGGTCAACGAGGAGCGGCGCCTGGAGTACCGCTTCCTGGACCTGCGCCGCGAGCGCATGCACCGCAACATCATGCTGCGTACGGCCGTGATCTCGGCCATCCGCCACAAGATGGTCGCCCTCGGCTTCAACGAGATGGCCACCCCGATCCTCACCGCGACCTCCCCCGAGGGCGCCCGTGACTTCGTGGTGCCCTCCCGCCTGAACCCGGGCAAGTTCTACGCCCTGCCGCAGGCCCCGCAGCAGTTCAAGCAGCTGCTGATGATCTCCGGCTTCGACCGCTACTTCCAGATCGCGCCCTGCTTCCGCGACGAGGACGCCCGCGCGGACCGCTCGCCGGGCGAGTTCTACCAGCTCGACGTCGAGATGAGCTTCGTCGAGCAGGAGGACGTCTTCCGCCCGATCGAGCAGCTGATGACCGAGCTGTTCACGGAGTTCGGCGGCGGCCACGAGGTCACCTCGCCGTTCCCGCGGATCCCGTTCCGCGAGGCGATGCTGAAGTACGGCTCCGACAAGCCGGACCTGCGCGCCCAGCTGGAACTGGTCGACATCACCGACATCTTCGAGGGCTCGGAGTTCAAGGCCTTCGCCGGCAAGCACGTCCGCGCGCTGCCGGTGCCGGCGGTCCAGGACCAGCCCCGCAAGTTCTTCGACCAGCTCGGTGACTTCGCGGTCTCGCAGGGTGCCAAGGGCCTGGCCTGGGTCCGCGTTGCCGAGGACGGCTCGCTCTCCGGCCCGATCGCCAAGTTCCTCACCGAGGACAACGTCGCCGAGCTGACCAAGCGGCTCCAGCTGGCCGCCGGTCACGCCGTCTTCTTCGGCGCGGGCGAGTTCGACGAGGTCTCCAAGATCATGGGCGCGGTGCGGGTCGAGGCCGCCAAGCGCGCCGGGCACTTCGAGGAGAACGTCTTCCGGTTCTGCTGGATCGTCGACTTCCCGATGTTCGAGAAGGACGAGGAGACCGGCCGGATCGACTTCTCGCACAACCCGTTCTCGATGCCCCAGGGCGGCATGGAGGCCCTGGAGACCCAGGACCCGCTGTCCATCCTGGCCTGGCAGTACGACATCGTCTGCAACGGCGTCGAGCTGTCCTCCGGCGCGATCCGGAACCACGAGCCGGACATCATGCTCAAGGCGTTCGGCATCGCGGGCTACGACGAGGAGACCGTCGAGCGCGAGTTCGCCGGCATGCTGCGCGCGCTGCGCTTCGGCGCCCCGCCGCACGGTGGCATCGCCCCGGGCGTGGACCGCATCGTGATGCTCCTGGCCGACGAGCCCAACATCCGCGAGACCATCGCCTTCCCGCTCAACGGCAACGCCCAGGACCTGATGATGGGCGCGCCGACCGAGCTGGAGGAGGCCCGGCTGCGCGAGCTGCACCTGACCATCCGGAAGCCGCAGCCGAAGTAGGCGAAAAGCGCGGAGGCAAGAGCCGACGCCGGGGTCGAGGAAAGCGCCGGCGTAAGGGGTTCTGCAAGGGAAGCCTTACCGCGCTGGAATTTCATGAGGGCCGGAAATCACCGTAGATTTCCGGCCCTCATGGTGTGCGGCGGCCCGCGGTGGCGGGCGGTGCGGCCTTGGCACCCTTGGAGACCTGCTGCGAGCTGCGGTCTCGGAGACGGCCGAGAGCACTGCTGTGCAGCGCCTTTTCCGGCGCGTCGGGTATATCCGGCGCGCCTCCGGCATATCCGGCGCCGGTTTCCGGACTTAATCTCGCGCACTGGTGGAAGAGCGCTCTTTTCTCAGCTCTCGCAAAGCTTTCCTACCTACCTTCCAGCCGCATGACAGACAACGAAAAGCTCGATCAGACCCGTCCGGACGATCCGACGCGCCGCAAGGTCGTCACCGTGGGCGCCGGTGCGGTCGCGGCGGTCGGCCTGGGCGGGGCGTTCGCCGCGAACGCCGTCGCGGGGGAGAGAAAGGCACCGGGGCACGGCCCGAAACCGGCGCCGCCGGAGGACTGCTACCTGCTCACCTCGGAGGCCGTCGAGGGCCCCTACTACATCGACGCGGACAAGCTCCGCCAGGACGTCACCGAGGACAGGCCGGGCATTCCGCTCACGCTGAGCCTCCGGGTGATCGACTCCGAGACCTGCGGCCCGGTGCGGAACGCGGCCGTCGACATCTGGCACTGCGACGCGATCGGCGTCTACTCCGGCTACGAGAACCAGGGCAGCGGCGGCGGAGGCGGGGGCGGCGGTGGACCGGCTCCGACCGGTTCGCCCACCGGCACGCCGACCGGCGTCCCCACCGGACCCCCGCCCGGCGGTGGCGGCGGCCACCAGGAGCCCACCGACGACACCCGCTATCTGCGCGGCACCTGGCACACCGACCGACACGGCCATGTCACCTTCAAGACCGTCTTCCCGGGCTGGTACCAGGGCCGCTGCGTCCACATCCACGTCAAGGTGCACGTGGACGGCGAGTGGACGGACGCGGGTTACGAGGGCGGGCACACCTGCCACACCGGCCAGTTCTTCTTCGCGGAAGAGGCCGTCATCGCGACCATGACCCTCGACCCGTACGTCACCAACACCACCACCCGCACCACCCTCACCGAGGACACGATCTACGACCAGTCCGGCACCCAGGGCGGCCTGCTGAAGCTCCGCTACCACAAGGACGACATCGGCAAGGGCGTCGTGGGCTCGATCACCATGTCCGTGGACACGGACGCCACCAACGACGGCGAGGGCGGCGGCGGCCCGGCCCCGTCGGCCTCGGCATCACCGTCGGCCTCCGCGTCGTAGTCCTCCGCCCTGAGCACCGGAAGGCGTCCGGGATCACGACGGTCTCGGGCGCCTTCACTCATGTGACCGGACGGGTCAGGAAACGGACTTGTACCCGCTCCAGCCACTGGCGATCTTCACCCGCGCCCCGAACGACCCCTTGCCGTCACCGCTGGTGCGGTACACGTTGCCGGAGGCGTCGCGGGAGACCAGGTCGGCCCTGCCGTCCCCGGTGATGTCGCCCACGCCGACCACGGCGTTGTAGGAGCCGCCCCACGCGGCGAACAGCTTCACCCGAGCCTTGAAGGTGCCCCTGCCCGTCCCGCTGTAGCGGTACAGGTTGTTGGACTTGTCCTGGGCGATCAGGTCGCCGATGCCGTCGCCGTTGAGGTCCCCGACGCCGACGATCTTCTTGTACGTCTTCCAGTTGTCGTACAGCTTCACCCGGGCGGAGAACTTGCCGGTGCTGGTCCCCTTGTAGAGGTAGACGGTCCCGGTGGCGGAGTTGCGGGCGATCAGGTCCGGTCGTCCGTCACCGCTGATGTCCCCGGGCGAGGTCAGCACGTCGTACTGGTTCCAGCCGCTGCTGCCGATCGTCGTGTACGACGTCGACGGCGTGAGCGCCTTGCCGCAGGCCGGCTTGTACAGGCGCAGCGCGCCGCTGCTCGGCCGCACCAACACGTCGTTGCAGCGGTCGCCGCTGAGGTCGCCCACGGGGACGAACTTCGTGGAGGTGGCCCAGCCGGTGCCGGTGACCTTGCCGGAGAACGTGCCGGTGCGGGTCCCGAGCTGGTAGCTCAGCGCACCCGACGAGGAGAGGGTGAGCAGATCGCCCGCGCCGTCCGGGGTGGCCGAGGCACCGCCGAAGTCCCGGGCGACGGCCGCGCCGCCGGTCACGGTGACCTTGCCGGAGGCCAGCCGCACGGCCGCACCCTGCTGGGTGGCGCTCAGCGTCCAGGTCAGGGGGCCGTCGGGGGCGTAACCCCCGGACGCCGTACGGCCGTTCCAGCTCGCGGTGACGGTCAGGCCGTCGGCTGAACCGGTGAGCGTGCGGACGGTCTTCCCGGCCGTGTCGGTGAGCGTCACCGCCCAGGAGGAGGTGGGCCGGCTGAGCGTCCAGGTGGGCGTCCAGGCGCTGCTCGCGGTGGTGGTGCCCGTCAGCGCGGCGGTCGCCGGGACGGTGGAGCCGGTGACGGCGAGCGTGGGCCAGGCGGTACGGCTGCCGAACAGCTGCGAGTTGGCGCCGCCGGTCGGGGCGCCGGACCAGACGGCGGTAGCGCCGCCGTCCTTGCCGACGCTGACCCGCCCGAGGACGTAGGCAGCCGACGAGCCCGGCAGCGGCGTGGGAGCGGTCCAGGCGCCGTCGCTGCGCACGGACTCCACAAGGTCCCGCTTGTTGCCGACTTCCTGCGGCCACAGGGCGTGCACGGTGCCGTCGTCGGCGATGTCGGCGTCCCACGCCTCGGGGACGTACGACGTGGACAGCGTCTGCACGGCCGACCAGGCGCCGGTGGCGGCTTCACGGGTGGCGGTGCGGGTGCTGAACGTCGAGGTGCGGTCGACCCAGTCGACCCAGACCAGGGTGACGTCGCCCTCCGGGGCGATGAGCGGTTCGGGGGTCTCGGCGAGATTCTCGGTCGCGGTCACAGCGTCGGGCGCCGACCAGATGCCGTCGTTGCCACGGACTGCGGTGCGGATGGTCTGGTTCTCGGACTCGTCGGCGGCCTTGAAGGCGACCGTCGCGGTGCCGTCGTCGGCGGCGGTGAGCTCGGGCGGACTGACGGACTGGTAGGTGGGGCTCGCGGCAGCCGGGGCGGTCCAGCCGGCGGCGCCGGCCGCGCGGGAGACGGTCCGCACTGAGGCCGACGGTCCGTCGGTCTGCTCGTAGACGACGACGGTGGTGCCGTCGGAGGTGACGGCGACGCTCGGCGAGTTCGCCCCGTCGGCACCGTCCGCGGCCGTGTCGCTGAGCTGCGCGGGCGCCGACCAGATGCCGTCGGCACCTCGGGTGGCGCCGTACACCTCCCACGGCGCCCAGGAGTCCGGCGACCTGGCGCTCCATACGGCGGTGAGCGTGCCGTCGGGGGCCTCGGCGAGGTCGATGCCGCCGTCGCCCACGAAGGCGTCGGTGCCACCCAGCGCGACGGGTGCGGACCAGCCGGAGTGGTCGGCGGCGAGCACGGAGCTGACGACCCGGGTGTCGAAGGGCCCGGACCCCGGCGCGGTCTCGTCCGGGTACTCCGACCACAGCGCGGTGACCGTGCCGTCGGCGGAGGGGTGCAGCTTGACGTGGCCGGCCTCTTCCGGGGTGGTGGCGATCAGCGCCGGGGTGCCCCAAGTGTCGCTGCCGGCCGGCCTGACGGCGGCGTACAGCTTGCGTTCAGCGGACCCCGCGGCCGCGAACTGGTTCCAGATCGCGACGGCGGACCCGTCCGGGGTGGCCACCAGATCCTGCACCGAGGTGGAGACGTCGGTGCCGGTGAGGGCGGTGGCCGAGGTCCACGGCACGACCGGAGCCGCCACGGCCGTCGTAGGAAGCGCGGCGCCGCCGGTGACGGCCAGCGCCACCGAAGAGATCGCGACCGCCAGCCGGCGGCGCGACAGGGCGTATCTGCCCACGAGAGAGTCCCTCCCTGCGAGGGTCCCCTGCCCTCGCACAAGTGGACGGACCCTACCAGCAGTTGAGCGTGTACATGCTGGTCAGGTGTCGTACCGGCCGTCCCAGGGCTCGCCGAAGCCCAGGCGGTCCGGGTACAGCTCGGCCCACGGGCCGTCCTCGTCCTCCTTGGCCACCAGACCGAACAGCACGCCGTCGACGGTGAGCCGGAACGGGCGGATCGCTATGTCCGTGTACGTGCGCCGGGGCAGGCTGCGCAGCATGGTCGCCAGCCGGGCCCGGGCCCGGGACAGCACCGAGTCCGTTCCGTCCGGGTCGCGCCGCTGCTCGGCCCAGCTGCCCGCGCACCAGATCTGCGAGTCGCGGTAGCGGCCCTCGGCGTCGAAGAGATGGAGCACCGAGTACAGCCGTTTCTGCTCCTCCCAGCCCTCGTCGAGCCGGAACCCCTCGGGGAACGCGTACGTGACCGACGCCAGGAACTGTCCGTCGGAATAGCGGCCGATCGCCTCGGTACGGCCGTGCGGCTCGTAGGCGATCGGGATGAGCTCAGGGGTCATGGCGAAACCATACGGATGTGTCGGGGACATGCAGGGGCCGGGGCCTCACCCCGCCCAAACATTCACTTGATTCTGCCGAGGATGCCACGGCGTTCTCGCAGCAGAGCACCCGCCTCCTGCTTCGACTGCGGCGCCGAGCTTCCGCGTGACCGCCCGGCAGAGCCGCGAATGCGAACAACCGCTCCATTCGTCGCCGGTTGTAGTGATCGCCGCCATGAATCACGGTCGTGTGTGCGGTGGTCGTACTACGGTCCGATGCCATGAGGCTGGTGGTGCAGGTAAAGCTACTGCCGACGCCCGGACAGGCGTCGGCCCTAGAGGCGACTCTGCGTGCCTGCAACCGGGCCGCCACCTACGCGTCCAAGGTCGCCGTCGCGAAGGGCCTCAAGGACCGCAACAGTCTGCAGAGGGAGGTGTACACGGATCTGAAGGCGATGTTCGGGCTGTCGGCGCAGCCGGCGGTGCGAACGGTGAAGAAGGTCGTCGACGCCTACACGGTCCTGAAGGCCAATTCCCGGGCCGGGAACCTGGGTTCGCCCACCTCGAAGCGGTACCGCAGGGCCGTCGGCGGTCCTGTCGTGTTCCGTCCGGAGGCGGCCCAGCCGTTCGATGACCGTTGTCTGTCCTGGCAGTACGACGCGCACACTGTCTCCATCTGGACCGTGGACGGGCGGATGAAGGGCATCCGGTTCTCCTGCTCGCCGGATCAGCTCAAGATGGTTGTGGCGTACCGCAAGGGTGAGAGCGATCTTGTCCGGCGCGGAGGCAAGTGGTTCCTGATCGCGACCTGCGAGCTGCCCGACCCAGAGGTGTACGAGCCGGTCGACTGGATCGGGGTGGACCGGGGCGTCGTGAATCTGGCTACGACCAGCGACGGCACCAACTACCAGGGGCGTCGGCTGGACCGTTACCGGCGTTGGCAGGCCCGTAAGCGCGCCGAACTCCAGCGGAAACAGACCCGATCGGCCACCCGTCGCCTCGCCCGCCGTGCGGGGAAGGAGAAGCGTCATGCCACCCAGGTGAACCATCGGATCAGTAAGGAGATTGTGCTTGACGCGCAACGCACCGGTCGTGGGATCGCCGTCGAAGAGCTCGGCGGGATCCGCGAGCGGGTACGGCTTCGTCGCGACCAGCGGGGCAACCTCTCCTCTTGGCCTTTCCACCAGCTCGGACAGCACCTCGCCTACAAGGCCAGGAAGGCCGGGGTGCCCTTCCTCGAGGTGGATGCGGCCTACACCTCGCAGCGCTGTCCGCGCTGCGGGCATACCGAGCGGGCCAACCGGCCTGGCCGGGATCACTTTTGCTGTCGTCGGTGCGGGCTCGCTGGCCCGGCTGATGTCGTCGCCGGGGTAAACGTGCGCGATCGCGCTCGCTCGGCGTGGGTGTTCGTCACCGCACCCGCACCCTCTCCCTGACAGCTGCCAGGGGCTGGGTGGATGCGACCCGTGACCGTCCTGTCGTAGGGGGCAGTCGGGAGCGCGACGAGGTGTGAACGACCGAGTGCACAAGGTCGGCCGTTCACGGCCGAGAAGGTGACGGCAACTTTTTCGATCTCCGTGACCACAGAGGAGTGAGGCCCGCTCCGGCGGGCCCGTCCCCAGCACTTCGGACGTATGTAAGGACTCCCCCGTGGCCTCTGTCTCTCACCGTCGGTCTCTTCGTACGCGACGTACCCTCGTCGTCTCCGCCGCCGTCGTGGCCGCCGGTGTCGGTGCCGGTGTGCTCGTGCTGAGCGCGAACGCGTCCGGCGCCGGCCTCTACCACCAGACGCTCGCCGCCAAGGACGGCTGGGCGTCCTCCGGTTCCGGTACGACCGGCGGTGCGAAGGCCGACTCCGCGCACACCTTCACCGTCTCGACCCGCGCCCAGCTGGTGAAGGCGCTGGGGTCGGCGTCCGACACCACCCCGCGCGTCATCAAGGTCAAGGGCACCATCGACGCCAACACCGACGACTCCGGCAAGAAGCTGACCTGCGCCGACTACGCGGCGGGGACGGGGTATTCGCTGGCCTCCTACCTGAAGGCCTTCGACCCGTCGACGTACGGCCGTGCCAAGCTGCCCTCCGGGACGCAGGAGAAGGCGCGGGCCGCCGGTCAGGCCAAGCAGGCGAAGAACATCGTCTTCAGGGTGCCGGCCAACACGTCGATCGTCGGCGTGCCCGGCACCAAGGCCGGCATCACCGGAGGCATGCTCCAGATCCAGAGCGTCGACAACGTCATCGTCCGCAACCTGACCTTCTCCGACACCGAGGACTGCTTCCCGCAGTGGGACCCGACCGACGGCGACGACGGCAACTGGAACTCCGCGTACGACTCGGTCACCCTGCGCGGCGCCACCCATGTCTGGGCCGACCACAACACGTTCAGCGACGCCGGCCACTTCGACAGCACCAACCCGAAGTACTACGGCCGTGAGTACCAGGTCCACGACGGCGAACTCGACATCACCAAGAGCTCGGACCTGGTGACCGTGGAGCGGAACCAGTTCACCAGCCACGACAAGACGATGCTGATCGGCAGCAGCGACAGCGAGCCCGGCGGCAAGCTGCGCGTCACCCTGCACCACAACGTCTGGAAGGGCATCGTCCAGCGCGCCCCGCTGACCCGCGTCGGCCAGGTGCACCTCTACAACAACTACTACGACGTGACGACCCTCAACGGCTACGCGCTGCAGTACAGCATCAACTCCCGCGCCAAGGCCCAGGTCGTGGCCCAGAACAACTACTGGACCGTGCCGAGCTCCATCAAGACCTCCAAGCTGCTCAGCGGCGACGGCACCGGCTCGGTGGCGGGCAGCGGGAACCTCGTCAACGGCACGACGACCGACCTCGTCGCCGCCTACAACGCGGCGAACTCCAAGAAGATCAAGACGACGGTCAACTGGACGCCGACCCTGACGGCGGGCCTGCAGTCGAGTGCGAAGAACCTGCCGGCGGAGCTGGCGAAGACGGTGGGGGCGGGTGTGCTGACCGCGAGCTGAGAGATTCTTCGCGCCGGCTGTCACACTCCCGGCGGCGTACGCGTCAGAGAGGTGTCCGACACCTTGTGGTGAGGGGAGCCTCTCATGCGGATCGCCCATGACGTCGTCACCGTTCTCGCGGCCCTGTTGGCCGGGTTCTCCGGGACCGTGCTGCTGATGCGGGCCGACTGGATCGTCAAGGCGCTGACCGACTACCGGGTGCCGCGCGCCTGGTGGACCCCGCTGGGGGTGGCCAAGGCCGCCGGTGCGGTCGGGCTGTTGGTCGGGTTGTTCGTGCCGGTCGTCGGGGTGCTGGCGGCGGTGGGGCTGCTGCTCTACTTCACCGGGGCCGCGATCACCGTGGCCCGGGCGAAGTGGTACTCGCACATTCCGTTCCCGCTGGTCTACGCGGCTCCGGTGGCCGGAGCGCTGGTGCTGGGCCTCGTGAGCTGACGACCGCTCGCGGGGCTCAGTCCTGGGAGGCCTTGGGCTTCGGGCGGTGCACCCGGCGGCGCAGGGCCGGGCCCAGGCGGACCAGGAGACGCTTGTCGATGCCGGTGACCCGGCGGTCCACCGCGGACAGCTGCTTGGTGGCGGCGGTCAGTTCCTTGCGGAGGGCGTCGAGCCGGCGGGTCGTCTCGGTCGCGCGCTTCTCGGCGGCGGCCAGCCGGTCGCGCAGCTCCTTGTTCTCCTTGGCGTGCCGCGCGGCCCTGGTGTCGGCCGCGGTGATCCGCTCCCGCAGCCGGCTGATCCGGTAGCGCATCTGGCCGTCGTCGCCGCCGTCCCAGACCGGCATCGACGCGGGCAGGTCGAGGGCGGCCAGCCGGGCGTCGAAGGCGGCGCCGCCGTCGCCGTGGGTGTAGGTGTTCCGCAGGTCGTTGCGGTCGAGGAAGGCGATCATGCGCTCGAAGCGCTCGCCGTGCCCCTTGAGCATGGCGGAGAAGTCGGCGTCCTCGTACAGGTCGCGCGGGTCGGTGCCGGCGTCCAGTTCGGTGAGCGGGCGGTGCGGGATGTCGAAGTAGCGGCACAGTTCGAGGGTGCGCGAGTCGTGGGTGAGGACCACGCTCGGGGTGCCGGCCAGCAGGGCGGCGACATTGCCGTGGATACGGGTGCCGTAGGCGAAGTCGTAGCCGCGCAGTTCGTCGATCCAGGTGGCCGGGTCCAGCGGCATGCGGACCTTGTTCTCCTGGAGCAGGGCGTGGCTGAGCCGGAGCGGGAAGGGGTCCGTGTGCCCGGACTCCGGCGAGGTGTCGCCCCACATCAGCAGTTCCGCGTCGACGGTGTTCTGCGCGTAGTAGGTGAGGTGGGGGTAGCGCTCCCACGCGTGCCGGGCCAGGCCCGATATGTCGCCGACGGGTATCGCGTCCGGGGAGAGGTTCAGGGCGATGCGCGAGGCGGCGGTCAGCTCCGTGGCCCGGATCTCCGGGAAGGTGTCGCCGTACAGGAACATCGACGGGCAGCCGATGATGTCGACGTCGTTGAAGCCGAGGCCCTTGAGGTAGTCCGAGGTCAGCTCGCCGCGTACGCCGATGGAGGCGGAGCGGTCCAGGACGGCGCGGGCGAAGCGGCGGACCGAGTCGTCCATGGGCTTCAGCCAGCCGGTGTCGTAGTCCGCGGGGGCCTGGGCGCCGACGCCGAACACCACGACCGGGATCGTGAGTTGCTCGATCAGCGTCGTGAGCCGGTCCAGAGAGGCGTGGAAGGCCGGGCGGAAGGCGTTGGCGAGCGGGATGACGAAGGCGTCGTACTGCTCGTTGATCTCCGCGGCCCGGCGGGCGGAGGGGTCGGTGCGGATGCCGTTGGACGTCACCTCGGTGTCCGGGGTGGTCAGCATCTTGTGGGCCGAGTCGCTGAAGAGCAGGTTTCCGGTATTTGTCCCGATCAGGTCCTGGTGGATGAACTCCGCCGGAGTGGCGACACGGAACGGGCTCTTCCCGGAACGGATCAGGATGCGTTTCACGAACGGCACACTATCCCGGAGGTAAACGTGAGGTGAAGGAGCAGTAAGAGTCTGATAGGTCTCTTTCCTGGGACTTACCTCACGACGAAGGCCGGGCGGGAGGGGAGCCTCCCGCCCGGCCTTCGTCGGTGTGTGTGGTGCCGGCGGCGCCTATGCGGCGGTCGTGCCGCCGAAGCGCTCCTTGTACGTCTCCAGGTCCTCGTCCGTGAGCTTGGCGAAGAGGACCGGGGGGACCGTGAAGGGGGTGCCTGCGGGGACCGAGCTCAGGGACTTCGCCTCGGCGGCGGTGACCCAGGTGGCACGCTTTTGATCAGACACAGTGTCGGCGAGGGCGAACGCCTCGCGCATGATCTTCGCCGTGGCCGGGATGAAGGGTTCCGAGACCACCGAGTAGAGGTGGATCAGGTTCATCGCCGTGCGCAGGGTCAGGGCCGCGCCGTCCTTGTCCGTCTTGATCTCCAGCCAGGGGGCCTTCTCCTCCAGGTAGGAGTTGCCGGCCGACCAGAGGGCACGGAGGGCCGCCGCGGCCTTGCGGAACTGGAGGGACTCCATCTGGGACTCGTACTCGGCGAGGAGGGCCGAGATCTCCTCGCCCAGCTTCGCCTCCGCCTCGCCGGGCTCGCCGCCGGCCGGGACCTCCTCGCCGAAGCGCTTCTTGGAGAAGGACAGGACGCGGTTGACGAAGTTGCCGAGGGTGTCGGCGAGGTCCTTGTTCACCGTGGCCGTGAAGTGCTCCCAGGTGAAGGAGGAGTCGTCCGACTCGGGGGCGTTGGCGATCAGGAAGTAGCGCCAGTAGTCGGCGGGGAGGATCGCGAGGGCCTGGTCGGTGAAGACGCCGCGCTTCTGCGAGGTGGAGAACTTGCCGCCGTAGTACGTCAGCCAGTTGAAGGCCTTGACGTAGTCGACCTTCTTCCACGGCTCGCGCACGCCGAGTTCGGTGGCGGGGAACATCACCGTGTGGAAGGGGACGTTGTCCTTCGCCATGAACTCCGTGTAGCGGACGTCGTTGTCGACGTCGTACCACCAGGACTTCCAGTCCCGGGTGGACGGGTCCTGGTCGGCCCACTCCTTTGTCGCGCCGATGTACTCGATCGGGGCGTCGAACCAGACGTAGAAGACCTTGCCCTCCGCCGCCAGCTCCGGCCAGGTGTCGGCCGGGACCGGGACGCCCCAGTCCAGGTCACGGGTGATCGCCCGGTCGTGCAGGCCCTCGGTCAGCCACTTGTGGGCGATCGAGGAGGCCAGCTGCGGCCAGTCCCTGTCGTGCTTCGAGACCCACTCGCGGACCTCGTTCTCCAGCTTGGACTGGAGGAGGAAGAGGTGCTTGGTCTCGCGGATCTCCAGGTCCGTGGAGCCGGAGATCGCCGAGCGCGGGTTGATCAGGTCGGTCGGGTCCAGCACGCGGGTGCAGTTCTCGCACTGGTCGCCGCGGGCCTTGTCGTAGCCGCAGTGCGGGCAGGTGCCCTCCACGTAGCGGTCCGGGAGGAAGCGGCCGTCGACCGGCGAGTACACCTGGCGGATCGACCGCTCCTCGATGAAGCCGTTCTCGTGGAGCTTGCGGGCGAAGTGCTGGGTGATCTCGCGGTTCTCCGGGCTGGAGCTGCGGCCGAAGTAGTCGAAGGCGAGCGCGAAGCCGTCGTAGACCGCCTTCTGCGCGTCGTGCGCCTGGGCGCAGAACTCGTCGACCGGGATGCCCTGCTCCTTCGCCGCGAGCTCGGCGGGGGTGCCGTGCTCGTCCGTCGCGCAGATGTACAGGACGTCGTGGCCGCGCTGGCGGAGGTACCGGGAGTACACGTCCGCCGGGAGCATGGACCCCACCATGTTGCCCAGGTGCTTGATCCCGTTGATGTACGGAAGGGCGCTGGTGATGAGGTGTCGAGCCATCGGGGGCTGCTCCCAGGTCGGATTCGTTGCTGGTTTTGCGAACCTTGAAATCGTAGCCGACATGTGTATGCCGCCCGCTTCCCGTTTTACGGGCTGAGAAGCGGGCGGCATGGGAGAGGCGGGTGCTACGGGCGCCAGTCGATCAGGACGCCGTCGTAGAGCTCCGCGTCCGTGAGCTCCAGGGGGGTCGGGCCCGCGTGGAAGAAGGCCGCGTTGCCGGTCTTCAGCTTGCGGAGGTAGTCGAAGGCCTTGTTCTCGTGCTCGCCGAACGCGACGAAGGAGAAGAACACCGAGGGGTGGGACTTCGCGGCGTCGGTCAGGGACTGGGTGGCGGGGGTCTTGGCGTCGGGGGCGCCGTCGGTCTGGAAGATGACGAGGGCGGGGGTGGCCGGGGCGCCGGGGGTGGCGTTCCTGTCGTAGTGGGCGAGTACGGCTTCCACGGCGGCGTGGTAGCTGGTGCGGCCCATGCGGCCGAGGCCGGCGTGTGCCTCGTCGATCGCGTTCTCGGGGGAGGCCGGGGTGAGGTCGGTGGTGCCGTCGACCTCGGTGGAGAAGAAGACCACGTGGACGGTGGCGGTGGCCGTGGCCGGGGTGAGCTGGGTGGCGAGGGCGAGCGTCTGGTCGGCGAGGGCCGCGGCGGAGCCGTCCTTGTAGTACGCGCGCATGCTCGCGGAGCGGTCGAGGACGAGGTAGGTGGCGGCGTGGGTGCCGGTGAGGCCGGCCTTGGCGAGGGCGGCGGCCGCGGCGGCGTTGTCGGGGGCGGTGGCCTCGGCTTCGCCTTCGGCGGGGTCGTGCCCGCCCGCATCACCCGTGACAGTTTCGTTGTCGGGTGCGGGTGGCCCCTGCGGGGCGGATTCGCCGTCGGCGGCCGCGGCGGGTTCCGGGGCGTCGGCCGGAGTGGGTTCGGGGGTGGGCTCCGTGAGCGTTTCGGCGGCCGGTTCGACCTCGGCCTCCTGGGAGACCTCCGGCTCGGGCGTCGGCTCGGGGGCGGTGTTCGTCTCGGCGGCCGGTTCCGGTGTCGTGGTCTCGGCGGCCGCCGGTGCGGGCTCGTCCTCGGCCTTCTCGGCCGGGGTGCTCTCGGGCTCGGTGGCGACGGCGGGCTCCGCCTCCGCGACCGGCTCGGTCTCGACCTCCGGCTCGACAGCCGCCTCGGCGACGGGCTCGGCCGCGGGCTGCTCCGGCGTCGGCTCGACCTCGGCCTTGATCTCGGCTTGCGGCGCCGACTCGACAGCCACCTCGGCCTCCGGTTCCGCGACCGGCTCGACCTCGGCTTCCGGCTCAGCCGCTACCTCGGCCACGGGCTCGGCCTCGGCCTCGGTCTCCGCCACCGGCTCCGCAGTCACTTCAGCAGCGGCCCCTGTCTCGGCCTTCGCTTCAGCCACCGGCGCGGCTTCGACGTCCGGCGCAACGACCGGCGCGGCCTCGACCTCAGGCTCGGCCACGGCCTCCGGCTCTGCCGACGCCTCCGTCTCAACCTCGGCCACGGCCTTCGGCTCGGCCGGCGTCTCCGCCTTGGCCTCTGCCTCGGCCTCCGCCGCAACCTCAGCCACGGCTTCCGGCTCTGCCGACGCCTCCGTCTCAACCTCGGCCACGGCCTTCGGCTCGGCCGGCGTCTCCGCCTTGGCCTCTGCCTCGGCCTCCGCCGCAAC
>NZ_JBICZJ010000012.1:236964-344252 GCF_043201895.1 Streptomyces sp. NPDC048254
CTCGGCCACGGCTTCCGGCTCGGCCGGCGCCTCAACCTCGGCCACGGGCTCCGGCTCGGCCGGCGTCTCCGCCTTGGCCTCTGCCTCGGCCTCCGCCGCAACCTCAGCCACGGCTTCCGGCTCAGTCGGCGCCTCAACCTCGGCCACGGGCTCCGGCTCGGCCGGCGTCTCCGCCTTGGCCTCTGCCTCGGCCTCCGCCGCAACCTCGGCCACGGCTTCCGGCTCAGCCGGCGCCTCAACCTCGGTCTCCGCCGCAACCTCGGTGACGGCCTCCGCCGATGCCTCCGGCTCGGTCGGTGTCTCCCCCCGGACCTCGATGTCCGGTTCGATCGTTCGTGACGCCTGCTTCGGGACGGTCACATTGTCGAAAGCAGCCGTTACCAGATCGTGTTCGTCGGTGTCCCCCGGGCGGGGTTCCGGGACCACCGCCGGGGTGGCCGGATCCGGTGCTTCCTGCTTCGGCGCCGGTTCCGGCGTCGGCTGCGAGGGGAGCTGGTCTGCACCCTCTGCCTCGGCGGGGCGCGGCTTTCGCGACCGGCCGAATGCGTTCCGCAGGAGAGTGAGAATGCCCATGTGCGCAACCCTTCGCGTGAGTTGATACCCGTCAATCGCTGGCCAGGACGGACACGTAAGGTTAGCGGCCCCAGGTTGCGATCTTGGGGAGGGTCGATGACTCCTGTCGGGCGTACGGCGGGCGAGTTCCGGTCCACTCTCAACTCCCCTCCAGTTCCTCTTGGTTCATCCATCGTTCATTCGGCGGCTGTTCGCGTGCACAACCCCGCCCCTAAGGTCACGTTCACGCCAAGAGATCGCAAGGGGAGAGTAAAGTGCGCAAGCCGCTGCCGATCGTCGACACGCCCGATGCCGCGCATCCTGGTGGGCGATCCGCCCTCACCTGCCGGTTCCGGTGTGGTAACGCCTGTTTCCACGAGGTGCCCAACACCAGCGCGAACGCCTACGTCGGCGATGTCATCGCCGGTGCCCTCAGCCGCCGCAACGCCATGCGGGCCGCCGCAGTCGTCTCCGTCGCCGCCGCGGCCGGGGGTGCCGGCGTCGCGGGGGCCCGGCCCGCTGCCGCCGCATCGCAGGGAGCCTCGGAACACACCTTCAAAGAGACCCCGGCACCGGCCTCCACCTCCGGCGCCCGCGGGCTGCGGTTCCGAGCCGTCGCGCCCGACAACGCCGACACCGTGACCATCCCGGACGGTTACGCCCAGAACGTCGTCGTCCGCTGGGGCGAACCCATCCTGCGCGGCGCGCCCGGCTTCGACCCGGACCGGCAGACCGCCGCCGCCCAGGCCGGCCAGTTCGGGTACAACAACGACTTCCTCGCGCTGCTGCCGGTGCCCGGCGAGCGGGGCAGGCAGCTCCTCGTCGCCAACCACGAGTACACCGACGAAGTGCTGATGTTCCGCGGCTACGACGCCGCCAACCCCACCCGTGAGCAGGTGGAGGTCGCCTGGGCGGCCCACGGGCTGTCCGCGGTCGTCGTCGAGGAGGACCGCGGGAGCGGGAAGCTCACCGCCGTACCCCGGCACCACCTCAACCGGCGGGTCACCGTCACCACCGAGTTCCGGCTGACCGGGCCCGCCGCCGGCAGCGACCTGCTGAAGACCTCCGCCGACCCGACGGGCAGGAAGGTGCTGGGCACCCTCAACAACTGCTCCGGCGGCACCACCCCGTGGGGCACCACCCTCCACGGCGAGGAGAACTTCAACCAGTACTTCGCCAACAGCGGCCGGGCGACGGACAAGCGGTACGGGGTCGGGACGGGGACGACCGAGCGGAAGTGGGAGCGGTTCGACTCCCGGTTCGACGTCGCCAAGGAGCCGAACGAGGTGCACCGCTTCGGATACGTCGTCGAGTTCGACCCGTACGACCCCTCGTCCACGCCCCGCAAGCACACCGCGCTCGGGCGGGTCAAGCACGAGGGCGCGACCGTGCGGCTCACCGACGACGGGCGGCCGGTCGTCTACACCGGGGACGACGAGCGGTTCGACTACTTCTACAAGTTCGCCGGCAGCAAGCGGATGCGGCACGGCAAGGGGCGTTCCGTGCGCGAGCACAATCTCTCCCTGCTCGACGAGGGGACGCTGTACGTCGCCAGGCTCACCGGTGACTCGCCCGCCATCGAGGTCGACGGCACGGGGAAGCTGCCGGGCGACGGGGAGTTCGACGGGAGCGGGGAGTGGATTCCGCTGGTGACCGCGACCGCGGAGGGGGCGGTGTCGCATGTGCCGGGGATGAGCGTCGAGGAGGTGCTCGTCTTCACCCGGCTCGCCGGGGACAAGGTCGGCGCGACCAAGATGGACCGGCCCGAGGACATCGAGCCGAACCCGCGCTCCGGCAAGGTGTACGTCGCCCTCACCAACAACACCAACCGCGGTCTGGCCGGCAACGCCCCCGCCGACGAGGCCAACCCCCGCAACGCCAACAAGCACGGGCACGTCCTGGAGCTGACCGAGCGCTGGAACCGGGCCGACAGCACCCGGTTCGCCTGGTCGCTGTTCCTGGTCGCCGGTGATCCCGAGGATCCCGCGACCTACTTCGCGGGCTTCCCGAAGGACGACGTCAGCCCGATCTCCTGCCCGGACAACGTCGCCTTCGACCCGCACGGCAACCTGTGGATCTCGACGGACGGCGCGCAGCTCGGCCACCACGACGGCCTGTTCGGCGTGGCCACGCGGGGCGACCGGCGCGGTGAGCTGAAGCAGTTCCTGACCATGCCGGTCGGTGCCGAGACCTGCGGTCCGCTGGTGCAGGACCGGCGGGTGCTGGTGGCCGTGCAGCACCCGGGCGAGATCGCCGGCGCGACGGTGGAGAGCCCCGCGAGCACCTGGCCGGACGGCCCCGGGAAGATCGTGCGGCCGGCCGTCGTCGCCGTGTGGCGCAAGGACGGCCGCGACATCGGCGTGTGAGAGAGGAACCGCGGGAGACACTCAGTGCGGGGACGCGATCGCCCGTGCCGCCGCCACCTCCTGGCGCAGGGGTTCCAGGACGCTGTCCGGTGGGCCGGTGAGGTCCGTGCGGACCGCGACCAGGGTGTCCGCCTCGCGGACGCCCTCCGCCAACTCGCGTAGCTGCAGGGCGATCTGGTCCACCTCGGCCCGGGGCGGGGGCGGTGCTCCGTGCCGTACCCGGACCCGGGCCGCCGTCGTCGCGTCGACGATGCGTTCCACGGCGACGACGAGCGGCCACCAGGCGGCGGCGCGGCGGCCGGTGGGCGGCGGCTCGGTCAGGGCGCGCTGGAACTCCGTACGGACGGTGGACAGGTCGCGGTAGAGGCGGCGGCGCATCCGGGCGCGGGCGGCCGGGTCCGCGCCCTCCTCGAAGGCCAGGTCGACATAGTCCGCGGTGTCCGCCACCGCGTCCGCGAGCCGGTCGCCGACCCCGGGTGCGCCAGCTCTCCGGCCAGAGCAGATACCCGGCGACGAGCGCGATGCCGCAGCCCATCAGGGAGTCCAGGAGGCGGGGCAGGAGCAGGCCGGTGCCCTGGTGGTTCAGTACGTCGGAGAGGAGCAGGATCACCGGGGTGACCGCGGCGGTCTGGAAGCCGTAGCCCCGGGGGGTGAGGGCGGGGATCAGCGGGGCCAGGAGCAGCATCACCGGGATGTCCGACCAGCCGCGCGGCACCAGGGTGAGGACCGTCGCCGCCACCACCAGGCCCGCCACCGTGCCCAGCGCGCGCAGCAGCGCCCGGGAGAACACCGAGCCGAAGTCGGGCTTGAGGACGAAGGTGATGGTGAGCGCGACCCAGTAGGAGCGCGGGACCGGGACCAGGGACACCAGTGCCTGCGCGATGCCGATGCACAGGGCGAGACGGATGCCGTAGCGCCAGGAGTTGGCGGACAGCACGACGTTGCGGGCGGCCCGGGCGGTGCGGATGCCGAGGGCGGCGGGGCGGCCGAGGCGGTCGTCGATACCGCGCGGATCGACGTCGGGGGTGGTGGCGACGTCGGCGACGTGCCGCAGGGCGTGGTCGACGGCCCGGGCGGTCTCGCTCTGCGGCTCGGGGAGGTCGAGTCGCGTCGGGCCGGTGTGGCCGGCGTCGATGGCGTCGGCGATCCGGTGGACCGCCGCGGAGATCTCGGGCGGCAGCGGTTTCCCGGCGAGCCGGGCGGCGGGAGCGGCCTCCACCACCGGGGTGATCGCGTTCAGCTGGGCGAGCATGCGCGTGAGCTCCCGGCTGCGGCCGCGGTACCGGGCGCGCCGGGCCAGGACCAGGTCGTACGACTGGTTCAGCGACTGGGTGACGGTGTGCCGGGCACGGTCGTACTCCTCGGCGTCGGACGTGCCGATGGCGGTGAGCTGGTCGGCGACCGTGCGGTAGGTGGCGGCGATCGCCGAGCGTTCCGGTACGCCCGAGCGCAGCGGCCAGGCCAGCAGGGCGAGCAGCAGGACCAGCAGGCCGCCGCCGGTCATCAGGACGGGTGTCAGCCACCAGGCGCCGGGCAGCGGCAGGCCCGCGCCGATCACGGAGTTGAGCAGAAGGAGGAGGCCGGAGACGGAGGAGACCGCGCCGATCGTCGAGATCATCCCGGAGATCAGCGCGATGCCGGTGATGACGACGACCGTCAGCCAGCCCTGGCCGTAGACCAGCGCGCCGAGGGTGACGCCGACGGCGCCGAAGAGCTGGGGGACCGCGATGTTGAGGATCCGCATCCGGTAGGCGTCGGCGGTGTCGCCGATGACCCCGGACAGGGCGCCCATGGAGGCGAGCGCGCCGTACGCGGGCTGTCCGACGGCGAGCCCGACGGCGAGCGGGAGGGCCATGCCGAGGGCGGCGCGGGCGAGGGCGGGCCAGTTGAGAGGTGGGGCCTGCTGGGGCCGGAGGTTCCTTACCAGCCAGTCGGGAGGGGTGAGGCCGATGGGGAACTCGCGGGACATGCGCCCATTATCGGCGCGGGTGCCGGTGAAGTGTGATGTCCACGACGAGGGCGCGGTGGTCGGTGTCGGACAGCCGCAGGAAACGGGCGCCGGTCGCCGAGAAGTCCCGGGAGACCAGGACATGGTCGATCTGGGCGCCGAACACGGCGGCGGTGGGGGCGGGCCAGCTGGCGGTACGGCCGGCGCCGCTGAGCCGGGCGCCGTCCCGCAGCCGGCCGGTGTCGAGGATGCGGCGGAAGGCCGCGTGGTCCTGGGAGGCGTTGAAGTCGCCGGCGAGGACGGTCGGGGTCGTGGTGTCGGCGGCGGCGAAGTCGCGGAGGCGGCCCAGCTCGCGGCGCCAGAGGGCGACCTGGCCGGGGACCGGGGGCATGGGGTGGGCGAGCTGGAGGCGTACGGCGTGACCGTCGACGTCGGCGACGGCACCGGGCATGCCCATCGTGCCGGGGACGCCTTCGGTGGCGCGGAGCGGGAAGCGGGACAGCAGGAGTGAGCCGGTCGAGCCGCCGGCGACGACGGCCGTGCGGTAGGGGTAGCCGGGCTCCTTGTCCAGCGTGGCCTGGCAGGTGTACTCGCACTCCTCCACGAAGACGATGTCCGGCTTCTGGCGGCGGATCTGCGGGACGAGAGAGGGGGTTCCGGCGCCGAACTCGACGTTCGAGGTGAGGACGCGGAAGGTGGCGAGCGGGGTGCCGGCCGGTTCGGCGCCGCTGCCGTACGGCTGGATGAACCAGCCGAGCGCGAGGAGCAGGGCGGCGCCCCAGACCAGACCGGGCCACCAGCGGGCGAGCAGGGTGAGCAGCAGACCGAGCAGGGTGGGGACCAGCAGCCAGGGGAGGAAGGCGAGGAGCTGGGGGACGGGGGTGACGGCGTCGGTGCCGGCGCTACGGCACCCGACGACGAGGGTCACGCCGAGGAGGAACAGGGCGGCCGCCCAGGTCGCGAGCCGGGTTCCGGGGCCGGGCGCCGTCGTCACCCGGCCGAGATTACGACCCTTCGTCCACCCGCGCCAGGAACTCCCCCAGCGCCTGGTTGAACTCCTCCGGGCGTTCCAGGTTCGGCAGGTGGGCCGCCGCGTCGATGATCCGGAGGGTGGCGTCGGGGAGGAGGGCGTGCATGGCCTCGGCGTCGGAGACGGGGGTGTACTCGTCGTCGGTGCCGGTCACCACCAGCGCCGGGACCGTGACCTTCGTCAGCAGGGGGCGGTAGTCGGGGCGTTCGGCCCGGCCGCGCAGGGCCGCCGCCGCGCCCTCGGGGTCGGTGGCCGTCATCATGCGGTGCACGTGGGCCTTCACCTCCGGGCGGGCGTAGGGCGCGACCATCTTCTCCAGGACCTCGTCGGCATAGCCCCGCATGCCCTCGCGGAGCAGGCGGTCGGCCATGGCGTTGCGGGCGAGCCGGCCCTGCGGTGTCTCCGGGGTGGGGAACGTGTCCGCGAGGACCAGGCCCCGCACGCGGTCGGTGCCGAACCGGTCGTAGCACTCCATGGCGATCTGGCCGCCCATCGACAGGCCCACGAGAACGCAGGTCTCCACCTTCAGCGCGTCGAGGAGGTCCTCGAGGTCCGCCGCGAAGCGGGAGAGCGGGGTGCGGCCGGGGGTGACCGGGGAGGCGCCGTAGCCGCGCAGGTCGGGGGCGATGACCCGGCGGGAGGGGCCGAAGGTGGTGCGCTGGGGGTGCCACATCGTGCGGTCGAAGGGGTGGCCGTGGATCAGGAGCAAGGGGGTGCGGGAGGTTTGGGGGTCAATGTCGTCGTATGCGAGGAAGGGGGGCATGTGGACGACCCTAGGCGCCGCCAACTTCTCGGTGCAATAAGATCTTTGCCCTCGGTGCAATGTGGACAGGGGGACGGGGCGTGGACGACTTTCGGGGGATCGCCGACCGGATCGCGCTGGACATCGCGCGGGGGCGGTTGCGGACCGGGCAACGGCTGCCTCCGCAGCGGGCGTTCGCGCGACGGCACGGGATCGCCGCCTCGACCGCCGGGCGGGTGTACGCCGAACTGGTGCGGCGCGGGCTGGTGGTGGGCGAGGTCGGGCGCGGCACCTTCGTCCGGGCCACCGAAGTCACCCCGCAGGGGCGCGCGCTGGTCGAGGACGGCACCGCTCGCGTCAACCTGGAGCTCAACTACCCCTCCGTGCCTGGGCAGTCGGAGTTGCTGGCGCCCGCCCTCGCGCCCCTGCTGCGGCCCGACGCGCTCGGCGACGCGCTGCGCACCGGCGCCGCCGACGGCACCCCGCGGGCCCGGGAGGCCGTCGCCGCGCTGCTCGCCACCGGCGACTGGCGGCCCGAACCCGGCCGCGTCCTCTTCACCGGCAACGCCCGGCAGGCCGTCGCCGCCACCCTGGCCTCGCTGGTCCGGCCGGGCGGCCGGGTCGGGGTCGAGCCGCTGACGTATCCGCTGGTCAAGGAGGTCGCGGCCCGGCTCTCCGTCACGCTCGTCCCGGTGGCGACGGATGAGCAGGGGCCCGTCGTCGAGTCCGTGCGCGCCGCCCACCGGTCCGCCCCGCTCTCCGCCCTCTACCTCCAGCCGACCCTGCACAACCCGACGTCCCTGACCGTGCCGACCGAGCGGCGGCTCCAACTCGCCCGGTGTGTGGACGACTTGGCGCTGCCGGTCGTGGAGGACCGGGTCTGGTCGTTTCTGGGCACCGGCCCCGAGCCGCCGCTCGCCGCGCTCGCGCCCGGCCTCGTCCATGTCGTCGACTCGCTCTCCAAGCGGGTCGCGCCCGGTCTCACCGTCGGGTTCGTCGTCGTACCGCGGGACCGGGTGGACGCGGTGGCGGCGGCCGTACGGTCCGGGGGGTGGGGGCCGGGGGCGTTCGCGCTGGAGGCGGCCGTGCGGTGGATCGGGGACGGGACCGTGGCGCGGCTCGTCGCGGCCAAGCGGACGCAGGCCGGGCGGCGGCAGGGGCTCGTCCGCGAGCTGCTCGACGGGTTCGCCGTACGGGCCGATCCGTGCGGGTACTTCGCCTGGTGGGAGCTGCCCGCGCCCTGGCGGGCGGACGGCTTCGCGGCGGCCGCGGCGGCGCACGGGATCGGGATCACGCCCGGCACCGCCTTCCGCGTCGACCCGAAACGGACCCCGGACGCGGTACGGCTCGGGCTCGCCTCGGCGGGCGAGCCCGAGCTGGTGGGGGCGCTGCGCACGCTCGCGGAACTCGCGGCGCACCGCCCCCTGGGACGTCAGTCCAGCAGTCCGTCGTAGTCGGGGAGCTTGTACGTCGTGTCGGCGTAACCGCCCGACAGGTCGGTGGCGTTGTTGCCGATGTTGGCGACGATGTCGTAGCCGTTCGCCTCGATCGCCTTGCGCTGGGAGGTCTTGAAGTCCGCGATGGACTCGGTCAGCAGCTGTGCGACCGTCCGCGCGTAGAGGCCGTCCACGGGGTAACCGACCGAGGTCAGGTTGGACTTGGTCACCAGGTTGAACAGGTCGCTGCGGGCGCTGACGAAGAACACGCTGACGCCCTTGGCGTGCGCGTCCTGGGCGAGGGGGAGCACCGGCGGGGTGGCGGGGACGGTGATGCCGCCCTCGAAGTAGGTCTCCAGCGAGGTGTTGTCGATGTCGAGGACGATCGCGAGCTTGGCGCCGGAGGTGTTGGCGGCGGCGGCACGGGAGTCGATGTAGCTCTGCGCGGGGCCGGTGACGGCGGCGACGTCGGACAGCCACTGGGCCTCGGTGACGTCGGCGGCCTGCGCCGGCAGGGCGGCGGCGATCGACAGGGCGAGGCCGGCACCGAGGACGACGGTGGCACGGCGCGCGGTGAGACGGATCATCGGGTGGGGGCTCCTCAGCTCACGTCGGCCGCCGGTGTTCCGTACCGGTGGCCGTCGTTCCGCCACGGTGCCCGGCCGGGACGCCCACCGTGTGTCCGCCGCTGGAGCGGCCGGTTACGGGATGGGCATGTTCTGGCCGGCAGGCTGTGAATCCGCCCTGAGGGAAGCGGAATCGGGCGTGTCGGGGGCCGGTTCCTGCTCCCCGCCGCGACGCCGGCGGACGTGTCCGGCGAGCCAGGCCAGCGCGGCCACCGTCAGGCCCAGGCCCAGCAGCAGCCAGGAGACCGTGCGCAGGGTGGACGTCAGGGCGTCGTAGACGGCGGCCGCGGCCGGGTGCGAGACGTCGGACGGCAGACCGGCCAGGGTGAGCCGGCGGCCGACGGTGAGGGCGAGCCCCAGCAGGGCGCCGCCCAGCGCCGTACCCAGCGCGGTCGCCAGCACCGCACGGCGGCGGTGGACGGCGACGGCGACACCGCCGACCGCGAAGACGACGGCCGCGACGGGCAGCCAGAAGCCGGCGACCTCAAGCACGTGGAACCCCTTCCGGAGTCGGTCCAGTTCCGCCGCCGGAAGTACCGCGACGGCCGTGTGCTGGACCGGGATACGGGCCGCGAGCGGCACATGGTCCTGGGTGAGCTGGTCCTTGACCTGGGCGGTGACCGGGGCGAGGTCGACGGTCACGGCCTCCTCACGCTCGTCCTGGAGCGCGCGCAGGACCGCGTCGTGGGTCGCCCGGTTGCCCGCGTCCCAGGCCAGCCGGAACGCCCGGGTCTGGGTGAAGGAGCGGACCGCCTCGCGCACGAAGGGTGCCACCGTGCCCTGCATCGGCCGGCCGACGTCCACCTCGCGCATGATGCCCTCGCCGACGGTGTCCGCCACGGCGTCCCGGACGTCCGGGTCGTCGGCGAGCGGCGCCATCGAGCTGACGTACTGTCCGGTGTCCGCCAGCCCGTAGGCCGCCCAGGCCGCCAGCGCGCCGAACGGCAGCAGCAGACAGGACAGCGCGATCAGCAGGGCCGACAGGGCGATCCGGAGACTTACGGCCCGGGTGCGCCGTACGGGCCGCGCGGGCCCTGGCGGCACTGGGGGCACTGAGGGCACGCTTCCAGGCAAGCCCCTGAGGGCAGGTCAGGCGAGCGGGGTGACTGCATCCGGGGCACGGCGGGGCGTCAGGTCGAGCCGAACGGACGACACGGCGGCCAGGGGCGGGCGGCCGGGCGCCGGAAACCCTTGGGGCGCCGCGCTCCGGTGGAGGGCTGGCCCGAACGGGTGTTTCCTGGTTCTGCGGAGGTCTCCTGCCTGGCGGAGTGGCCGGAGTGGCCGAACGGCCGGAGCGGCTCCGCAGGGGTGCCGCGGGGTGCCCTCGGGCGGCCCGGCGGCCGTGAGGGGAAGCAACCCGTGAGGGAAAAAGGGGAAACGCGTGGGCCCCGGCCGGCACGGCCGGGGCCCACGCGTGGGCGGGTGCGGTCACCGGATGCGATGGCCCACCGCGTCCTCGTGCGTGTAGAACCGGTAGAACATCACGACGAAGGCCACCGCCGCGACCGCCAGGGACATGCCGGTGGAGCGCAGGATCGACTCTCCGCTCTGGCTGTACAGGAACCCGAAGGCGATCCCTATGAACGCCGTCCACATCAGCGCGTGCACCTCCCGCCGCAGCCGCGGGGCGATCGTCAGCACACCGAACAGCACCAGCGCGAAGACGATCGCGGTCACGAAGCCGAACAGCAGGTTCCAGCCGGTGATGGGGCCGCCGCTGCGCCGGTTCGCGGCCGCCCAGTAGCCGTAGATCAGCCCGGTCACGACCGGGAAGGCCACTCTGGCCATGAAGTGGGTGTGCGGGCTGAAGATGTCGGGCGTGGGGCCGCGCCGGGGCATACCGCCGGTCGTGGGTGCCGCTTGAGCCATGAGAGTGCTCCTCTCTCCTCGCCCCCAGGTTCCAGAGCACACCTGCGGGTACCCCCTGGCAAGTCGGCCGTACGAACCGGGTACGACGGCCACGACATGCGGCGGGTCCCGGAGCGTGTTTCCCTGACTGTCGTGACCGACCACCCGGCCCCGCGGCGGTGGCAGGATCTGCCGCGCCGGCAGCCTCTGCAGTGGGCCCGGGGCCGGAGCTTCTCCTGGGCGGCGCCGTTGCTGCTGCTGGCCGGGATCACCGCGGTCGACCTCAACACCACGGAACGGTTCCGGATCATCTCCTGGATCGTGCTGGTCCCCGGGATCGCGGCGGCGATCTGCGGGGTCTGGGCGACGGCCGTGTTCGCGGTGCTGGCGGTCCTCGACTACATCGCCGTGGACAGCGTCTGGCCGCACCAGTACCAGGCCGGGCTGCCCGACTTCATCCTGGTCGCCTTCGCCGGGCTGCTGGCCATACTCGCCTGTGCGGTCCGGGCGGGCAGCGAGCGGCGGCTGCTGCACATGCGGGACATCGCCGAGACGACCCGCCGTACCGTGCTGCGTCCGCTGCCGCCGGGGTGGGCGGGCCTCGACCATGCGGAGGTCTATCTCGCCGCCGACACGGTGGCCCGGGTCGGCGGCGACTTCTACGACATCCAGCCGGGCCCGCACGGCACCCGGGTGCTGGTCGGGGACGTGCAGGGCAAGGGGCTGGGCGCGGTGGAGGCGGCGGCCGCGCTGCTGGGCACGTTCCGTGAGGCCGGCTATCACGAGAAGGACCTGGCGACGGTGGCCGGCCGGCTGGAGACCCGGATGCTCCGCCACCGGGGCCACACGGTCGCGCTGGGCCGCGACGACGGCGACCGGTTCGCCACGGCGGTGCTGCTGGGCTTTCCGCCGGGCGTACGGGACGCGGTGGAGATGGTCAACTTCGGCCACGAGCCGCCGCTGGCGGTGGGGCCGACGGGGGTACGCGCGCTGCCGCAGGGCGACGGACTCCCCCTGGGCATGGCCGAGTTGGCGACGGCCTCCGGCCTCCCGCCGACCCGCACCGTCACCCTCGCCGCCGACGAGACCCTCCTGGTCACCACGGACGGCGTCACCGAGGCGCGGAACGCGGACGGCGAGTTCTACGCGCTGCCCGAGGAGGCCGCCCGGGCCGCCACCTCCGACCCGGCCCTCCTGGTCGCCCACCTCCGCGACGGCGTACTGCGGCACAGCCGGGGCCGCCTCTCCGACGACACCACGATCTTCGCGATCCGCAGAACGGCGACGCCCTGACGGGCAACGGCGAGGCGCGGAACGCGGTGGCCGTCAAGAGGCCCGCGGGCACAGGCCCCCGGCCGGTCGTGCTCTCCCGCCTCCCGGAACACTCCCATCCCACCCCAAACCTCTCCCACACCCTCCGCTTTGCAGGCGCAGCGGTTACCGTGCTGACGTAAGTGGACCTGGGGAACAAAGGGGAGGGCCGATGCCCGGAACCGTGCTGCTGCTCGCGGCCTCGCCGACCGGCAAGGGGTGTCTGGTGGACGCGGCCTCCGTGCTCCCCGTGCTCGCGGCCGTCCCCCCGGCGATACTCTCCGGCACCGACACCGCCAACGTCGTCGAACTCGCCGACCCCCTGGAGCCGCAGGCCGTGCTGACCCGGCTGCGGGCCGCCGCGGCCGCCCCCGGCCCGCTGACCTTGTTCGTCACGGGCCAGCTGCACCTGGACCGCAAGCAGCGGCTGCCGCATCTCGCGCTGGCCCGGACCACGCCCGCCACCGTCCGCTACACCGGCCTGCCCTGGCACTGGATCCGGGAGGAGCTGCGGTTGCGGCCGGCCGGGGCGACCACGCTCGTCCTCGATCTGCACGCCGACCACGAGACCTGGGAGTGGCTGCGTACCGTGCCCCTGGATTCCGGGCGCAACAACGCCGTGCACGGGCGTATCGCACCGCCGCCGGCCCGGCGGGAGGTCGCGGCGCCGTCGTACATGAAGGCCGTGGCGACCGTGCTGCGCAGCGGGCACCGGCCGCCGATGACGCAGTTGCACCAGCAGGTGCTCGCGCGGCTCGGCGCCGAGGCCGCCGGCAGCATTCTGTTCAGCACCCACACCCCGGACAGCGGGGATCCGCACGACGTCATCAGCACGGCCGCGCGGGGCGGGCGGTACGCGGAGGCGGACGGGCTCGCCGCCCGCTGGGAGGAGGCCGCCGCGCGGGCGCACGGGCCGGCTTCCGAGGACGCCCTGCACTGGTCCGAAGTACGGGCCGACCTGGCGATGTTCGCGGGGGACGCGGCGCGCAGCTGCCGTACCTGGCTGACCGTCGCGCACGCCCGGCTGGCCGCCGGGCAGCCGGCCGACGCACCGGCCGTCGAGACGGCCGTGGACCGGGCCCACCACCAGTGGGGCGCCATCAAGGACGCGGCGCGGGCCCGTGAACTCGGGCCCGCGCTCGCGGAGTTGAGACTCAGGGTGCCGGGCCGCCGGGAAGGTGCCCTGGACCATGTCCAGCAGCATCTGCGGCAGCTTCAGACCAGCTGAGTCACCGGTACTAGCTCGTGAAGGTGAAGTACTTCCACGCGCCGTAGGTCGTGGAGTTGACGGTGTCGCCGGACGGGCCGTTGATGTAGTCGGAACGGACCCGGAAGCGCCAGCCGACGTCGTCCTTGTGGCTGCCGGTGAACTCGACCTGGGAGATCCCGCTGGTGGCCAGTGCGAAGTACTTCGAGTCGTCCGAGTACCACGTGCCCTGGTAGTAGACCTGGAAGTCGAACCGCTGCGAACGGCCGGTGTAGTAGGCCATCTTGGTGGTGAACAGCGGGTTCTTGGTCTTGTGGAAGACGTAGTACTTCTGCCCCCACGCGGTCTTCGTCTTGTACTGGCGGGTGACGGTCATGGAGACGCTCACCTTGGCGCCCACCGAACTGGAGACCGACCGCGGCTGCCAGCGGGCGTCGCCCGTGAACTTCGCGGTGACCTTGGTGTCACGCTTGAGGTCCAGAGTGGCGGACAGGTTGCCGTGCGAGTCGACCTTGCCGGACTTGACCAGCTTGTTGGGCTTGTCCGAGCCGAACGGGTCGGCCCAGATCTCCACTGTGCGGTTCTTGTACGTCGTCCCGAGGTGGGCCGTGAACTTCACGTCCTGCCCGTACGCGTACACCTTGCCGTTGTTGTTCAGCGTCAGCGTCGGCTTGGCGCGGGAGACGTCCACGGTGTCCTTGGCGGCGGCGGCCGTGTGGTCGGCGTCGCCCGCGTAGGAGACCTGGTACGTCACCTTGCCGCCGGCCGGCGGGGTGTCGGTGAAGGAGTAGGTGCCGTCGGCCTTGACCGTGACGGCGGGCAGCGCCTTGCCGTTCGGGGACTCCAGGTCGGTGCGGGTGACCGCGAGCTGGGTGCCGGCCGGGAGCGGGGTCGTCGAGGTGACCGTGCCGGTGACGGTGAGCTGCTTGGCGCGGGTCGCCGTCGCCGGGGCGTTCACCGTGACGGTGGTGGCCGCCCGGCCCGGGGTGTCGTACTCGCGCAGGGAGTACACGTCCGCGTCGTTGTACGTCACCGCGAACAGCCGGGAGCCGTCCGGCGTCCAGGCCAGGCCGCCGTCGGCGAGCGTGTCGGCGCCGCTGGACGTGCCCGTGTTGGGGAAGTCGTAGGTGCGCACGGCCTCGCTGCTGCCCGGGTGGAAGATGTAGACGTCCGGGTCGTACCAGGCGAAGCTGCCGCCCGCGACCGTGCCGTCGGGCGCGATGGCGACCGCGTTCGGGTAGGCGGTGCTGGTGTACTTGCCGTCCTCGCTGAGGTCGGAGGTCTTGTACACCTGGTGGTAGTACGGCGCCCCACTGGCCACCACGACGTCCTTGCCGTCGGGGGTGACCTGGAGGTCGTTGACGTTGCTGCCGTCGGTGCGGATGTGGGCCAGCTGGGTCGCGGTGCCCGACGAGACGTCGTAGGAGGTCAGCGAGGCGGGGCTGGTGTCGCGGTCGCCCGCGACCAGGATGTCGGTGCCCGGTGCCGCGTCCAGGACGGGAGCCGAGTACCAGCTGTTGTCCTGGTTGAGGGTGACGTCGTGCTGGTCGTTCGTCAGGTCGACGGAGCCGATGTTGCCCTCGGCGGAATCGCCGTAGCCGAACCACAGTTTGCCGTCCGCGAGGGCGACGCTGCGCGGCTTGTCGCCCACGGCGTAGCGGGCGGTCTCGGCGTCGGTGGCGGTGTCGATGACGGCGACGGCGTCCAGGTCCCGGACGGCCGCGTAGAGGGTGCCGGAGTCGGCGGACAGCTCAAGGCCGGTGACACCGGAGAGGTCGGTGGTGAGCTGCTTGAGCACGTTGCCCGAGTAGTCGGTCACCACGATCTTGCCGTTGCTCGGGTCGCTGATGAAGACCTGCTGGTGGACGCCGTCGACGACGATGTCACCGGTCGACTTGACCGGCAGCGGGGCGCTGGTGTCGGCGAAGGCCGGTGTGGCGGCCAGGGCCGCGGAGCTGAAGAGGACCGCCAGGGTGGTGGCGGCCGTGACGGTGCGGGTGCGCATACGCACGCTGATTCGAACCCCCCGGATCGAACGAAGTGGGTGCCACGGACCGCGGCCCACATGTGTGCGTGTGCAGTGGGCCGCGTGTGGCGGATGCGATGAAGACTAGGACATGCCACTGACAACCAGCACCGGGGTTCCTCCGCCGCGGTTCGGGCCGGGCGTATGCGCCGAAGCCGGCTTCACCTGGGCGAGCCGGTCGTCGAACCGGGAGCGGGAACGAAGTGCCCCCGGCGGGACGGCGGTTGTCCCGTCGGCGGGTGAGAGGGGTCAGCGGGGGGCGTGTTCGGCGGTGGCCGGGGCGGTGGAGCGGGAGCCGTCGTCCGTCGCTCTGGCCGGGCCCGCGTTCGCGGCCGTGATGAGTGCGGCCACCGCGATCACGGCAGCTGCCACACTACGGACGGTGGGGGTCCCCCCGATCGAGCGAAGCCGGGAGTGGGGGAGTGCGGTGGGGCGTGCGGATGTGCGTCCGAGCACGGCGACCTCGCAACGACAGGGGCGGGTTAAGCGTGTTTAATTCGCCGTTTAACCTAGGGGCTTACAGAGCTCAACGGCAAGGGGTCCAGGGGGAGTTGGGGGGAGTGACAGAATGCAGGAACGGGACGATCCGGTGACCGTCGGGCGGCGGGTGCAGCAGCTGCGCACCGAACGGGGGCTGACCCAGCGGCAGCTGGCCGAGCCGGCCTACACACCGGCCTACATCTCCACACTGGAGGCCGGGCGGGTACGGGCCTCCGACGAGGCGCTGCGGCACATCGCCGGGCGGCTCGGCGTCGGCTTCGAGGAGCTGGCCAGCGGGCGCCCCGCCCATCTCGCCACCGACCTCAGGCTGCGGCTCACCGAGGCCCAGCGCACCCTGGCCACCGGCGCGGCCGAGGAGGCCGCCGCCCTGTACGCCGCCCTCTTCGAGGAGGCGGAGGCGCACGGGCTGACGGTCGAGCAGGCCACCGCGCTGCTCGGGATGGGCGAGTGCGCCCTGGACACCGGCGAGCTGGGCCGGGCCCGGGAGTTCTTCGAACGGGCCGAGCTGTGGACGGCCGACGAGCCGCTGCCGGTGCGCGTCCCGGCGATCCGCGGCCGGGCCGTCAGCCACTATCTGGCCGGTGAACTCCGCTACGCCGTCTACCTCCTTGAGACCACGCTCGACGAACTGAACCGCAGCGGGCTGCATGACCCCGACGCGCTCCTGCTCCTCTACGCGTCCGCCATCGGCCCGTACATGGACATGGGCGCCCACGCCCGCGCCGCCCAGGCCGCCGAACTCGCCCTCGCCCTCGCCCCGCAGGCCGGCGACCCCGCGCTGATCGCCCGGATGCACCGCTCCGTCGCCCGCACCCTGCTCGCCGAGGGCCGGGTCGCGGAGGCCGACGCCTCGCTGGCCAAGGCCGCCGAGCTGTACCGCCAGCTCCAGCTCCGCACCGAACTCGCCAACTGCCACTGGATGCGTGGCTACGTCTGCGCCCAGAACGGTGAACTGGAGCGCGCGGAAGGGGAGTTGCGAGAGGCCCTGGCGATGCTGTCGGAGACCCGGGCGGCCCTGTACCGCAGCCAGGCCGCCGTAGAGCTCGCCGACGTACTGCACCGCCGGGACAAGTCCGAGGAGGCCGCCGCACTGCTGAACGACGTGCTCGGCGACTTCTCCTCCGAGCGCGGCGCGGTCCACGCGGCCGCCGCGCACCGCCTGCTCGGCATCATCGCCGAGGACGCCCGGGAGACGGAGGCCGCGGAGGAGCACTACGTCCGCGCCCTGAGCCTGCTGGAGCGGGCGGGCGCGGCCGGCGACCTGGCGGACCTGTGCCGGCTGCTGGGGGATCTGCTGCGCCGCACCGGCCGGGTGGAGGCGGCCCTGGACGCCTACCGCACGGGCCTCGGCCACCGTACGGCCCCCGGCACCACGACCCTGGGCCCGGCACCGGCCCAGCCGCCGCTGTAGGGGCCGCCGCTACCGTCCGGTAGTTGTCGCACGATCGACAGCAGGGCCCACCTGACGGGCGAGTCCCACCTGCGCGGCACACTGACGCCGGGCCGCTGGGCGGACTTCACGGTGTGGGACCGGGACCCGGCGAACGCGGCGGGCGATGCGCTGCGGGACCTGAATCCCGTTCACACTTTCGTGGGCGGGGTCGTAGCGCCCCGTTGGGGGCGCGGGGCTGTATCGATGTGCGGCTCCGCCGCGTGGGCGCGACCAGCCCCCACCGGAGCTGCACCCGACACACAGCCATCTCTGTGCCGATCAACAGCCCGATTCACTAGCGTCCCCCGCGTGCAAGACCAACGGACAGTAGCCGACGGCCTGCGTCTCCTGACACGGGCCGTCGTCCACGTGGTCCTCGGCGGCACCGCCCTCCTCGCCATCGCGACCGTCGCCTCCGTCCTCGGCCCCACCCTCGCCCTGGACCTCTACACCCCACCGGTCGCCGCCTGGTGGACCGTGTTCACGGCGGTCGCCGTCCAGGGCGTCCCCTTCCTCCTCCTCGGCACCGTCGTCTCCGCGGCGATCGGCGCCTTCGTCCCGGCACGGGTGTTCACCCGCCTCCTCCCCCGCAACCCGGCCCTCGCCGTCCCCGTGGCGGGGGCCGCCGGCGTCGTACTCCCGGGCTGCGAGTGCGCCTCCGTCCCGGTGGCCGGCAGCCTGATGCGCCGCGGGGTCGCCCCGGCCGCGGCCCTCGCCTTCCTCCTCTCCGCACCGGCCATCAACCCGGTGGTGCTGGTGGCGACCTCGATCGCGTTCCCCGGCCGGCCCGAGATGGTCCTGGCCCGGCTGCTCGCCTCCCTCGGCACCGCGGTGGTGATGGGCTGGCTGTGGGCACGGTTCGGCCGCGCCGAGTGGCTGCGCCCGCCCCGCCCCGCCCAGGACTCCCACGCCACCGGCGCCCGTGCCTTCGTCACCGGCCTCCAGCACGACTTCCTGCACGCCGGCGGCTTCCTGGTGCTGGGCGCGGCGGCCGCGGCGACCTTCAACATCGCCGTGCCCAGATCGGTCCTGGACGTCTTCACGGGCTCCGCGTGGACGGCCGTCCCCCTCCTCGCCGTGCTCGCCGTCGTGCTGTGCGTGTGCAGCGAGGCCGACGCCTTCGTGGCCGCCTCGCTCAGCGCCTTCCCGGCCACGGCGAGGCTGGCGTTCATGGTGGTGGGCCCGATGGTCGACCTCAAGCTGATCGCCCTCCAGGCGGGCACCTTCGGCCGGGGCTTCGCGCTCCGCTTCTCCTCGGCGACCTGGCTGGTGGCGCTGTCGTCGTCCGTGCTGGTGGGGTGGTGGCTGCTGTGAGCCGTTACGGCGGACCGGTGCTGCTCTGCCTGGTCGGCGCGGCGGTCCTGCGGATCACCCTCTTCGGCGACCTGTACCTCAGGTACGTCCAGGCGTCCCTGCGCCCGTACCTGATCACCTCCGGCATCGCCCTGATCCTGCTGGGCCTCACGACGGCGGTCCTGAAGAGCCTCACGGTTCAGGACGAGGACCACCACCACAACCACGGCCCCCGGATCGCCTGGCTGCTCACCCTCCCCGCTCTCGCCCTGCTCCTCTTCCCGCCGCCCGCGCTCGGCTCGTACAGCGCGGAGCGCGAGGCGGCGCAGCGGGCGGCGCAGGGGGTCGGGGCCTTCCCGGCGCTGCCCGCCGGGAACCCGGTGCCGCTGACGCTCGCCGAGTTCAGCTCACGGGCGATCTACGACAGCGGGCGCTCGCTGACGGGCCGTACCGTCCGCATGACGGGCTTCGTCACGTCCGGCTCCGACGGTGGCACCTGGTATCTCACCCGGCTGATGGTCACCTGCTGCGCCGCCGACGCCACCACCAGCAAGGTGGAGATCAGGGGCGAGGACGCGCCGCTCACCGACACCTGGGTCACCGTCACCGGCATCTGGCACCCCAAGGGCAGGCTGGGCTCGGACGCGGCCTGGCCGCCGGTGCTGGACGCGAAGTCGGCACACACGGTGCGGCAGCCGTCGGACCCGTACGAGACGCCGTAGCCCGTTCGGCTCCGGTGACCGGGTCGTGCCGCCCCGCATGACGGACGGTGGCAACCGTAGGTACCGGCACACGAACCCCCCCCCGGCATTCACCGGCGTACGAAGGGAACCCTCCCGCCCATGCGTATCGATCTGACAGGACGCACCGCACTGGTCACCGGCTCCACGCAGGGGATCGGTGCGGCCATCGCCGTGGGGCTCGCGCGGGCCGGGGCCCGCGTGGGCGTCAACGGCCGTGACGAACGCCGGGTGGCCGACAGCGTGCGGGCGCTTTCCGAGCAGGCCCCCGGCGCCGACCTGGTGCCGGTGGCCGCCGACGTCTCCACCGACGAGGGCGCGGCCCGGGCGACGGAGCTGCTGCCCCGGGTGGACATCCTCGTCAACAACCTGGGGGTCTTCGGGGCCGCCGACCCGTTGGAGCTCAGCGACGACGAATGGCGCCGCTACTTCGAGGTCAACGTGCTCGCCGCCGTACGACTGACGCGGCTGTATCTGCCGGGCATGACCGAACGCGGCTGGGGGCGCGTGCAGTACATCGCCAGCGACTCGGCGGTGGCCATCCCGGCGGAGATGATCCATTACGGGATGTCGAAGACCGCGCTGCTGGCGGTGAGCCGCGGCTTCGCCAAGAAGGCGGCCGGTACGGGCGTGACGGTGAACTCGGTCATCGCGGGCCCCACGCACACCGGCGGTGTCGAGGACTTCGTGTACGGACTCGTGGACCGGGAGCTGCCGTGGGAGGAGGCGCAGCGGAGGTTCATGCGCGAGTACCGGCCGCAGTCCCTGCTGCAACGGCTGATCGAGCCGGAGGAGATCGCCCACATGGTCGTCTACCTCAGCTCCGAGCAGGCGTCGGCGACGACCGGGGGCGCCCTGCGGGTGGACGGCGGTTACGTCGACGCGATCCTGCCCTGACCGTCGGGACCGGGGGCCGGGTGCTACGCCTGTGCCCGGCCCTGTTCCCGTACCTGGGCGAGGCGCCGGACGCCGATGTCGAGGGTCTGTCCGGCGGTGTCCGTCGGGAGGGTGCCGAGGGCGCCGGCGGTGAGGACGATCGCGTCGTCGCCGACGCGGACGACGGCGACGTCGACGGTGAGGGTGGTGGGATCGTCGTCCGGGGAGGGCTGTGCGGTGAGGGTGACCCGCAGCCCCTGCCGGGCCTCGCCGAACTCCGGCAGCCGGGAGTCGGCGACCTGGACGGTCTCGGTCCCGGCCGAGGTGGTCTGCGCGGCGAACTGCCCGCAGACGCCGGGCACCGCCCGCAGCCAGGCCAGGGTCCGGTCCACGTCGGCGGCGCGGCTCGCGTAGACCTGGTAGCGGAGCTGGGCGTCGTCGTCGCCGTCGTCGAGGACGGCGACGGCGTGCGGGCCGGCCGGTTCGAGCAGCTCGTCGGCGTAGAGGGCGTCGAGCAGGCGCTGGCAGTCGGGCTGCCCGGCGACGGCCTTGAGCAGACCGTCGTGCCAGGTGGCGGTGGAGTCGCCGGCCGTCCACGGCACCCCGAGGTCGGCCTCGCCGATCAGCGCCGACTGGGCCTGCCCGGGGGTGAGCGCCGGGGTGCCGGGCGAGGCGGCCGGGCTGGCGGGAGCGGGGGCGGCCCGCTCGGCGGCGGTCGCGTTCGCCGCCGGGGAGGCGCCCGGAGCGGACGTTTCCGGCGGCGGGCCGGCCGTACAGGCGGAGACGGCGAGCAGGCCGGCCACGGCAAGACCGGAGGCGATGACTCTCATGGCGGGGCCTCTCCGGGAACAGGAGCGGTGGGACGCGTGAGATCACGCCATCACCACTGGCGCCCGCCTACCACCGCTCCGGTCCGTCCGGGTGAGCGTCCCCGTTCGCTGACCACCCGACGTCCAGCTACGCCGGGGCCACCCCTCTGTGTTCGGTCCATGCCTGACACGCGTCGACCATGGCCATGAGCCAGTCCGCTTCGGGCTTCCGGCCGACAGCGGCCCGGTACATCCGGAGGTTCGCGGCGGCGAAGGCATCGACCGCCTGCGGGGCCGCCTCACGCCATGCGGTCAATCCCTCTGCCCACTTCTCGGCACGGTCCGGCGTGTGCCCGGCTGCAATGAGCTGGAGCACCAGGAGAGCAGGATCGATGAACCCCGCGCCCCGGGTCGGCCACGCCCAGTCCACGGCCCACACCCGCCGCTTCACGACGAGGAAGTTGCTCGGATTGATGTCCGTGTGGAGAAGCGAGTCACCCCGGAACAACTCGGCCACCGAGCTGTCCGAGGCAAACCGGTCCCATCGCGTCTCGGGCCAGTCCTGGGCGATCCGCGGAAGGGGCAGCCGGCCGATCTCGCCGATTACGTCGACCACCAGGGGCAGGTCAGGCGAGTCGGGAGCGAAGTCGGACGACCGGCCGTCGACCACTTCGAAGCCCAGGACCGACCAGTCTTCGGCTTCCACGTCCCACAGCAGGTGCGGGGAGATGTGCCCGAGGTAGGCGTTGATCCGCCTTTCCCTGATGAGAGACTCCCGCCGGCCGCCCGGCCGGTTGCGCATGGCCTTGACGAAGAAGGGACCCCTGGCGCAGTCGACCACGGCCGTCAGATCCGAGCTGAAGCCGCGCTCGGTCCTGTGGATCCCGGCCACAGGGCCCGTGTGTTCCTCGATCAAGGGGAGGATCGCGGATTCGGCAAGAGCGGCGTCCATGGTCCGTTCAGTTCCTCGGGGTGCACTCACTTCCGGGTGTCCCCGGAGAGCACTCGTCGTCGGTGTCGGGAGTACAGGGTCGGGCGTCGTCGTTGTCCGGGCCGCAGGGGCTGTCGGGGCCGCAGCTGCGGGGAGCCGCCGATGTTGCGCCCCGCTCGAACGGTCGCGTTGGCCTGTGCGATCTCGGGGCCGCCGAGGATAGCGCCCAGGGGCGCATCCTGGACGTTTCCCACGCTCAGCCATGTGGAGAACACGCACGGGGAGACCGAGCCGCTTGGACTGATGGACGCGCGCCCGTCCCCGCATCGCCCGCAGAGGCCGTCCGTGCACGGCTCCTGCCCGTTCGCCCCGCGCCCGAAGGGTCGGATGTGATCGACGCGAACGTTTCGCACGCCCAGGGCCGCCAGCTCCCGCTTCGTCTCCTCTCCGGTGTCGGATGGATCGGGGACGATCACAGACACTCGGATCGGGATGTTCTCCGTCACCGCCTTCACGATGTTCGCTCGGGTGCGGGCGTGACTGTTCCGCCCGGTGACCGCGTTGTGTGCGTTCCTGGCCGTAGTACGACGTGGCCAGGCTGACGTTCTCCCGCCGGAGCAGGCTCCACCAATTCTCGTTCAGGTGGACCATGTTGCTGTACACCTCGACCGCCAGACCGAGCTTCAGCGCGTGCGCGATCAGGGTCGGCGCGTCGGGGTGCATGGTGACCTCACCCCCGGTGAATGCACTCGGGGGACACCGGCCGCGGCGGCTTCGTCGAGCACGCGCGTCTGTGCTCGCCCAGGCCCACGAGCACATCGACGTGTTGGTGTATGCCGCCGTCTTCCTGCATGAAGCGTACCCGCGGCTCAACGACCTGTTGCGAGAGCGAGCTGCCGACGGGTGTGCTGTCCGTGTCGCGATCGGTGATCCGGACAGCGTGAATGTCCAACAGCGCGGCGCGGAGGAGAAGTTCGGCCACGGGATCGAGTCCCGGTGCCGCCTTGCCCTCATGCACTATCGCCCCCTCGCCGGGGTACCCGGCATCGAGGTGCGGACCCACGCCACCACGCTCTACAACTCGATCTATCGTGCGGACGACCAGGTACTGGTCAATGCCCACATCTGGGGCATCAACGCCTACGGTGCTCCCGTGTGGCATCTTCGGCGCAGCGGAGAGGGCGGCCTGTTCGACACCTACGCCGGCAGCTTCGACGCGGTGTGGGAGACCGCGACGCCGGTGACGGAAGGGTGACCATGGCACGGACCGAGTACTACGACGACCCGGCAGCACCGGAGCCGAACAGCTTGGTGGTCGCCGCGTCCGCAGTGGTTACCGACCGCGAAGGACGCATCCTCCTTCAGCGCCGCCGGGACAACGACCTCTGGGCGCTACCCGGCGGCGGCATGGAGATGACCGACTCACTCCCGGGAACGGCCGTCCGCGAGGTGAAGGAGGAAACGGGTCTGGACGTGGAGATCACCGGGCTCGTGGGCACATATACCGACCCTCGCCACATCATCGCCTACTCGGACGGCGAGGTGCGCAGGCAGTTCAACGTCTGCTTCATCGCCCGCATGGTCGGCGGCCGACTCACGATCTCGGACGAGTCCACGGAGTTGCGGTTCGTCCAGCCGGAAGAGATCCCCCAACTGCCGATGCACCACACGCAACGGCTCCGGATCCGTCACTTCCTGGAGCCCCGTGAGCGGCCCTATCTCGGCTGACGACGGCAAGACCGGGGCGGGGGCAGGAGCGCGGGTTGGTCTGGTGTGACGGAAGTCCGCATCCGGCTCGTCCTAGTCGCTGCGAGTCCACGCCTGATGCGCGAGGCCAGGTCGAATCGCTGCTACACCATCGCTCGGAGGTGACGGCAACCCTGACGGCAACGACGGCACACAGGCGCACATGATCGCCAACCTGTGCGAACGGAGTGAGGGGCCGCAGGCAGCCTTCATAGCGTGCTGCCCGCTCCTACGGATCAGAAGGTTGCAGGTCTGCGAGCGAAAACAGGTGCAGTGAACCCTGTGCGGACCACGGCCCCCGCGCGAGGCGGGAGGCGGGAGGCCGGGGGGTACCCCCTCCGCCCCGGGGGGACGGTGTCGAAGGGGGCCCGTGCGAACTGGGGGAGCAGGCTGGAAAACCTTTCGTCAGGTGGCCGGTCTTGTCTTTAGTGTGTCCCGCATGAAGCGCGCCCTGCCGTGTCCGTTCCGTACGACGACGCCGGAGACCGTCCCGGCGCGCTGACATCCGACCTGTCCGAAGCCCCGGGAGAACGTCCCGGGGCTTTGTCGTGTCGCGGACCGTTCGCCTCTTTGACGAAGGAGCTCCGCCATGCAGGACCACCGCCGACTCGGCCGTGAACTCGACCTGTTCGACACCGACCCGCTGATGGGCGCGGGCCTGCCCTACTGGCTGCCCGACGGGGCGGTCGTACGGCACACCCTGGAGGAGTACGTCCGGGACGCGGAGCGGCGGGCCGGGTACCGGCACGTGTACTCGCCCGTCCTCGGCAAACGCGAGCTGTACGAGATCTCCGGGCACTGGTCGCACTACCGCGAGGACATGTACCCGGCCATGCGGGTGGGGGCGGAGGAGGTCGTGCTGCGGCCGAGCCTGTGCCCGCATCACGCGCTGATCTATCGGTCCCGGGCCCGCAGCTACCGGGAACTGCCGCTGCGGATCGCCGAGGTGGGGGCCATGTACCGCGCCGAGCTGTCCGGTGTCCTCGGCGGGCTCACCCGGGTGCGGGCCATCCAGCTCAACGACGCCCATATCTTCTGCACCCTCGACCAGGCCGTCGAGGAGGCCCGCGCCGCCCTGGAGCTGATCGCCCGCGCCTACGCCGACCTCGGCATCAGCGCCGTACGGCACCGGCTCTCGCTGCCCGGCGAGGGCGGGAAGTACGTCGCCGACCCGGAGTTGTGGCAGCGGGCCACCGTGCTGCTGCGGCAGGTGCTGGACGGGGCGGGCGTGGCGTACGAGGAGGCCGAGGGGGAGGCCGCGTTCTACGGCCCGAAGATCGACGTGCAGATCGCGGACGCGGCGGGGCGGGAGTCGACCCTGTCCACCGTGCAGATCGACTTCCACCAGCCGGAGCGGTTCGATCTGCGGTACGTCGGGGCGGACGGCGGCAGGCATCGGCCGGTGATGGTGCACCGGAGCGTGATCGGGAGTGTGGAGCGGGCCGTCGCGCATCTTCTCGACGTGCACGGCGGGGCCTTCCCGGCCTGGCTGGCGCCGGTGCAGCTGCTGGTCCTGCCGGTCGCCGAGGCGCAGCTGGCGCAGGCCGGGGCGCTGGTCGCGGCGGCGGTCGCGGACGGGCTGCGGGCCGAGGCCGCCGGTCCCGAGCGGGGCAGTCTGGGCGCGCGGGTGCGCGACGGCAGGCTCGTGCCGTACCAGGCGGTGATCGGCGAACGCGAGGCCGAGGCGGGGCTGGCGGCCCTGCGGCTGCGGGACGGACGCCGGGTGGGTGCCGTGCCGGTGGCGGAGCTGGTGCGGCGGATCGGGGAGCGGGTGGCGGGGCGGGGGACCGGGCTGTGGGACGAGTCAGGGGCCGGGTGCGGGTGACGGGGGAGGGCGGCCGTCAGGTGAGGGCGGCCGCTGCCTCGCGGAGGTCGGTGAGGGCGGCGCGGGCCAGTTCGGGGAAGGGCTGGTCGTTCGCCGGGGTGATCCACCGGGCGAAGGCCGTGGCGAAGGCGCGGATGCCCAGGTCGGCGGCGAGGCTCGCGGTGGGGTCGGGGACGCCGCGGCGGCGGAGGGCGTCGGTCAGGGTCGCCGCGAGGTCGAGCTCCTTGAAGGCCAGGCGCTCCCGCAGTTCGGTGTGGCCGGCGACGACCGCGCTGAGGCGGGGGCCGAACGCTCGCTGTTCGGGGGTGAAGGACGCGGTCAGGGCGTCCAGGGCCGCGGCGACCGCCTCCAGCGGGGTCGCGGCGGCCGGTGCGGCCTCGGCGCCTTCCGTGAGGAGGCGGCCGTGCACCTCCTGCCCGGCGAACAGCACCTCGCGCTTGTCCGGGAAGTGCCGGAAGAAGGTCGTCTTGGTCAGTCCGGCCCGCTCGGCGATCTGGGCGACGGTGGTGCTGTCGTAACCCTGCTCGCCGAACAGGTCGATCGCGGCCTGCACGAGTCGCTGTCGTGCGTTCGGTTCCCATCGAGCCATGAAGACAGCCTAAGTGATGTGACTCGGTACCGTCACGGTGTACGGTGACGGTACCGAGTCACATCACCTTCTTCTCGTTCCCGGGAGAGCTGTCATGCGTGTCTTCGTCACCGGCGCCGGCGGTCATATCGCCTCCGCCGTCATCCCCGAACTGCTCCGGGCCGGGCACGAGGTCGTCGGCCTCGCCCGGTCCGACGACTCCGCCGCGGCGGTGGCGGCACTGGGCGCCGAGGTGCGCCGCGGTGACCTCGCGGACCTGGACGGGCTGCGGGCGGCAGCGCGCGACGCCGACGCCGTCGTCCATCTCGCCTTCGACCACGCGGCCATGGCCGCCGGGGACATGGCCGGCGCCGCGGCCACCGACCTGGAGGTGACCCGGGCGTTCGGCGAGGTGCTCGCCGGTACCGGCAAGGCCCTCCTGGGGATCGGCATGGGGCGCGACGGCAACGAGCACGTCGCACAGGCCCTCGACGCCAACCCCCGGTCCGCCACCGGGCGCCTGATCGGCGAACTCACCGGACAGGGCGTGCGTACCGTGCTGGTCGGGATACCGCCGGTCGTGCACAGCACCCTGGACCGGAGCGGGTTCCTGCCGATACTGATCCGGATCGCCCGGGCCACGGGGGTCTCCGGCTATGCCGGGGACGGCGGGAACCGGTGGTCCGCCGTGCACACGCTGGACCTCGCCCGGCTCTACCGGCTGGCGCTGGAGCAGGCGCCCGCGGGAGCGCAACTGCACGCCGCGGCCGAGCAGGGCGTCACGGTGCGGGAGATCGCCGAGGTGATCGGGGCGCGGCTGGGGGTTCCGGCCGAGAGCATCCCGGATGAGCGGGCCGCCGGGCACTTCGGGTTCTTCGGTGCGCTGATCACCTACGACATGCCGTTGAACAGTGAGCGGACGCGGGAGCTGCTGGGGTGGGAGCCGAAGGAGGCCGGGCTCGTGGCCGACCTTGAGGAGGAGCACTACTTCAAGGACGCATGAGCCGGGGCAAGGGGCGACCGCCGGTGGGCCGGTGCGGGTCCGCCCGCTGGAACGTTCCGTCCGCCACATAGAGTCAGGGCTGACGGAAGGAGCCCCCCGTGACCGGTCAGCCCATCCCCGTGATCATCGACTGTGACACCGGTGTCGATGACGCCCTCGCCCTGCTGTTCGCCGTTCGGCATCCGGGGATCGATCTGCGGGCGGTGACCTGCGTCGCCGGGAACACCGACGTGGACGGGGTGGTCCGGAACACGCTGACCGTGCTGGAGCGGGCCGGGGCCGGGGACGTTCCCGTCGCGCGGGGGGCCGAGCGGCCGCTCATCGAGGCGGCCCGGTCGGCCCGCCATGTGCACGGCACGGACGGCATGGGGGACCTGGGCCTGCCCGCGCCCGCCCGCCGCCCCGCCGACGTCGACGCCGTCACCCTGCTCCGCCGCGAGATCCTCGCCTCGCCCCGCCCGGTGACCCTCGTCCCGACCGCGCCGCTCACCAACATCGCCCTCCTGCTGCGCACCCACCCCGAGGTCACCGGCAACATCGAGCGGATCGTCTTCATGGGCGGCGCGGTCGCCACCGGGAACGCCACGCCGGTCGCCGAGTTCAACGTCTGGCACGACCCCGAGGCCGCCGCGGTCCTGCTCACCGCCGGAGTGCCGATCACCATGTACGGCCTGGACGTCTTCCAGCGGGTCGTGGTGCCGGGCGCGGAGGTGCGGAGGCTGCGGGCGAGTGCGGAACCCGGCGCCCGGCTCGCCGGTGACCTGCTCGCGCACCGGCCCGCCGCGCCGGACCCGGACGGCGACGACCCGGCCGGCGACGACCCGGCCGGCGGTCTCGGCGACGCCGGCGCGGTCTGCGCCGTCGCCGACCCGGCCGGCCTGACCACCCGCCGGCTCCCGGTCGAGGTCTCCCTGGCCCCGGGACCGACCCGGGGCCAGACCGTCGTCGACCGCCGCCCCCGGCCGGGCGAGGCCGAGATCCACGGCGGCGGCCGGGAACAGGCCCTGGTGGACGTGGCCCTGGACGTGGACGTGGCACGGTACGTGAAGCTGTATCTGGAGACGGTCGTCACCGACTAGGTCGGCGGTGGTGAAGACCGGCGGTGACGACGGCCGAGGGCGACGAAGACCGAAGGCAACGAAGACCGAGGGCCGAAGGCAGTCCCTCGCGGTGTCGGTCTCCTACGACGGCGGCCGGCACTGGACCGGGCTCGCCGTCAGCCACGGCCACGTCACCTACGAGAACCCGGCGAAGGGCAGGACGGTGTCTTTCAAGCACCGGATCGCCGACAGGAAGGGCAACGCGTCGGCGGTCACCGTGTACGACGCGTACGCCGGGAAATGACACCGGCACCCGGAAGCCACGGCTCGGACGTGCGGGAGCGGAACCGTGGCCTCGACCGCCCCTTCGGCCGGGGTCCGGTCCGGCACGTCGAGAACCGCTGAGCCGCGTCCGTACGGGTACGCCCCAGCCGCTCAAGGCGGCTGGGGCGTACCCGTGTGGGTGTGCGGGGCCTCGGGTCAGGCGCGGGTCGCCTTACGGCGTCGGGTGGCGACGACGATCGCCGCGCCGCCGGCCAGCAGCACGGCCGCGCCGCCGGCGATGATCGGGGTGGTGGAGCTGGCGCCGGTGTGGGCGAGGTCGCCGCCACCGCCGGAGTCGGTGCTCGGGGCCGACGCGGGGGCGGTCGTCGACTCGGAGGCGGAGGCCGACGGGGTGGCCGTGCCGGTCGACTCGCTCTCCGAAGGCGACGGGGTCTCCGCGGGCGGCGGGGTGGTCTCCTCGGCCGGGGTCGACTCCGAGGCGGAGGGCGACGGGGACGGGGACGACGACTCGCCGGTCGCGCAGTCCTTCGTGCCGCCGTTCCAGGACGCGATCAGCTTGTCCTTGATGACCGCGTGGTCCGGGCCGGCCGGCAGGTCGCCGTGCTCGAAGCCGTCGTTCGCGTCCTTCTCGCCGTCGAACTTGACCGCGCCCCGGTACAGGTCGATCTGCGCGAAGCAGCCGGCGTCCGGGACCGCGATGTCGAGGGAGTCGGTCTGGCCCTGCTTGACCGTCACCGAGTCGAAGTCGACGAAGATCTGCTCGCCCGAGGTGGCGAAGGTGGCGCCGTGGGCCAGGTAGGAGGCGAGCGAGGCGGTGCAGCTCGCGGCGTCGGCGGCGGCGCGGACCTTGATGTGGACCTTGCCGTCGTCGGTGACCTTCAGGTTCTGGTCGTCGACCTTCACCGAGTCGAAGAAGTTCGAGCCGTCCACCGAGAACTGGCACTTGTCGGTGCCGGTCTCCGTGCCGGCTCCGGTGCCGGGGCTGTAGTGGCCGCCGGACTTCCAGCCGTCACCGCCCGGGGTGCCGTGCGCGAAGGCGCCGGACGCCCCGGCGACGGAGGCGGCACACAGGGCGAACGACGCGAGGCCCGTCCCCAGCAGGCGGTGCGCGGTGACATGTCTGGTTATGGACATGGATATCCCATCGTGGATCTCGCGAGGAGAGCAGCGGAGGCTGCGGAAAGCGAAGAAACACCAGGCTCATTGGTCACATGCGCCACGGTGTGCGCCCATGGTCGTGTGACGTGCCGAAGCCTGTCAACCTGCCCTGAATCAAGAGACGTTCGGAGCTCATCACAACTCCCTCACACGGGGAATGATCCGCTCCGGGCGGTGTGAAGGTTCGCTTTCTCGGCAATCTGGACAGACTTGTTCTCGGTTTCCCCCCGCTCGCATTCCGTCCCGCCCGAAAGGAACACGCGTGGTCGACCTCTCCTCCCGGAACCCCGACTGGTGGCGCCAGGCCGTGATCTACCAGGTGTATCCGCGCAGCTTCGCCGACGCGGACGGCGACGGGCTGGGTGACCTCCGGGGCGTCACCGAGCGGCTGTCCCATCTGGGCTCGCTCGGCGTGGACGCCCTGTGGCTCAGCCCGTTCTACCCGTCCGAACTCGCCGATGGCGGCTACGACGTCGCCGACTACCGGGACGTCGACCCGCGCCTTGGCACCCTGGACGACTTCGACGCGATGGTAGCCGAGGCGCACCGGCTGGGCCTGAAGGTGATCGTCGACATCGTCCCGAACCACACCTCGCATCTGCACCCCTGGTTCCAGGAGGCGCTGCTCGCGGGTCCCGGTTCGGCGGCCCGCGACCGCTACGTCTTCCGGCCCGGCCGCGGCGAGCACGGCGAACTCCCGCCCTCCGACTGGCAGTCGGTGTTCGGCGGCAGCGCCTGGCGCCGGGTCCCGGACGGCGAGTGGTACCTGCATCTCTTCGCCCCCGAGCAGCCCGACCTGAACTGGGCGCACGAGGAGGTCCGCGCCGACTTCCGCACCACCCTGCGCTTCTGGTCCGACCGGGGCGTCGACGGCTTCCGCATCGACGTGGCGCACGCCCTGGTGAAGGACCTCGCCGAACCACTGCGGGACGTGGCGGAGTTCGGCGCGACCGGCGAGGAGGCGCTGGAGCGGGTACCGCCCGGCACGCACCCCTACTGGGACCGTGACGAGGTGCACGAGATCTTCCGGGACTGGCGCAAGATCTTCGACGCCTACACCCCGCCGCGCACGGCCGTCGCCGAGGCCTGGGTGCCCGGCGCCCGCCGCGCCCTGTACGCCCGCCCGGACGAACTCGGACAGGCCTTCAACTTCGAGTACCTCCAGACCCCTTGGGACGCGGACGCCCTCCGTGAGGTCATCACCGGCTCCCTCGCCACCGCCCGCGCGGCCGGCGCCTCCGCCACCTGGGTGCTCTCCAACCACGACGTCGTACGGCACGCCTCCCGGCTGATGCTGCCGCCGGGTACGGACGAGAACGCCTGGCTGCTGTCCGGCGGCCGGGCGCCGGAGGTCGATGCTTCTCATGGTCTCCGCCGGGCCCGCGCCGCCACCCTGCTGATGCTGGCGCTGCCCGGATCGTCGTACGTCTACCAGGGTGAGGAACTCGGGCTGCCCGAGGCCGCCGACCTGCCCGCGGCCGTCCTCCAGGATCCGGTCTGGGAACAGACGGGCCATGCCCGCAAGGGCCGCGACGGCTGCCGGGTGCCGCTGCCGTGGACGGCGGGCGGACCGTCGTACGGCTTCGGGTCCGGCGGTGCCTGGCTGCCGCAGCCGGAGTGGTTCGCGTCGTACGCCGTCGAGACGCAGGCCGGTACGGCGGGCTCCACCCTGGAGCTGTACCGCACCGCGCTGCGGCTGCGCCGCAAGCTGATCGAGGGCGAGACGCTGACCTGGGCCGAGGCGCCGGAGGGGGTGCTGCACTTCGCCCGGTCGGAGGGCTGGCGGTGCGTCACGAACGTGTCGGACGCGCCGGTGCCCCTGCCGCCGGGCGAAGTGCTGCTGGCCAGCGTGCCGCTGCCGCTGGACGGCACGCTGCCGCCCGACACCACGGTGTGGCTGGGCGCCTAGCCGGCGGTGGGGCTGGGGGTCGGGGAGGCGCCGGCATTGCCGTCGGCGTTGCCGGTGCCGACGCCGGCACCGCTGCCCGTGAAGCCGTTCTCCCCGGGCAGCGCCGGCGGGCTGGTCGTGCTGTTGACCGGCGGGGTGAGGACGACCTGCGGCTGGCCCGCGTCCGGAGGCGGCGGGGTCAGATCGGTGGCCGGCAGCTTCGGCGGGGTCGTCTCCTGGAAGAGGACCGACGGGAAGTCGACCAGGCCGGTCTGCTCCATCACCGTGATGTGGTCGAGGACCGTGGCGTTGGCCTGGTCGGCCAGGATCCGCACCAGGGTGTTCTCGGTGGTGGAGCGGATCTTGGCGATCGTGTTGAAGATCGAACCGTGCGTGACCCGCAGGATGTTGGCGAAGTCCGTGTCGAACTTCTTGCCGCTGTCGGCGTTCAGGGTGTTGATGAACCCCTGCTGCTGCGGAGAGGGCAGGTTCGGGATGGTGATGTTGAGCATGGGCGCGATCTTGCGGCAGCTGGCGTCCAGCGCCGCGTGGCCGTCGATCAGGTGCTTGCTCGCGGTGAGGACCGCCTGGCTCTGGCCCTTCTTCAGGCCGATCTGGCCCACGGGGTACTCCCACAGTCCGGCCGCGCGCACCTTCACCACGAAGTCACGGTCGCCTTCGGTCAGCGGCCCCCACTGGGTGTTGGCGATGACCCGGGTCGTGTCGCTGGACACGGTGTTCACGCCCAGCATGCTCGGGTACGCCAGTGCTGCGAGGGTCAGGCTGAGGGCTCCGCCCACGAAGAGCGTGCCCGTCGCGTTCCGCGAAAAGCGCACCGGTGCCTCCTGCCGGTCGGGGGTCCCGCGCAGGGGCGGGGTCGGTCGCCCATGAATACGGACGGGGGAAGGGCCGGAAACCTTTTGGTTTGGCAAAGAACTTGTGAGGCCTTGCTCTGCCGGAGGGGCCGCCTCCCCATGTCTTGCCCACGGGAGGGTGATGACTTCCTCTGGTCAGTGTGGCCATGACAAAGCCGCGGGCTAGCTTCGCCGCATGCCCCCACAGCCACCATCCGCGCGCGTTCCCCGCGGCGCCGCTCCCGGCCAGGGTCCTGGCCGGGGTCCCGGCCGTGGCCCCGCCGCGCTGCCCGTACTGCCCTACCGCAAGCCTTCCAAGGGCCGCGACTACTGGGTGTTCGACGACGTCCTGCCGGACGTGGACGCCGTACGCGAGCGCTGCCTGGCCAAGGACGACTGGGTCCAGGGATACCCGTACACCTCGGAGACCTGGCCCGGACTGCGCACCATGCCCGGCCTCGAACCCGCCGAACTCGCCGTCGTGGAAGGCCTGGTGAAGCAGGCGACCGGCGCCGGGAAACTGTGGGTGCAGCAGGCGCCCGGCGGCGGCACCCTCAACCACAACTGCGTCCAGGTCGTCGGCGAGGGCGAGAGCGAGCCGCGCCCGCACACCGACTCACGGGCGCTGTGCCGGTACGCGGCGGTGCTGTATCTCAACCCCGGTGTCGCCAAGGACTGCGGCACCGCCTTCTACCGCCAGTCGCTGCCCGGCGGCCGGCTCGGCGGCAACGTCGTGCAGGCCCCGCACAACAATCTGGTCGAGGCCCTGGGGACCCGGTTCGTCCCGGGCGACCACTTCGAGGAGGACGTCCGCGTCCCGCACAAGTACAACCGGCTGCTCCTCTACAACGCCAACCTCGTGCACAGCGCCACCGGTTACGCCGGCAAGACGCTGGAGGAGAAGCGGATGACCGCCGTGTTCTTCTGGATGGCCTGATCCCGTAAGGGAGTTGAGCCGCCGGATTCGGTACCGGATTCTGTAACGGCGGGCGTGACACGACCACGACGGTCCCGTGACGGCGAACCCCGAACTTCCCTGCCCGGGACCGCATCGAAAGAGGTGTCCGGCAGAGAGCCGGGAAGAACACCACCGCTGGGGGACCCCATGTCGAACCGTCGCCGCAACCTCCGCAAGACCGCCGCCGCCCTGACCGGCGCCGCCGCGCTGATGGCCCTGCTGACCGCGTGCAACGGCACCGCGACCGGCTCCGTCACCTCCGACGGCGGTACGGCGGCTCCGGCGGCGGGCGACGCGACGGACAACGGCGGCTCCACGGGCTCCAACGGCTCGACCGGCTCCGGTTCCGGCTCCGGTTCCGGCTCCGGTTCGGGTTCCGGTTCCGGGGCTACGCCGGCCGGGAACGCCGGGTCGGGGAGCAGCACGGGTGGGAGCACGGGCTCGTCCACCTCGGGCGGTTCCTCGGCCTCCGGCGGCTCGGTGGCCGCCGCCTGCCAGGCCTCCGGGCTCGGCTACTCCTGGGCCGACTCCGGCAGCGGCACCGGCCAGCAGAAGCACGCGGTCGTGGCGCTCACCAACAAGAGCGGCCACTCCTGCACGCTCTACGGCTTCCCGGGCGTCGACCTGGTCAACAGCGGTCAGCAGTGGTCGCTCCAGCGCACGAACGCCACCCCGAAGCGGATCAACCTGGCGAACGGCGCCTCCGCCAACTTCACGATCACCTTCCTGGTGCCGGCGCAGGGCGACTCCACCACGTTCACGCCGACCACGGTCGTCGTCACCGCGCCGGACCAGCGCACCTCGTACGACCTGCCGTGGCACGGCGGTGCCGTGGTACTCCAGGACGGCGCGACCCACCCGGGGACGTACGTCGGCCCGGTCGGTGAGTGACGGCCGGGGTCCCGGGTGCCACCGCGTCGTGGGGCTCGGGTTCACCCGTTCGGAGTAACCCCCGTGGTGGCGGGCCGAGGTCGGCCGGATCGTCGTACCCATGACACAGCAGACGCATCCGGCACCCGCCCCGGCCAGCGGCTGGACCACCGGCGGTGTCGTCTTCGCGGGGGTCCTCCTGCTGATCAACGGCGTCTTCGCCATCCTGCAGGGCATCTCCGCCATCGCCACCGACGACGTGTACGCCCGCATCCACGACTACGTCTACAAGATCAACCTCACCGGTTGGGGCTGGATCCTGTTGATCCTCGGCGTACTCGGCGTCATCGCGGGCGCCGCCCTCCTCAAAGGCGCCCCCGGCTGGGCCCGCGGGGTCGGAATCTTCCTGGCCGCGCTGAGCATGCTCGCCCAGTTCCTGTTCCTGCCCTACGCGCCGATCTGGGCCCTCATCATGATCGGCATCGACTTCTTCGTGATCTGGGCGCTGGCGGTGTACAGGCCGGAGCACGTCTGACCTCTCGGGGTCACCCCGCGTCGCGGACGCAGCGGAAGCCGGTGTGGCCGGTGGAGCTGTCGGGGGTGTTGGCGGTGCGGGCGGCGACCCGGTAGCGGTTGCAGTACGAGGCGTGGCACAGGTGGGAGCCGCCCCGGATGACCCGGGCGCTGCCGTGCTCGGTGTGAGCGCCGTGGCCGGGGTCCGTGCCCTGGCGGGTGTCCGTGCCGTGGCCGGTCGTCCACCGGTCGGCGCACCACTCCCACACGTTGCCGGACACGTTGTGGAGGCCGTACCCGTTGGGCGCGAAGGCGTCGACGGGGGCGGTGCCCCGGTATCCGTCGGCGGCGGTGTTACGGGTGGGGAAGGTCCCGCGCCAGATGTTGCACCGGTACTCCCCGTCCGGGTCCAGCTCGTCCCCCCAGGGATAGCGGGCCTGTTCCAGACCGCCCCGGGCCGCGTACTCCCACTGCGCCTCGGTGGGCAGCCGCTTGCCGGCCCAGGAGGCGTAGGCGGCGGCGTCGTACCAGGAGACATGGACGACGGGATGGCGGCCGAGCCCGTCGAGCCCGCTGCCCGGCCCGGCCGGCTGGTGCCAGGCGGCCCCCGCGACCGCGCACCACCAGGGCGTCTCCGGCGGCCGGGGTGCGCCCCGGCGCAGCGCGGCGGGCAGGAACCCGGCGAAGACGTACGACCAGCCCAGCCGTTCGGCGTCGGTGACGTACCCGGTGTTGGCGACGAACGCGGCGTACTCGTCGTTGCTCACGGCGCAGGCGTCGACGAGGAACGGCGCCACGCGTACGGCCCGTACCGGCCCCTCCCCGTCTGCCGGAAAGCCGTCGGCGTCCTCGGCGCCCATGAGGAACTCCCCACCGGGGAGCGCGACCATGCCGGTGCTCCCGGGGCTGTCGCCGGGTCCGGAGAGAGGCGGCCGGGCTGTCGAGAGGTCCGCGGGGGCGGAGGGCGCGCAGCAGGCGGACGGCGGACGGGTGGACTCCATGTGCGGAGTGTGCCGCAGGCACCTGTGGCGAGGGGAACGAATGCGACCCGGATCACGGCGCGCGCGGGGCCGCTCGGCGGCGGGCGAGGAGCCGCGGCACCGTACCGAGGCGTCGTGGCGCCCTTGCTGCCTCCCAGCCAGCGATAATCCCCCCATGGCACCCCCCTCTGCCGCCGAACTCCCCCGCAGGACACCGGCCGCCACGTGAACCTCCACCTCAGCGAGTTGCACCGCCGCCTGCTGCCGGACCTGCTGTCGGCCGGCGCCGCGTACCCCCTCGCCCTGACCGGCGACTACGCGGCCCAGGCCCACGGCCTGTTCGACCGCCCCGGCCGCACCCTGGAGGTCGCCACCCAGCACCCGGCGCCGATGCGGACGATCGCCGAGACGGTCGCCGCGGTCCTGCGCGACCACGGCTGGCGCGTGGGCATGCGCGAGACGGACCCGCTCTCCGCCCAGCTCATCGTCACCGACGCCGTGTCGGAGGAGGCCGGCGAGGTGGACCTCCTCAAGGAGGCCCTGTGGCATCCGCCGGTCCGGACGGAACTCGGCCTGACCCTCTCCCTCGAAGACACGGTCGGCATGCGGGTCTGGGCGCTGACCGACCGGGGCCTGCCCCGCGACCTCCTCGTCGTGCACGCGGCGGCGGACCGCTGGAGCCTCCCCGACCTGGAAGACCTCGGCCGCCGCCACGCCCGCGACACCTTCGACCTCACCGACCTGCAGTCCCGTCTGACGGGCACGGAGTGGATCGACGACCGGGCGTTCACCGCGCACGGCCTGGACGAGGAGGGTGTCACCGAACTCCGCCTGTGGGCCCAGGCCTGGGCTGACGACATCGCGGAACGGCTGATGGAGGCCCAGCCGCCCGAGGAATGACACCTGCCGGCGTGCCGGGCCAGGCCGGCCGGATGGGCTGCCCGGTCGACGGCGCGCTCGTGCTGCGGCCGTTCTCCGGAGAAGAGCGGCCCCACGGAGCGTCAGCCCAGTGTCAGCCACCGCACACCCAGCCGTTCGACCCGCGCGGTCTCCGTCGCGTCGAGCGGCTCGCGCCCAGTGGCCTTACGCACGAACTTCTTCTGGTCCCAGCCGAGTTCGCGTAGTGCGCTTATGTGGTTCGGGCCGAGCAGCAGCTCCAGCACGACGTCTGCGGCCTGCCGGGTCAGCCACGGCTCGCGCCCCAGCGCTTCGGCCAGGTCCAGACCGTGGACGGCGACCTCGACCACCCGGGTGACCAGGAACTCCGACAGGAGCATCGCGTCCCCGTGACGGGTCCACACCACGCGGCCCTCGGGCTCGGCACGGCACAGCCGGTCCACCCGCTGCCAGGTCGCGTGGAAGTCGTCGGCGAGCGCGGCACCGCCGGCCTGCCCGGCCGCGTGATCCTGGGCCAAGGCGATGCGGGCCGAGTTGGTCTGCGGGGCGAAGCGGTCGTCGGGCCGGTAGTACTCCACCGCGGACACCTCGGCCTTGTCCGGCGGCGGAGCCTCCAGCATGCCCGGCACCCACGCGATCACCACGCGGACATGGCCCAACAACGCGCGCACGGGCCATGGTTCACACCGCGTCGGAAGATCCCACTCCGCCTCCGACAGACCCGCGACCGCCTGGGAGAGCTCCCCGGCCTCGAGGCGAAACGCTTCCAGCACCCGACCCTGGTTCATGACGACCAAGCTAACGACGACTTCCACCCCGCAGGGTCGTGAGCCGGGAAACGGGCTCGTTCATCGCCGTCGGTGCCAGCCGCTGATGTCAGGGATCGGGCGACCGGTCCTCTGTCGGACACACCAGGCACGCAGACACACCCTGCACGCCGACGCGGCCGCGGGATCCGATGGCCACTTCGGCAGCCCCCGCCCCAGCCCCTGTCACCTGCTCCGCTCCATGCACCACCACCTGCCCCAGCTCCCGTCCCGGCTGTCGTCGACTCAGGCACCGTGGAGCGGGCGTGGGTCCCGGCGTCCCGGCGGAGCGTCCGCCCGGCCGCTCATGCCGGCCGGGTGACCTGCCCGGCCCCCGGCTTCCGTGCCGCCAGGAACTCCACCACCGCCAGTGCGAGGAGCAGGCACAGGGCGATGCCGATCACCACCCAGCCGGTGGGGTACGACCACAGCAGGTAGACCAGCAGGGCCACGGCGACCAGGAGCCAGCTGATCCAGGTGCGGTAACGGCGTACGAACGGCCCGACCGGACCGGTGCGCAGGCCGGCGTGGTCGGCGGTACCGCGCACCGCGCCGATCCCGGCGGTCCACAGCCGCCGTACCAGCCCGGCGTACCGGCCCGGCCCGGTGAGCCAGGCGCCCAGGGCGACCACCACGGCCAGGGCCACGACCATGCGCACGGTGGTCCGGAGGAAGTGGACCAGCGCGTCGTAGACGGCGGCGGCCGCGTCCGGGGAGACGCCGGCGGGCAGCCGGTCAAGATAGATCACCCGGAACACGCTCAGCCCGATGCCGAGGATCCCGGTGGTGACGGCGACGCCGATGCAGCCCGCGACCAGGGCCCGGCGGCGCCGGACCGACAGCAGTACGCCGACGGCGACCAGCAGGACGGCCAGCACCGGCAGCCAGTTCCCGGCGAGCTGGAGCAGCCGTACGTAGGTCTTGACCTTGTCGATCTGGTCGGACTTCGCCAGGGTGAAGTCGGCATGCACGGCGGGGATGTGCTCGGCGGGGGTCAGGCCCGCGTCGACGAGCCGCTGTTTGACCTGGTCCACGAGGGGACCGAGGGCGAGGGTGACGGTGTCGTTCTTCAGCTGGACCGCGCCGCCGCCGCTGCCGGTGAGGGCCTTGTCGAGGGTGCTGTGGACTCGGCGGTTGGCGTCGGTCCAGACGGTCCTGAAGGCGTCCGACGCGGCGACCTTCCGGGCCTGGTCGTGGACGAAGCTGCGTACGGCCCCTTCGAGCGCGCCGCCCAGCTTGCCGCCGAGCGCCTGTTGCAGCCGGGGCCGGTCGGCGGGGGCCACGTCGGCGAGCAGGGCGGGCAGGTCGAGGCGGGTCATCAGCGCGTCGGTGGCCCGGTTCGCGACGGCGTCCTGCACGGCGGGGTTCGAGGCGAGCGGGGCGACGGTGGCGACGTAGCGGTCGGTGTCGCCCACCACGTCGGCGGCCCACGCGGCGACGACGGAGAGCGGGGCGAGGAGACAGCCGAGGACGATGAACACGGCGCCGAGGAGTGACCTGCCGTGGTGCCGGGGAGACCGCCGCGCCCGCTCCTTCTCCAGAGCCGTCAGCCGCCCCCGCAGCTCCTCCAACTCGGTGCGCTCAGCACGGTTGTCCGTGGGTGCGTCGCCGTCCTCCATCCGTGCCTCCTCCTCGCCGACGACCGGGCCGCGTGCCCGGCGTCGAACGGAGGCTGAGCACGGGCGTGCCGAACATCGGCGCCGCCGCGGCGGACGCGGCCACTGCCAGCCTCACCCGGCGCGTCCGCGCCCACGAGCGCATGAAGGCCGTACGGGTGAAGCAGCCCCCGTCACCGGCTCGCCTGCTCCTGCGCCCGCTTCGCTGCCCGAGTCCGCCAGTAGGAGTAGCCCTCCGCACCGAAGCCGGCGAGGGCCAGCGCGAACCCCACCCAGAACAGTGGCAGGTTCTTCCACCTCACATCACCGAGCATCGACAGGCCGATGCCGAGGATGGGCAGAAAGACCGAACCGGCCTCCCACCACTGCCCCTTACGGGCCTTGACGACGGCGGAGCACAACCCGAGCACGAAGACCAGCGCCATGAACGCGATCACTATCCGCATAACGGCAGTGTGACGTGTGCTTCTGTCATGCGGTCAACGGGAGCTGGGCCGTTGGGTCCCGGGTCAGCGGCAGTACTCGGCGCCCGCGCACAGGGCATGCACATGGACCGGCGCGGCCTCGCCGCCCTCGATCCGCTCGTCGCAGGCCAAGCACATCGTGATGCCGGTGAGTGCGTCGAAGTGGTCGCACAGGCCCACGACTGACCGGGCCAGCGGTCTGACCCGCTCGATGTCACCGAGCACGCCCGTGTTTTCGGTCTCGACGAGATGCCGTCGCGCCTCGCCGACCCTTGCCCGGACGACCTTCGCGGGCCCGTCGTCCTCGGGACGGCCGCTGGTGAGTTGCTCGATGTGCGGGATCAGCTGCCACAGGAACCGGCGAAATTCCTGGGCGAACAGTTTCACGGTCTCGCGGCCCAGGGGGAGGGTCTGATCGAGGAGCCAGGTCGCCGCGACACGCATCGCGACGGTGCGGAGAGCGGGCCTGTCGCTCGGGTCGGGCTGCTCGTTCCGGCAGCGTCGGCACGTGCAGGGCGGTAGCGGGGTGTCCGGCGGCGGATCCTGGCCGTGCCGGATGCTCACGGTCCCGCGATCCTCGACGACCGTGCCTTCGCAGTTCACCCGGTACACGCGCATCGTCATTTTGGTTGGGGGCTCTGCGGGGGCTGGGGCTTGCATGGCATCCGTTCCCATCCACTGGTTCTCAGCCGTGCAGACATGGTGGGAGCGGGCAACGGTCACAAGTACCCCGGCGAGGGGTACTCAGGGTGGTGCGCTCAGGTGGCTGCACACCACTCGGCGAAGTTCGTGAGGCTCTCGGAGTCGGCGCGCTTCAACCGCCGGAGCGTGCCGGCGTCCTCGCGGACCCATGGATGTTCGCGGGTGTGCTGCGGGGCGATCCGGCGGGCGGTCTTCAGCGACTCGAACGCGTGGCCCGCGCGTCCGGACCAGAGCTGGGCACGGGCGAGTTCGATGTAGAAGCCACTGCGGCGCTCGGCCGGAAGGTCTTCGGGCGGTGCCCACTCGCGGGCGATGTCGAGGGCACGGCCTACGTGCTCGTCCCCGAGACCGACGGCGAGCGACACCTCGTGGATGCGGACGGAATCGGGGCCGAACGCGGTGCCGTAGTAGACCCCCTCGGGCACCCGGTCGGCCAGCGCGCGGGCATCCGCGAGGTGAGCCCACGCGGCCGAGGCGTCACGCGCACGGCCCGCGATGACTGCCGCTCGCATGTGAAGGGCTCCCCTCATAGCGGTCTCCATCCGCTTGTCCGGCGCGGGTGAAGCGTCCAGGGCCAGTTCCAGGGCGCGCAGTCCAGCCGGGTAGGCACGGGCGGCGAAGAAGGTTTCCGTCCGCACGTAGGCGACGGAGGAGGCGAGCAGCGGATCGCCCGTCTCGGGAACGGCCCACCGCATGAGTTCGACGAGGCGCGCGGACAGATCCCGGGCACCGAACTTGTAGGCGACGGCATCCGCCGATCGGTAGCCGCTGACGAGGAGTTCGGCCAGTTCCGGTCGATCGTCCGGAGCGGCCCGGTGGTAGGCGCGGGCCATTTCGACAAGCAGGTCAGGGACCTTGCGCACGATGCGCGTGTACTGGGCGGCCAGCCGCCAGCGCATGGCCTCCGCGACGGCTGCGTGGAGAACGGGGACGGCACGGACCGATCCGTCGTCCGGCACGTCGTAGGCCGCGATCGCGGCGGACAGCGCGGGCAGCGCTTCCTGAACGGTGCTGTGGACGGGGCCGCGATCGGTACACAGCCGACCGGGGTCTACACCGAGGGTATCCGCGATGGCCACCAGAGTGGCGTCGGTGACACCGCGCTCACCACGCTCGATCTTTCGGACGGTACCGAGGGAGACGCAAGCTGCCTCGGCGAGCTGCTTCTGTGTCATCTTCGGGCGTACGACGCTTCGGTAGTAGGCGATGCGCCTGCCTAAGCCGTCGTGGGGGAAAGCGGACATGTGGACCTCCGGTTCAACCCGCGATGATCGAGACGAGCTGGGTGAGGGTGTCGATCCGCCAGTCCGCGGCCGCCGTCACCTCCGGGTCGTCCGCCCACAGATGCCCCCAGGGGCCACGGCGGATGTGTGCCGCCCGCAGTCCCGCGGCCTTGGCCGGGAAGATGTCGTTGGCCGGGTGGTCGCCGACGTACAGCGTCGCTCCCGGCCCGGCCTGCGCCACCTCCAGCACCCGCTCGAAGAACTCCCGCCGCGGCTTGGCCACGCCCCAGTCCCCCGACGTCACGATCAGGTCTGCGGGCAGGCCGAGAGCGCGCAGCAGATCGCCGGCACGGGATGTCTGGTTCCCGGCGATGATGACGCGAACCCCGAGTCCGCGGAGTTCGGTGAGGGCGGGGCGGACGTCGTCGTACAGATCCGTCTCGTCGAGAGCCTCGCCGCGTCCGGCCGCCTCACGGGCGTGGTACTCGGCGGCGACGTCGATGCCGGGACGGGCCAGCCGCAGGGCATCCGAGTTGTCACGGCCCTGGGCAACCACCGCACCGACGAGGGCGGAGAGGGTGTGACGCGGGATGCCGAGCCAGTCGGCCCACGTGTACCAGTACCGGTCGTCGCGGGTGATGGTCTCGCCCACGTCGAGTACGACGGTCTCAATCACCCTGAAAGCGTACGGCCTCTTCCGGGGGCACCTAGATGCCCGGGACGAATCGGCGTAAGGCGGCCCCGAGTGATCGAATCTCCCGGTACCATCCGTGCCGGAGCTGTGCTGAGCTCGGCATTGCCGAGTCTCGCTCTGTCCCTCTCCGCAGCCGTCATCTGCAAGGTTCTGGCATCGAAGTTGACTGACGACGACCAGGGCATGGAGACGACCGACGAGGAGAACCGTATGGCTGATGTATCGAAGTCGAGCAGGATGAAGCAGTGGGCCAGCGCCTTTTGTGACGTACTGGGAGACCTTGCGGTCGGCTTCGCGGGCGGGGCAGTGTCGAGCTGAGCACAGCTCCTTCGGTGCACGGTCGAGTCGGGTACGACCCGTCAGTCCAGCCACACCAGCAGCGCGTCGTCCGCTCCTGCGGCAGCCTCGAAGAACAAGGTGAGGCCGTCGAACCAGTGACGTCCCCACCCGCGCCGACGCGGGTCGTGGACCAGTCCGAGTGCGGGGTCGGTACGACGGTGACGGAGCCGGTGCCGCTGGGGCGCCGGCGGTACGGGTGGCGTCCGCGCCGTACCGGCACTGCCTGGGCATATCAACTGTGCCTCACCTGTCCCAGGGTGGTAACGGCCATGGCTCCCCGTGCCGGAGACAGGCCAGGATGACCCGGTGAGTGAAGACATGGTCTCCCTGAGCCCCGTCCGGACCACCGGGGTCGTCGCCTCCTCCGCGCTGCTGCTCGCCGGTGGTGCCTGGTTCGTGCGGGCGGTGTGGGATCTGCGGTTGGCCGGGGCCGGAGTGCCCGCGGGCGGGGTGCCGGACCAGGGGGGCGGGCGGCACCGGCCGCTGACCTCCCTGGAGAACGGGTATCACCTCGTCAGTTCCGCCGGGGGTGTGCTGACCGTCGTCTGCGCCGTCGTCTTTCTGATGTGGCTGGGGCGGGTGCGCGACAACGCGCGGCTCCTGTCCGGGCAGGCGCCCCGGTACAGCGGGATCTGGGTTCTGGTCGGCTGGGTCATCCCCATCGGGAATCTGTGGATTCCGCGCCGGATCGTCGGCGACGCGTTCCGGGACAGTGCACCCGAACGGCGGTTGCCCTGGGTCGTCAACGTGTGGTGGGGGTTCTGGCTGGTCGGTCTGGTGAGCGGGGTCGGGCTGATGGGCAGCGACTCCGCCGACGAACTCATCGCCCGCGCCTACGACGACGTCTGGCCGCTCGTGCTCTCCGACCTCGCGCTCGTCGCGGCCGCCGTCGCGGGCGCGTTCGTCGTGCGGGCCGTCACCCGGGCGCAGGCGGGGCCGGAGAACGAGGGGATCGTGCCGGCCGGGTCGCACGTGTGAAGTCGGGGGCGGCGCGGTACGGAGCTAGGTACGACCTCGCCGCCTCAGCCGTCAGGAGTCACGTCGTGAGCAGTGTCGCCATCGTGGGTGCCGGGCCGGGGCTGGGGGCCGCCGTCGCCCGGCGGTTCGGGCGGGAGGGGTACGGCGTCGCGCTGATCGCCCGGGACGGGGAGCGGCTCGACTCGATCGCGGAGGAGCTCTCCGGCCTCGGCGTCGACGCCCGCGGGTTCGCCGCCGACGTACGGGATCCGCTCGCCCTCGCCGCTGCCCTGGAGCGGGCCGCCGAGGAGCTCGGGACCGTCGAGATCCTGCAGTACAGCCCCGTCCCGCAGCGGGACTTCATGCGGCCCGTGCTGGAGACCACCCATGCGGATCTGCTCGGGCCGGTCGAGTTCTCGGTGTACGGGCCCGTCGCCGCCGTGCAGCAGGTGCTGCCGGGGATGCGGGAGCTGGGCCGGGGCACCATCCTGCTCGTCAACGGCGGTACGGCCGTCATCCCGCATCCCGACCGTGCCGGGACGTCCATCGCCTTCGCCGCCGAGAGTGCCTACGGGCATCTTCTGCACGACCGGCTCGCCGGGGAGGGGATCCATGTGGCGCAACTGGTCATTCCCGGGGCCATCGTCGCGGGGCACGCCCGCAAGGATCCCGCGGTGCTCGCCGACACGCTCTGGACGATGCACCGCGACCGGCACGGATTCCGGCACTACGCCGACGACCTGGAGGGATAGTCCGTAGCGAGGGCTGGACGGTAGCCCCCGCCGGGCGGGATGGGCCGATCTGCGCGAACATCATTTGTGGGTCAATATGGTGTTCGGCCCGATTGCTCCTCTCAGGGAGCCAGCGATGGCTAAAGGGGGCCAGCGATGGCGGTGGAAATACCTCCTCTCCTCAAGCCCTCCCGGCTCAGAAGCCGTGGAGGCCTGCTCGGTGAGTGCCTGGCAGAGTTTCTCGGGACCTTCGTCATCCTCTCGTTCGGAGCCGGTGTCGTGGCGATGGCCGTCGCGGCACTGCCCGGGTCGGGGCGTGCGGAGACCGCCACGACGGTCTTCCTGGCCGCCGGTGACTGGCTCCTGATCGCCTGGGGCTGGGGCCTGGCCGTGACCTTCGCCATCTACGTGGCCGGCGGTGTCAGCGGCGCCCATCTGAACCCGGCGGTGACGCTCGCGTTCGCCGTCCGCCGTAAGTTCCCGTGGGCGAAGGTGGTGCCCTACTGGGTGTCGCAGGTGCTGGGCGCCTTCGCCGGGGCCGCGTTGGTCTTCCTCGTCTACCACGACGCGATCAACGCGTTCGACGCCGCGTCGAAGCCGCCGAAGGTGGGCGGGCACACCGAGGCCACCTTCTCCATCTTCGCCACCTTCCCGGCGCCGTACTTCCACGGCGGGATCTGGGGTCCGCTGATCGACCAGATCGTGGGAACGGCGTTCCTGGTCATGTTCGTCGTCGCGGTCGTCGACCTGCGCAACACGGCCGTGGGCTCCAACCTCGGCCCGTTCGTCATCGGCCTCGCCGTCGCCGCCATCGGCATGTCCTACGGCGCGAACGCCGGCTACGCCATCAACCCGGCCCGCGACTTCGGGCCACGGGTGCTCACCTGGCTCGCCGGGTGGAAGAGTTACGCGTTCCCGGGCAACGGGGCCTGGTTCACCGGCTATTGGTGGGTCCCGATCGTCGGCCCGCTGATCGGCGGGGTGGTCGGGGTGCTGATCTACGACCTGTTCATCGGCGATGTCCTGCACGCCCGGCTCAAGGCGGGCGAACTGCCGGAGCCGGGCCGGACCCGCCCGACAACCGACGAGCCGTAGTTCGGGGCGGTGGCGGGCACCGTCAGGGCTCGGGTTTCTCCGGGCCCTGGCCGCCGCCCTGTTCGCCCAGCCGCCGCACCAGTTGCTGGGCCTTCGAGACGCCGGTGTCGATCTGCTCGGTGTACTTGCCGTCGGTGCGTCCGTCGGCCAGGTCGCCGGCCTTCTCCAGACCGGTCTCGATGACGTCACCGTGTTCCTCGGCGAGTTCCTCGGCCTTGTCCGTCGCCTTGTCCGTCAGGTTCTTCAGTCCATCGAACATGCGGGAATCGTCCCCGGCGGGAGCCGGCCGCGGCAAGACGGCACCCGGGGCGTTCGGCAGGGCGTGCGGTGGCCGGCAGGGCGTGAAGGAAGCGTTCGGGCGTTCCCTGCGGTGGGTGACGGTGGAGACTCGACGGGCAAGCACGTCACGCACCCCTGGAGACGACGCCATGAGCATCAGCCCCCTCCTGACCGGCCTGACCGGGAAGCTCCCCGAACTGCGGGCGCTGTACGAGGATCTGCACGCGCATCCGGAGCTGTCCTTCGAGGAGGAGCGGACCGCGGCCCTGGTCGCGGAACGGCTGCGGGAGCAGGGCTGGGAGGTCACCGAGCGGGTCGGCGGCACCGGGGTGGTCGGGGTGCTGGCCAACGGGGACGGTCCCGTCGTCCTGCTGCGTGCCGACATGGACGCGCTGCCGGTGCGGGAGGAGACCGGGCTGCCGTACGCCTCGAAGAACGACGGGGTGATGCACGCGTGCGGGCACGACATGCATGTCGCCTGGCTGCTGGGCGCGACCGGGCAGTTGGCGGCCGCGCGGGACGGCTGGCGGGGGACGGTGGTGGCGGTGTTCCAGCCGGCCGAGGAGGTGGGCGGGGCGCCGAAGATGCTCGCGGACGGGTTCGCCGAGCGGTTCCCGCGGCCGGACGTCTGCCTGGCCCAGCATGTGGCGGCCGCGCCGGCCGGGCTCGTCGGGACCCGGGCGGGCGCGCTGATGGCGGGTGCGGACAGCATGCGGGTCACGCTGTTCGGGCGGGGCGGGCACGGGTCCACGCCGGAGGCCACCGTCGACCCGGTGGTGCTGGCCGCCGCCGTGGTGATGCGGCTGCAGACCGTCGTCTCCCGGGAGGTGGGCGCGGGCCAGCAGGCCGTGGTCACGGTCGGTTCGATCCACGGCGGCACCAAGGAGAACATCATCCCGGACACCGTCGAGCTGAAGATCAACGTGCGGTCCGCCACGGCGGTCGTACGGGAGCGGGTGCTGGCGGCGGTCGAGCGGATCGTCCGGGCCGAGGCGGCCGCCTCCGCCGCGCCGAAGGAACCGGAGATCGTCCCCATCGACTCCTTCCCGGTCACCCACAACGACCCCGCCGCCACCGAGGCCGTACAGACCGCACTGGCCGCCGAATTCCCGGGCCTCACCTTCGAGTTGACCTCACCGATCCCCAACAGCGAGGACTTCGGCGCCTTCGGTACGGCCCTGGGGGCGCCCTCGGTGTTCTGGTTCGTCGGCGGCGCCGACCACCAGCTCTTCGCGGACGTCGACCTGGAGGCCCTGGTCCGCGACGGCATACCGCCGCAGATCCCCTCCAACCACTCCCCGCGCTTCGCCCCTGTCCCGGAGCCCACGATCGAGACGGGCGTACGGGCGCTGCTCGCGGCGGCGGGCCACTGGCTGGCTCCCTGACCCCCGCCCTGGACCCCTACTGGCGCGAGGCGCCCTGATCCAGGGCCGGGCGCAGATCGGCCCGCCGGCGGATGCCCAGCTTCTTGTACGTGTGGGTGAGATGGGTCTCCACGGTACGGCGGGCCAGATGGAGCAGGGCCGCGATCTCCACGTTGGTGCGGCCCTCGGCGGCGAGCTCGGCGATCCGGCGCTCGCTGCCGGTCAGGGAGGCGGTGCCCGTACGGCGTCTGGGGGAGCGGGCGCCGCCTTTCCGCAGCATCCCCTCGGCCAGCTCCACCAGCCGTACGGCACCGAGGCGTTCGGCGTGCTCCACGGCTTCCCGCAGGCAGTCGCGGGCCCGGACGCCCTCGCCGGCGGCGGTCAGCTGGCGGCCCAGGGCCAGCAGGGCCAGCGCCGGCTCGGTACCGGCGGGCCCGCCGCCCCGCAGGAGCGCCACGGCCTCCTCGGTGAGCTCCAGCCCCCGGCGGCCGCCGGTCGCCGCACCGAGAACGCGCAGGGCCCGGCCCACCGTGCGCGGGGTGTCCCAGACCCGGGCCAGCCGCAGCTCCTCCTCGGCCAGGGCGATGGCTTCGAGGGGGCGGCCGAGGGCCAGCCGGCACTCGGCGGCGGCCGTACGCCAGGGGGTGACCACCGGGCTGATCACCTCACGGGCGGACTGGCGGCGACCGCACTCCAGGAAGTCGTGCAGCGCCGCCGCCGGATCACCGGCGGCGGCCCGCACCACTCCGCGCGCGTAGAGGAACCGGTTCAGTTCCCAGGAGTCCGGCGCTTCCCGCAGGTCCAGCCCGGCGACCAGGCTCTCGGCCTGTGCGGTGCGGCCGGTCTCCACCAGCGCGATCAGGGCATGCGCATGGGCGTTGCCGGGCGTGACCGACTCGGGCACGGCCGCCGGATGCGTGTGGTCGGCGCGGGCCGCCGCGATGTCCGAACGGCTGTTGAGCAGGGCCTGGTGCATGGGGTGCAGCAGGTCGGGGCGCTGGCCGGCCAGCCCGCGGGCCACCAGCCGGTCGGCCTCGTCGAGTTCGTCGGCCCACTGGGCGACCGTGGCCGCGGTACCGACCAGGAACGGTTCGGTGAGCGGGTCGGTGGGTTCGGCGAGCAGGGTGCGCAGCCGCCGCATGGCGTCCCGGGCCGAGGTGAGGCCCGCGGACGCGGCGTGCCGCACCAGCAGGGCCTGCCCGGCCGTGCCGACCAGCTCCGGGGAACGCTCGGCGGTCTCGGACAGCCGGCGGTAGACCTCCTGCCGTATCTCCTGGTCCTGGTCGGACAGGAGGACGGTGGCGGTGTGCAGGGTGCGCACCAGGTCGGGGTGGTCGTTCAGCTCGCCGTCCACGGACCGCAGCAGCTCGACGGCCTTGCGGGTGCGGCCCCGGCCGGTCAGCGCGGTGCCGAGGGCGACGGCCGCGCGCACCCGGTCCTGCGGGGCGGCGGGCAGCCGGACCGCCTCGGCGAGCCGGGGGATCGCCGCGGAGGAGCGGGGCGCCGCGTACTCCAGCGAGCCCAGCTCGGTCAGCAGCCGCTGACGGCGGTCGTCGGAGAGGGGTTCCTCCAGGGCCCGGCGCAGATAGCCGACCGCGTCCGCGGCCCGGCCGTCGCAGAGGGCGAGCGCGGTCGCGTCCTTGAGCAGGGACAGCGCCCAGGGGGCGTGCACCGGGCCGGTCGCCAGCAGCTGGCGGGCCACGGCCTCGGCGGGCGCGTCCTGGCGGAGCATGGCTTCGGCGATCGCCCGGTGCGCGGCCCGGCGGCGGGCCGCGGGCACACCGGCGAGGACCGCGTCGCGCAGCAGGGGGTGCGGGTAGCGGGGGCGGCCGTCGGTGCCGGGGGTGAGTAGGCCGAGGTTGGTCATGGCGGTGAGCCAGCCGGCCACCCGCGTCGGGTCGGCGCCGGCCAGCTCGGCGAGCAGGGGTGTGATGTCGATCTCCGGCAGTTCGGCGCCGGTGTTCTCCTCCAGTACGGCGAGGGCGCGGGCCACCTCGGTGGTGGCCGGTCCCGCACTGTCCAGCCACCAGCGGACGGCGGCCGGGTACGCGCCCGGGTACAGCGCGGCGGTGGCGGTGGGCACCGCCGGGTGCCGGGCCTCGCGGAGGTCGTCGAGCAGGGCGCGCAGGAGCAGCGGGCTGCCGCCTGCGGCGCGCACACAGTCGTCCACCCAGGTCCGGTCCGCGTCCGGGAAGGCGTCGCGCACCCGGCGGGCCGCGGCCTCCGGGGTGAAGGGAGCGAGGGTGTGGGTCCGGACGAGCGCCGGGGGGAGGGTGTGGGCGAAGCCGGGGGTGGGCGGATCGAGATCGTACTGGCTGCGTTCGCCGACGACCAGGAGGATCGGTAAGCGGTCTATGTAGCGGGCGGACTCCACGAGCCAGCGGTGCGAGGGGGCGTCGGCGAGGTGCACGTCGTCCACGGCGACGAGCAGCGGCGAGTCCTCGGCGTAGGCGCGCAGCACGCGCCACAGTCCGGCGGCGGTCGCCCGCTCGTCGCCGTCCACCGCGAGATCGGCGAACTCCGGGACCGGGCCGAGGAGTTGCAGGACGGTGGCGAAGGAGATGGCGGTGTCGGCGGGCGAACAGCGCGCGCGGAGCGTTTTCAGCCCGAGGCCGGCCGCGTGCTCGGCCGCGGCCTCCAGGACGCCGGTACGGCCGGTTCCGGTGGCGCCCCGCAGCAGCACGAGGCGGCCGGTCCCGGACCGCGTGCGCTCGGCTTCCTCGGCCAACAGGTGCATGGCGTCGGCGAGTTCAGGGCACGAATGCATCATTCCTGGCTCCTCGCGGTGCGCTGGTGGGTTCGGGGGGTTAGAGGGGGTGGGGGTGGGAGAAGTTGTGGGGAGGTGTGGCGACCGGCGGTTCTGTTGCGAGGTCGGCACAATTCGGGGTGCTTGGGGCCTTGGATCGCTGCGGGCCGGTGGGGGTTGTTCGCGCAGTTCCCCGCGCCCCTCTCAGGCCGGTTCACTGGTCCCACCCTCTTGGGGGCGCGGGGCTGTGTTCGATATGCGGCTGCCGCCGCGTGGGCGCGACCAGCCACGACGCACCCGCAGTCGCCCACGGCCCCAGGCACCCCCCACATCTCGTGGTCCCTGTCGTGGTCGTCCACGATTGTCGTTGCCCCTTTGGTCCCACCAGGCTGGGTATTCCCGCCCGTCACCGTTCCCTCAGGGGTGACGGGCACGTGGACATAGGGGAAGCGGTTGATCAGCAACAGCTCATTAGCGTCGGTCACCCGCACGCCCGTCGCGGTGTACGCACCGGACCCGATCTCCCGTGAAGGCGCGCTCAGCCAGTTGCGCCGGCACCCGGAGATCGAGTTGCGCGACGAGTCCGAGACCGGCCCCGGCACGGTCGCGCTGCTCATCAGCGACAGCCTCGACGAGCCGGAGCTGACGCGGCTGCGCCGCGTCGTGCGCAGCGAGGGCGCGCGGGCCGTGCTCGTGGTCGGGGCGCTGCGCGAGACCGAGCTGCTCGATGTGATCGAGTGCGGGGTCGGTGCCATCGTCTGGCGGCACGAGGCCACCGAACTCCGGCTCGTGCAGGCCGTGCTGGCGGCCGCCCGCGGCGACGGCGACCTGCCCGCCGACCTGCTCGGCCGGCTGATCAGCCAGGTCGGCACCCTGCACCGCAGCGCCGCCGGCCGCCCGGGCGCCCCGGCCTCCGGGCTGTCCGCCCGCGAGGTGGACGTACTGCGGCTGGTCGCCGAGGGACTCGACACCGGTGAGATCGCCAGCAAGCTGTCCTACTCCGAGCGCACCGTCAAGAACGTCATGCACGGGCTGACGACCCGGCTGCATCTGCGCAACCGGGCACACGCCGTGGCCCATGCCCTCCGGGAAGGCTACATCTGACCGAACGGGCAGCGCCCACCGGTTCCCGGGCAGTGCGGTCTGCCCGGCCGTTCCTGCGGGCGCGGCGGGGGCGGAGGGCAGGATGGACACGAGTGCGGACAGGTCCATGGGGTGGTGAGTACGGCGTGATCCACGAGGTGGACCAGGTGCTGCGGAACCTGCTGACCGGCGGTGCGCTGGAGGGTTCCGGCATCGACGTCTCCTTCGACGCCCCGACCCGCGACTGGGCGGCCCGCCGCAACGGCCCGGTGATCAACAGCTATCTGTACGACATCCGGGAGGATGTGAAGCGGCGTCAGCGCGGGCACGTCGACGTCCGGGACGACCGGGACGTCGTCGTCAAGCGCCGGCAGCCGCCCCGCTGGTTCCGGCTGTCGTACCTGGTGACGGCGTGGACCAAGCGGCCCGAGGACGAACACCGGCTGATCAGCGCCGTGTTGGCGACCCTGATCCCGAGGGAGCTGATCCATCCGGGCGAACTGCCGGACTCCCTGCGCGCACTGGGTCTGACCGTGTCCCTGTCGGTGGCCGGTATCCAGACCGAGGCCCGCTCCCTGGCCGAGATCTGGTCCGCGCTCGGCGGCGAGCTCAAGCCGTCCCTGGACGTCGTCATCACGGCACCCTTCCCGGCGTACCCCGAGTACGACGCCGGTCCGCCGGTCACCGAGGGCGCCGCCGTCCGTGTCCGTGGGGGACTGGAGGAGTCCGCCCCGGTCCTTGAGGAGCGGGCCCACCGGCCCGGCCAGGTCGCCGAGGCCAAGGCCGCCCGGAGGACCCGGGCGTGACCCTGGACGTCTCCCTGACGCCGGTCGCCCCGCTCCTCGCCCGGCTGTCCGGGCTGCGGGACCGGGCCGCCGCCCTGGTCGCCCACCGCTCGGCCGGCGACCCGACGGCCACCGACCCGCTGCGCGGCCTGTACCTCTCCGAGGAGGCGGTCAGGCACTTCCTGCGCCCGGAGACGCCCGCCGAACTCCCCTCCCTGGAAGAGGACTTCACCGACCGGCTGGCCGAGCTCGCCGGCCGTCTCCGCCTCGCTCCCCTCGACACCACGATCCTGCTCATCGCGCTCGCCCCGGACCTGGACCGCACCTTCGAGCCGCTGTACGGCTACCTCAACGACGACGTCGGCCGCCGCCGCGCCACCATCGCCCTCGCCCTCGACCTGTACGGCGTTCCCGCCCACCTCGCGCAGGCCCGCGCCCGCTTCCACCCCACCGCCCCGCTCACCGCGCTCGGCCTGCTCACCGTCGACGAGCCCGAACGCCCCTTCCTCAGCCGCTCGTTGCGGGTCCCCGACCGGGTCCTGTCCCACCTCCTCGGCGACGACACCCCGGACCCGGCCCTGGCGGGGCACCTGCGCGCACCGTCGTACGACAGCGAAGCCGGTGCCGAGGAGGACGAGGAGTTCGTACGGCGGCTGGCCGGGCGGATCGCCGCCGGGCCGCTCTTCGGGTACCTGCGGGAGCGCCGGGAGGGCGAGGGGCTCGGCTGTGCGACGGCCGCGCTGCGGCTGGCCGGGGTGGAGGTCCTGCACTACACCGGCCCCGGGGAGCACCTCCCGGAGGTGCTCCGGGAGGCCCGGCTGGGCGGCCGGGCGGTACTCGTCGAGGCGGCCCAGCCCCGGGAGTTCGCCCGGAAGCTGAGCGAGGCGGGCGACGTCACCGCGCTGATCACCAGCCCCCACCCCTACGACCCCGAATGGTGCGACCACCGCGACCCCCTCGTCCTGGAGGCGCCGTCCCGGCGCGCCGCGCCCGTGGACGCCTGGGCGGCCGTACTGCCCGACACCCCCGGCTTCGACCTCGCGGCCACCGTCGCCCCGTACCACCTGGGCGGCGACCGGCTCGTCCGCGCGGCCCGGGCGGCGCAGGCGCTGGCCGCCTTCGACGGCACCCCGCTGGCCGCCGGCCATCTGCGGCTGGCCGCCCGCCAGCAGTCGGCGTCCGGGCTCGAACAGCACGCCCGCCGGATCCGGCCGGCCGTCGACTGGCGGGACCTGGTGCTGCCCGAACGCCCGCTCACCGAACTGCGCGAACTGGCGCTGCGCGCCCGCCACCGCGACCGGGTGCTCGGCGACTGGCGGCTGAGCGCGGGCGGCGGCCGGGGCCGCGGAGTCCTCGGCCTGTTCGCCGGTGAGTCGGGCACCGGCAAGACCCTGTCCGCGGAGGTGGTGGCCGCCGAACTCGGCCTGGACCTCTATGTCGTCCAGCTCTCCTCGGTCGTCGACAAGTACGTCGGCGAGACCGAGAAGAACCTGGAGCGCATCTTCACCGAGGCCGACCGCACCGACGCCGTGCTGCTCTTCGACGAGGCCGACGCCGTCTTCGGCAAGCGCTCCGAGGTCAAGGACGCGCACGACCGGTACGCCAACCTGGAGTCGGCCTATCTGCTCCAGCGCCTGGAGGCCTTCGACGGCATCGCGCTGCTCACCACCAACCTGCGCGCCAACATCGACGAGGCCTTCACCCGCCGTCTCGACCTGGTGATCGACTTCCCGTTCCCGGACGAGGAGCAGCGGCTGGCCCTGTGGCGGCACGGGCTGGTGCACGTACCGAGCGAGCCGGACATCGAACTCGGCCCGCTCGCACGCGACTTCGAGCTGTCCGGCGGCGCCATCCGCAGCGCGGTGGTCACCGCCGCCTACTTCGCCGCCGGCTGCGGCGAGCCGGTCACCGCGGCGAACCTGCTGGAAGGCGCCCGGCGCGAGTACCGCAAGGCGGGGCGGTTGGTACCGGGCACCTGGTGACCGGTCCGCTAGTCACCCGACGGGGGCACGATCTGCCACTCCTGGTCGTCCGTGTTCGAGCAGTAGTACAGGGTCAGGTTGGTGTCGTTGGCGCCGGTGCTGTAGCCGGCCACGTCCAGGCAGAGGTTGTTGCTGGCGAAGTTGCGGATCCAGTAGGCGCCGCTGGGCTGCTTGTCGATCCACCACAGCTGGTTGTCGGCCTTGGTGCCGTCGCACTTGTACTCGGTGATCGGCGACGACAGCTTGGCCGACCCGTAGCTGGGCAGGTCCATGCACAACTGGTCCTTGACGTTGCGGATCTGGAAGAGCGCGGCCGAGCCCGGCCCGTCCTTCGAGTAGCGCACCTCGAGGTTCCACAGCTGGTTGTCCGCGGTGGTCTCGTTGCAGGTGTACTCCCGCACCGGGCCGTTGCCGGTCCCCTTGTCGTAGCCGGGGATGTCCGCGCACTTCTTGGTCGTCGTGTTGCGCAGCAGGACGTTGTACACCGGTACGACGGGCTTCGGGACCTTCTTCTTCGTCGCCTTCGGGGACGGCTGGGCCTGGCCGCCGCCCCCGCCCGCCTGGGTGTCGGACGAGCCGTTGTCGTCCTTCGGCTGCTGCTCCACCGGGGACGGGGACGGCGCCGGTGCGGCGGCGAGGGGTGCGCTGGCCGAGGGGCTGGGTGCGAGGGAGCTCACCCCGGCTTCCTGGGTCTGTTCCTGGGCGAGGCTTCCGACGTGGGGTTTGTAGCTGATCCAGATGAGGGCGAAGGTGATGGCGAGGGCCAGGAGGGTGCCGAAGAGGGTGGCGATCCACCGGGGCAGGAAGCCGCGCTGGATGTAGGTGCCGTCCACAGGCTGTGGATTGACGCCCGCCCGCTGGACGGTGAGCCGGTACGGCCGTTGTTCCTTCGGTCCGAACCAGATGATCCGCCGGGGTTTGAGGGTGGCTTTGATGAAGGCGGCGCGGCCTGGTTCGATCTGGACGTTGCTGGGGTGGATGTCGTAGGCGAGTTGGTCGCCGTTGTCGTTGCCGCCGATGGAGGCGGTGAGTTTGGTGTTGCCGAGGTTGTCGATGGCGAGCTTGGGGCGGCCTCGGAAGCGGCCCTTGACCGTGGGCGGGACCAGTTCGGCCCGTACCTCGGTGAAGGGGGTGATGGTGAGGTTGCCCTCGGGGACGGTGACGGCCTCGGGGTGTTCGGTCGGCGTGATGCGCACCGCGTACGGGTTGGGGCCCGCTGTCGCGTCGGAGGTGCGGGGCGGGGCGAAGGTCAGCTCGACCGTGCCCGTGGTACCCGGGTAGAGGCGGAGCGTGGGAGGCTCGACGGTCGTCCAGGGGGCGACGGGGCCCACCGGTTCGAAGCTGTACTCGTCGACTACGTCACCCGTGTTGCGCAGCCGCAGCCGTACCCGGGTCGAGGCGCCCGGGTCGACGGTCGCGGAGGCGGGTTCCAGGGAGGTCCAGAGAGTCATGCGGGCACCGTCAGCTTGAAGGCTTCCAGCCAGAGCGTGTTGTCGAGGGTGCCGACGAAATCAAGTGCGTTGTTGTCGCTGCGGGCACCCTGGCACCACTGGCCGCCCCAGTCGTGGTTGCGGACCTTGGCGTAGTTGCAGCCCTGCCCACTGCCGACGTTGAAGGCGAAGCCCTCGATGTAGGGGTCGGCCGCCTTCGTGCTGCCGATGTAGTTGTCCTTGCCGTCGGGCATGATCGCCGTCCAGTTCGGGTTCCACTTGCCCTTGCCGTCCGTGGACTGGGGGTTGTAGACGAAGGCGTTCGCGGCGGAGCCCTGGACGCCGTACACCGCGAGGTTGATGGCCTTGATCGGGGTGTTCTTGCCGACCGTGCCGGCCATGGTGCCGTCGCAGACGGGCTTCTGCCAGCCGGTGCCCTGGACGTAGGCGCGGTAGCAGATGTGCCGCCCGGACGGGTCGGCGGCGGCGAGGCGGTTCACGGCGGTCGCCGCGGTGTCCTGCTTGGGCTTGGCGGTCACGGTGGCCGTCGCACCGCCGCCGCCTCCCCCGCCGCCTCCGCCTCCGTTGCCGCCGTCCCCGGCGTCCGGAGTGACGGGCGCGGTGGAGGCCGTGACACTGGGCGCCGGCGGCGGGGTCGGGGTGGCCGAGGGGCTGGGCGCGAGCGAACTCACCCCGGCCTCCTGGATCTGTTCCTCGGCGAGGCTCTTGACCTGCGGCTTGTAGTTGAACCAGATCAGGGCGAAGGTGATGGCGAGGGCCAGCAGGGTGCCGAAGAGGGTGGCCAGCCAGCGGGGCAGGAAGCCGCGCTGGATGTACGTCCCGTCGACGGATTCCGGCGTGAGCCCCGAGCGCTGGACGGTGAGCCGGTACGGCCGTTGTTCCTTCGGTCCGAACCAGATGATGCGCCGGGGTTTGAGGGTGGCTTTGATGAAGGCGGCGCGGCCGGGTTCGATCTGGACGTTGCTGGGGTGGATGTCGTAGGCGAGTTGGTCGCCGTTGTCGTTGCCGCCGATGGAGGCGGTGAGTTTGGTGTTGCCGAGGTTGTCGATGGCGAGCTTGGGGCGGCCTCGGAAGCGGCCCTTGACCGTGGGCGGGACCAGTTCGGCGCGCAGCTCGGTGAAGGGGGTGATGGTGAGGTTGCCCTCGGGGACGGTGACGGCCTCGGGGTGCTCGGTCGGCGTGATGCGCACCGCGTACGGGTTGGGGCCCGCTGTCGCGTCGGAGGTGCGGGGCGGGGCGAAAGTCAGCTCGACCGTGCCCGTGGTGCCCGGGTAGAGGCGGAGCGTCTGCGGTTCGACGGTCGTCCAGGGGGCGACGGGGCCTACCGGTTCGAAGCGGTACTCGTCGACGACGTCACCCGTGTTCCGCAATCGCAGACGGACGCGGGTGGAGGACCCGGGGTCCACGGTCGCGGAGGCGGGTTCCAGGGAAGTCCACAGGCTCACGCGTCGACGCTATGCGGAGCACGAAGCCGGCGCAGCGGACAGCGGGGCAGACCGCGGTGCCGCAGGGGCCGGACTCGTTGCCCCTGCGGACGGTGCCGTGGGCGGCGCGGACGGCCTACGAATCGGAGCGCTTGCCGATCAGGTCCCGGTACAGGGCCGCCTTCTCCTCATGGGTCGTCGCCTTGGCGAGTTCGGTCTTCCAGTCCGCTTCCAGATCCTTCAGCTTCTTCAGCCAGTCGCCGAACTGCCCCAGGTCGACATAGCGTTGGCTGGCGGCGAGGGGAGCGTCGCCGCCGATCTTGTCGTCCTTGTGGCCGCCGAAGTTGCTGAAGGGGTTGGCGGTCTTCTCGCTGCTCTTCCAGTTGTGTTCGTAGCCCTCGGGGGTCCTGCCGCCCGGTCCGGCGGTCTCGATGCCGACCTGAAGTGCCCCGTCGCGCTTGCCGGTCGGCGGCTTGTACCCCATGAACAGGTGCCCGTGCGACTCGTCCGGGAGGATGGTCCCGCCGTGGTAGCCCTTGTTTCCCGCGCCTCCGATGCCCACCCCCATGCCGTAGAGGTGGCTGTGGGGGTCGATGAGGTTCTGGGCGGTGGCCTTCAGCCCGCCCTTCTCCACGAAGCGGCCCGGCTGTCCGGGCTTGTTGTCGCTGATGTCCATGTGGTGGGTGGCGTACGTGCGCTTGTACACCGGGGCCTCGGGCTTGGCGTTGGGCTCGTAGAACTTCGGGTTCTCCCTGGTGATGTGGAGCCACCGGGGGAGTTCGTAGCCGTGCTGGCCGTCGGCCAGCTGCGGGATGCGGATGTTGACGCGGCCGCCGTAGGCCAGGGCGTGCGCGACGTCGTCCTTGAAGTCCTCGTGGAGACCGGTCTTCGGGTTGAAGACCTGCAGACCCTCCTTCAGGATCAGGAAGATCTTGGTCAGGATCTCGGTGCCGCGCGCCACGCGCTTGCGGTGCTCGACGGCGTTCGGAACGTCGTCGGAGATATCGGGCGGGAGCAGGGTCGCGACGAAGGTCTGGAAGATCTGCTCGTTGCGCTCCCCGGTGAGCTGTTCCCGCTCCTCCTCGGGGTTCGACTTGTCGCGCATGGCGTGGTGGCGGCCGAGCTGGTAGTCCGGCCGGGGGCCCGTACCGGCCGGTGCCTTCCCCTGGCCCTCGGTGTGCTGCTGCCACCGCAGGGTGGCGATCAGCAGGCGCTTGCCCTTGGGCTGCGCCAGCCAGCTGTGGAAGTCGTCCTTCTTGATGTAGTCCTGCGCCTCGTCATGGGTGCACAGGCCGACCGTCCGCAGCCAGCCGGGATCCTCGGCCTCGGCGCTCTTGATCATCTGGAGTTCCTCGGCCGTGAACTTCGGGCCGTTGCGCTCCCGCTTGTCGAGGACGGACCGCACCTGCTTGTTCCGGATCTCGGCGGTGCCGCCGACGATGAGCCGCGCGAGGCGGGCGGTGGCCGGGAGCGCGGACACGGGGGTGGCGGCGCCGACCGCGGGCGAGGCCGGGGGCGAGGGCTCGGCCGCGGGTGTGATCTCCGGTTCGGCCGTGGCATCCGTCGTGGGTCCGTCCCCGGGCGCCCGCTGGACGGGGATGTCCTCGTCCGGGCTGCGCTGCACCGCGTCGGCGGGCGGTGCGGAGGATCCGGGCAGGGCGAGGTCGGGCGCGGCGCCACGGGCCAGCTTGCGGGCGTTGGAGCCGGCGCTCCGCTCGAACGGGTCGTCCGGGTGGGAGACCTTCTCGCCCCTGCCGTTGGCGGTGCCGGGCACGGGGCCCAGGGCCTGCTGACGGACGTGGTCGACCTCTTCGTACATCACCTCGTCGGTGACGCGGTTCCCGCCGAGCACGATGTGCGGGCCGGTGGTGTAGGCCCGGGCGCCGAGTTCCTCGGCCGAGCGCTGGGCGACCGGGCCGCTGTGCACGCGCACATGGCCGAAGTCCATGCCGTAGGCGTTCTCCGCCCGCCGCAGGATGCGGGGCTCCAACGGCACAGCGGGCGTGCCGACGGCGTCGGCGACCGACGTCCGCGGCTCCACCGGCACGGCCTCCTCGGCCTGCTGCCCCTCCGCCTCGTCCTCCTGCCGGGCCCGCTGGATCGCCTGGGTCACCGCGGCGTTCCCCGCGGACCGCTGGAGGGCGGCCAAGGGGGGAGGCGCGGAGGCTTTCCGGGGTGTCGGGCGGTCGCCGTCACGGTCCGCGGTGGAGCGGTTCTCTGCTTGAGTGCGCATAGCCGGTTCCCGTTCGGTCGACAAGGGCCTCGGCAGGGGCCTCCCTCCTCCGTACCCGGTGGGTGCCGGACCCCGGGAGGTCCGCGGGGGCAGGATCACGGGCAGACTTTCCGGCCGAACGTGTGCGGGGCGGCCCGGACTGCCCTTGCGGGCAAGGGAACTGCCCCCGGTGAGGCACCGGAGGACGTTTCCGAATGCGCGCTTCGCGCGTGAGGGTGGGAATGTTCCTGTCTCGTACCCCGAGGAGAGCAGAGCATGCCGTCCTACCTGTCGCCCGGCGTCTACGTCGAGGAGGTGGCCAGCGGCTCGCGCCCCATCGAGGGGGTGGGCACGTCGGTGGCGGCCTTCGTGGGCCTGGCCCCGACCGGTCCGCTGAACGAGCCGACGCTGGTGACCAACTGGACGCAGTACGTCGCGTCCTTCGGTGAGTTCACCGACGGGTACTACCTCGCGCACTCCGTCTACGGCTTCTTCAACAACGGCGGCACGGCGGCCTACGTCGTCCGTGTCGGCGGCACCCGGGAAGGCGCCGACACCGCCGTCAACGCGCCCGCCGCCGTCGGGAGTCCGGCCGCGCCGGCCGCGCTGCCGCCCGGCGAGGCCAAGCAGCTCGGCACCTTCACCGTGAGCGCGCTGGCCTCGGGTGACCTGAGCGTCGAGGTCGCCGACCCGGAGGGCGAGGGCCCGGCCGAGCGCTTCAAGCTGGTCGTCAAGGACGGCGGCAAGGCCGTCGAGACCTTCGACGTGACCGCGAAGAAGGGCGGCCGCAACTACGTCGTCACGCAGGTCAAGGAACGCTCCAAACTCATCACCGTGACCGAGGCCGCGCCCGCCGCGCAGCTGGCCCGTCCGGAGAACCAGACGGTGGCCCTCGTGGCCCCGACCCCCGCCCCGGCGTCCGCGTCCCCCGTCGCGGACGCCGGCTCCCACCCCGGCCCCGCCGAGTACCTCGGCGACTCGGCCGACCGCACCGGCTTCGGCGGCCTGGAGGCCGTCGACGAGGTGTCCATGGTGGCCGTGCCCGACCTGATGGCCGCCTACCAGCGCGGTGCGATCGACCTGGAGGCCGTCAAGGCCGTCCAGCTCGGCCTGATCGCGCACTGCGAGCTGATGGGCGACCGGGTCGCGGTCATCGACCCGCCGCCCAGTCTCAACGCCCGCCAGATCCGCGTCTGGCGCCAGGAGACGGCCGGCTACGACTCCAAGTACGCGGCCCTGTACTACCCCTGGATCAAGACCTTCGACCCGGCCTCCGGCCAGTCCCGGCTGATCCCGCCGTCCGGCCACGTGGCCGGCGTCTGGGCCCGCAACGACGCCGAGCGCGGTGTCCACAAGGCCCCCGCGAACGAGGTCATCCGGGGCGCGGTCGACCTGGAGCTCCAGATCACCCGCGGCGAGCAGGACCTGCTGAACCCCATCGGCGTGAACTGCATCCGGGCGTTCCCCGGCCGCGGCATCCGCATCTGGGGCGCGCGCACCCTGTCCTCCGACCCGGCCTGGCGCTACCTCAACATCCGCCGGTACTTCAACTACCTGGAGGAGTCGATCCTGATCGGCACCCAGTGGGTGGTCTTCGAGCCCAACGACCACAACCTCTGGGCCCGGATCCGGCGCAACATCTCCGCGTTCCTGGTCAACGAGTGGCGCAGCGGCGCCCTGTTCGGGCAGCGGCCCGAGGAGGCGTACTACGTCAAGTGCGACGAGGAGACCAACCCGCCGGAGTCGGTCGACGTCGGCCGCGTGATCTGCGAGATCGGCATCGCGCCGGTCAAGCCCGCCGAGTTCGTGATCTTCCGTCTTGCCCAGTTCTCCAGCGGCAGCGGCGAGCTCCAGGAGTAGCGGACCCCCGGGTCCCAACCCCCTTGTTTCCCAGGCATCTTGAGAAGAACGGGCAGTAACACATGAGTCTCCAGCCGGGTGACGCCCTCACATCGCACAATTTCGGCCTGCAGATCGACGGCGTGATGGTCGAGTACCTCGCCGAGGTCAGCGGCATGACGATGGAGCAGGACGTCATCACCTACCAGCAGAACACGCCGGACGGGAAGAACCACGTCCGCAACCTGCCGGGCGTGAAGAAGAACGGCACCTGCACGGTCGTCCGCGGTATGACCCAGTCCTCGTCGTTCACCCAGTGGATCAACGAGTCGATCAACGGCCAGATGGCCACGGCCCGCAAGAACGCCTCCATCATCATGATGGACTTCGAGAACAACCCGGTGAAGCGCTACAACCTGCGCAACGCCTGGTGCAGCAAGATCGACACCAGCACGGTCAAGGCGGGCGAGGCATCCGCGCTGACCGAGTCGGTGACCATCACGTTCGAAGAACTGGTCATCGAGTAATGAGGCGTTCGGCTGTCAGGGCCGGGGGAGTGGGGGCGCCACTCGGACCGGAGGAGCCGGCGCCCCAGGCCCCTCAGCAACCGGAGACGCCCGTCGAGGTGCTGCGCACGGAGTTCCCGTTCCAGCTGCCCCGCGGGTACGTCGACGAGCAGGGCACCGTCCACCGCGACGGCGTGATGCGCCTGTCGACGGCGCGGGACGAACTGATCCCGCTGCGGGACGTGCGCGTCCAGGAGAACCCCGCGTTCCTGTCGGTGGTGCTGCTCGGGCGGGTCATCACCCGGCTGGGCACGCTCGCCTTCGTCCACGACGGGGTCGTGGAGAACATGTTCGCCTCCGACCTGGCGTTCCTCCAGGACTTCTACCGCCAGATCAACGCGGAGGGCCACACCCGGGCCGCGGTCAACTGCCCGCACTGCTCGGAGCCCTTCGAGGTGGAACTCGGCGGGAGCCGCCTGGGGGAATCGTGACGTACGCGACCGACCGGTTGCACGAGGAGATCGCGTACGTCGCCTACCACTTCCACTGGAGCCTGGAGGACATCCTGGACCTGGAGCACGCCGACCGCCGCCGCTACACGGCGGAGATCGCGTCCCTGGTGACCCGGGCGGCCTCCGCAGGGGCGGAGGGCTGAGCGGTGGGGTTGTGGGATCGGATACGGGGGCGCGGGGCGGCGGCGACCGAGGCCGAGGTCGGTGTCGGTGTCGAGGCGCCGCGTCCTGTCGAGGCACCGCGTCCCGTGGTGGCGGCGGCCTGGTCCGGGCTGCCGCCGATTCAGCGTGCGCTGGGGACGGCGGGCGGGCCGGTCGCGGACCCGGGGTTCGGCGGCCGGCTGCCGACCTGGCAGAACCCGTCGTTCATGGGCATGCGCTCGCACGCGGTCCTGGACGGCGAGTCGAGCGCGGCCCTGTCCGGCGGCGGCCACACGGGGCCGACGCGCGCGGGGGCCGTGTCCGGCCTGGAACGCCCGGTGCAGAGGCTGCCGTTGTCGGGGCCGGTCGACGCGGCCGGTCCGACGGGAGCGGCGGGGCTGACGGGTTCGGCCGGTGGCCGGAGACCGGCGGTTCCGGCGGTGCCGCTGCGGGCGATACCGATGACACGGACGGCACGGACGGCCGGGGGCGGTGGGTCGGCTTCGGCTGCGGGGCCGGATGCGCCTGCGGGTGCGGGCGGGCCTCGGCACTCGGGTGGGCCTGCGAGGGCCGCACGGTCCGTGGGGGCCGCTGGACGTGCGGGGTCGGCCGGGTCTGTGGGATCCGCACCGTCGGCAGGGTCTGCGGGGTCCGCGCCGTCTGTGGTGTCGGCTGGGCCTGCGGGTTCGGCAGGCTCGGTGGGTTCGGCCGGTTCCGCCGGTTCGGGGCGAGTGACCGGTTCGGCGGCGCCGGCGGTGCAGCGGGTGCCGTTGGCGGGGCGGCGCGGTGGTGGTGCGGCCGTGCGGACGGCGGGGGCAGGAGCGGGAGCGGGAGCGGTACGGAGCGGGGGGAGTGCGCCGATACCGGCGACCCCGTCGGCCTCCTCGCCCCCGTCCACTGCGCCGAGGTCCTCGACCCCTTCGACCTCCTCGACTCCGTCCACTTCGCTGCTGTCCTCGACTCCGTCGGTCTCTTCGACCTCGTCCGCCCCGTCGACTTCCTCGGCTGCGGCGGCCCCGTCGATTTCGTCTGTCCCGTCGGCCGCGCCGACCTCCTCGGCCTCCGCAACCCCGTCGGCTTCCTCGGCTTCCTCCCTCAAGAGGGCCTCCGGGGACGGGCGGCCGGCGGTGCCCGCCGTGCAGCGGGCGGTTGCCTCGGTGGCCGTCGTTCCGGCGGCGGTGCCGGTGGCCTGGGCGCCGCAGTCGGCTCCGGTTGCGCCGGCTCCGGCCACCGGTCCGCGGGTCACGGCCGCACCTCCCGTCCCGCCTCGCCGCAGCGCGCTGACGCATGCGCCGGCGGGCACGTCGGTGACGGCCGTACAACGGCGGACGTTGCCGTCGGCGCCCAGGACGCTGGCGAGCGAGAGTGCGGTGCCGGCGTCGGGCGAGGGTGACCTAGCCGGGGGCGAGACGGCGGCGGACGGTGGCGTACAGCGAACGGTCGGGGCCGGGGATCCGGTGCCGGTGAGCGGCGGCTGGTCGTCGCCGCCGCGCGCTGGTGGCCGTACCTCCCCCGATACCGCCCCGCACGCCCCTGGGGCTGCGTCCGGAACGGCACCGGCCCCGGCACCCGCCGTCGTACAGCGGTCCGCGTCCGGTGGCCGTGGGACGGCATCGGCTCCCGCGTCTCCCAGGGCTACGGCACGTACGACACCACTGCATCCCCCTTCCACGCCTCCCGCGACACCCCCGGTATCCCCGACGCCCGCGCCGTCCGTCGGGTCCCCGGACCGCGGCGGGCCTTCCGGCATGTCCGGCGCCGGGGGGCAGACCCCGGTACAGCGACGGACGGCGAGCGGTGCCCCGGGCGGCCGCCCCGCGACACCCCCCGTACAGCGCCGTACGGCCACCGGCTCGGCCGCCCCGCACACCCCCGCTCCGGAAAGCGGTCGTACGGCGGAGAGCCCGGCACCTCGGCCCATGACCGGCACCACCACCGAAGCCGCCGCCGCTGCTCCGCCCACCGCCGGAACCGCGCCCTCTGCCGTGCCGCAGAGTGGGCGACCGTCGGCCTCCCCGGCCGCGGGCGGTGGCCGCGAGGCGCCCGTGCAGCGCCGGGTCACGGAGAGCGCGGCCGCCACCGACGCGGTGCCGATGCCCGAGCTCAACAGGGCCGTCCCGGAAGGTACGTCGACAGCGTCCCGGCCCTCGGCGCCGGCTCCCGGCTCCCCTCGCCCGGGCCTCGGCGCCCCCCTTACGGGTACCGCCGGAGCAGCTCCGGCGGGCGGCGGCAAGGCGGGCGAGGTGGGCGAGGCGGCTGTGCAACGTCGGCGGACGACGGAGGGGGCCTCGGTCCCCTCCTCCCCCGACGGACAGACACCGCCGCGTCCGCGTGAGCCGGGAGACGCCCAGTCCACCGGCCCGGCTACGACGGCCCGGCCTGCTTCGGCATCGGCATCAGCACCGGCACCGGCTCCCGCTCCCGTGCAGCGTGCCGCGACGACCACCCCCCGCGCACCCCGCCTCGGTCTCGGCGCCCCCATGACCGGCCCGGCCGCGAGTGCGGCTCCCGCGAGGCGCGCCGGTCGCGGGGCGCCCGTGCCGTCCGTGCAGCGGCAGCAGGCGTCGAGCGGTCCGGCAGACCGATCGGCCGCCGTCTCCCGCCCGGCGCCCGAAGCGCCCCGGCAGGAACCGTCGGCCACCGCATCAGACCTGCCGACGACGTCGGCCGAGCACGTCCGGCCCGCCCCCGCCGTCCCGGCGACACCGCCTCCAGCAGCACCGCCCCTCCCCGCCGCGACGGGCCCTTCGCCGCTGCCCCCCTTCGTACAGCGTGCCGCCACTCCCGCCGCTCCCGGCCTCGGCGGCCACCCGGCATCCGACCGCCACCGGCCGCAGCCTCCCCTGCCCGCGCCCGCCACCCCGTCCCTCGTCGGTCCGGCGGCGGCGCACCAGCCTCCCTTCGTGCAGCGAGCGGCGACTCCCGCCGCCTTGCCCGTCAAACCGAGCACCACCGCCGTCCCCCTGCGCCCCACCACCCCGATCTCCGCCACCGCCCCTCTCCCCGTGGCGCCCCTCAACCGCCCCACCGTCCAGCGCGACGCTCTCCCCACGAGCACCGTGAAGGAGACGCCGGTCACCGGCACCCGCCCCGAGGTCCCCGTGACCCGGGCCGAGCGGCAGCCGCCGCCTACCAACGACCCGCCACCCTCGTACTCCGGCTCTGCCTCCGGCTCCGGCTCGGGCTCCGGCTCGGGCTCGTCCTCCGACGATCCGCCCCCGGGATACAAGGCGGTCGAGGACGGCGGCTTCGACCCCCGCGCGCTCACCGAGTTCCAGGTGGACGCCCTGGTCCACCGGATCATCGACCGGATCACCCGCCACGTCCGCACCGAACTCCGCCGCGACCGCGAACGCGTGGGAAAGCTCCGCGACTTCCGCCCCTGATCACGACTGATCACGACGACAGCGCACCACTCCACAGAAAGGCCCCCGATGGACCGCCAGGACCCGGGAACCACAGTCTGGTTCAGCCTCTCCATCGACGGCGAGGACCTCGGTTACTTCAACGGGTGCGAGGGGCTGTCGTCGCAGGTGGAGATCGAGCAGCGGCAGGAGGGCGGCAACAACGGGTTCGTGTGGCAGCTGCCGACCCGTGTCACCTTCTCCCACATCCGGCTGACCCGCCCGCTCACCCCGGACACCTCGAAGGTCGCGAAGTGGATCTCGTCCGTGCAGACGGGGATCGAGCGGCCCACCGGGCAGATCACGGCGCTGCGCGCGGACGGCTCGGAGGTGGCCCGGTGGGGGCTGCTTGACGTGCTGCCGGTGAGCTGGCAGGGGCCCTCCCTGGACGCGGGCAACCCGTCCGTGGCCACGGAGGTCCTGGAGATCGCCCACCACGGATTCACGGACTGACGGAGAGGCGGACGGAGAGATCATGGCCAGGAGCAGCCGGGGCGCCGGCAAGAGCCTCGTGCGGGCCACCCTCGCGATTCACGAGCCGCCCGTGGGCACCAGCACCAGCCCGGGCGGCATCATCAAGACGTTCGGCTTCGAGTTCAACCCGGCGGAGCTGTCGATCGCCCGCCGGGCGGACTGGAAGTCGTCGGCGGCGCCGATCGAACGGGACGGCGCGCTGCCGGAGTTCCTCGGCACCCACCCGCGCGAGATGAGCGTGGAGATCTTCCTGGACCGGTCCGACGACCCGGACAGCAACGACGTGATGAAGAAGGTGGAGTCGTTGCTGGCCTGCTGCGAGGTCACCGGCAAGAGCATCGCCGCCAAGCAGCCGTCGCCGCCCTGGGTGGTGTTCCAGTGGGGCTCGTTCTCGACGGCCCACTTCACGGCGTACGTCGCCTCCGTCGATGTCTCCTACTCCCTGTTCGGGACGAGCGGGATGCCGATCCGGGCCAGCTGCCGGCTCCAGCTGCACGAGATCCCGAGCAAGACCGCGGGACAGAACCCGACGTCCGGCGCGCTCACCGCGCAGCGCGTACACCGGGTCGTGGCCGGGGACTCGTTGCAGTCGCTGGCCTGGCGGGAGTACGGCAACGCGGCCGCCTGGCGGGCGATCGCGGACGCCAACGGGATCGACGACCCGGGGTGGCTGCCCGCGGGGACGGAACTGGTGTTGCCGGCCGCCGAGGAGGTCCGGTCCTGATGGTGAAGCACGCTTTCTCGAACGTCATCAAGGTCGTCATCGGCGGCAAGGAGCTGACCGCGACCTCGGAGTACGGGCGGTATCTCGTCGACGCCCACGTGGACCAGGGCGTCGGGGTGCCGGCCGCCTTCCAGCTGACCTTCCGCGACCCGTCCCGCAAGCTGCTGGGCAAGCTGGGCGTCCAGTTCGGCACCCCGGTGGTGATCACGCCGGTCTCCGACGGCCAGGGCACCGGCGACCCGCTGCTCACCGGTGAGGTCACGGGGATGGAGGCCGAGTACGACGGCACCGGCAGCTACGCGGTGGTCCGGGGCTACGACTACGGGTTCCGGCTGATGCGGCAGCGCCGCGTCGTCGCCTACCGCAACCAGACCGCCTCCGACATCGCCCGCAAGCTGGCCGCGCAGGACGGCGTGCCGGTCGGGCGGATCCAGGCCACCAAGACCGTCTACGAGTTCATCAGCCAGTCGAACGTCAGCGACTGGGACTTCCTGGCCCGGCTCGCCGACGAGAACGAGATGGTCATGTCGGTGGACGCGGACGGCAAGTTCCAGTTCGTGAAGCAGAAGAGCGCCTCGGGAGCGCCCTCGCCCCGGACCGACGGCGACAAGAGCCCGTTCGTGCTGGAGGCCGGGCACGACATCCTGCGGCTGCGCACCGCGGTCACCGCCTCCGACCAGGTGAACAAGGTCGAGTCGCGGGGCTGGGACGTACGGACGAAGAAGACGCTCACGGCGACCGTGACCCCCGCGAGCAACACCGGCTACAGCATCGGCACCACCCCGGGTGCCGCGGCCGGAGAGTTCAAGACGTCGAAGCTGGTCGAGACGCGTACGCCGTACGACAAGCAGTCCGAGGTGAAGTACGCGGCCGACGCCCTCTCCGACGACGTCACCTCGACGTTCGCCGAGGTGGAGGTGGTCGTGCGGGGCAATCCGAAGCTGCGGCCGGGGGTTCCGGTGGCGCTCGCGGACGTCGGGGACCCCTTCGAGGGCAAGTACACGGTCACCTCGGTACGGCACGTTTTCGGCGACGCCAAGCACTACGAGACCTGGGTGACGGTCAGCGGCCGCCAGTGGCGGTCCCTCTACGGCGTGGCCTCGGGCGGTGCCTCGGACGCCGCTGCCGACCGGCAGCCCAGCGTGGCGCAGGCCCTGGTCACCGACGTACAGGATCCGCTCCAGCAGGGGCGGGTGAAGATCAAGTTCCCGTGGCTGGACGACACCTACGTCAGCGACTGGACCCGGACCGTGCAGTGGGGCGGGGTGCGCGGCGGCGGGGTCTTCCCGATGGACGTCGGTGACGAGGTGCTCGTCGCCTTCGACCGGGGCGCCCTCGACCACGCGTACGTCATCGGCGGCCTCTACAACGGCAAGGACAAGCCGACCCGGGTCAAGGACGTGCCGCTGCACGACGGCATGCGCGGCCGGGCCACCCGGCACACCGTCTCGGACCGGGTCGGCAACCGGATGGACCTGCTCGACCAGCGGGGCCGTAAACAGGGCGTCCGGCTGGCCAGCGGCGACGGCAAACTCACCGTCTTCCTCGACCGGCAGCAGACCGAGATCACCGTGGACAGCAAGGGCAGCGTCTCCATCAAGGGCAGCAGGTCGGTGTCGGTCGAGGCCGGCGCCAACCTGTCCCTGAAGGCGGGGGGCGCGCTCAGCCTCCGGAGCGGGGGACCGCTGTCCATCCAGAGCGCGGAACTCGTCGACATCAAGGCGCCCGCCGGCGCGGTCTCCGTGAACGCCTCCGCCGTGAACGTGATGGCGAACGCTGCCCTGTCGCTGCGCGGCAACGCTGCCGTCGCGATCAGCTCCCTGGCCACGGTGGCGATCCAGGCCCCCGAGGTGCCGGTGCTGGGCAACCTGATGATGGGCGGCCTGACGGTGATGGTGATCCCGGCATGAGCGGGCGGCAGGACTTCCCGGACGGGCGGGTGCGGGGCTGATGGCAGAGCAGTTCGTCGGCTCCGGCTGGTCGTTCCCGTTGCGGATCGGGCCCACCGGCGGCATCGCGCTGGTCAGCGGCGAGAAGGAGGTGGAGGAGGCCATCCGCCTCATCCTCTCCACGGCCCCGGGTGAACGCCCGATGCGGCCGGAGTTCGGCTGCGCCATCCACGACCTCGTCTTCGCCCCGGTCAACGAGCAGACCGCCGGCCGTATCCAGCACGAGGTGTACGCCAGCCTCGACCGCTGGGAGCCCCGGATCGAGGTCGAGGACGTCGAGGTGACCACCGGCGCCGACCCGAGCGTGCTGATGATCGACGTCCGCTACTCGATCCGCGGCACCAACAACCCGCGCAGCCTGGTGTTCCCCTTCTACGTCATCCCCTCCCACGACGAGCCGGACCTGCCTCCCGCCTCCCCGGACTCCTCCGAAAGCGACCGCTGATCCCGATGGCCCTGCCCTCCCCGAACCTCGACGACCGCCGCTTCCAGCAGTTCGTCGACGACGCCAAGCGTTACATCCAGCAGCGCGCCCCGGAGTGGACCGACCACAACGTCTCCGACCCCGGCATCACGCTGGTGGAGACGGTCGCGCACATGGCCGACCAGATCGTGTACCGCCTCAACCGGGTTCCGGAGAAGAACCATCTGGCCTTCCTGGACCTGGTCGGCATCACGCTGTTCCCGCCGTCCGCCGCCCGTACGGACGTGACGTTCTGGCTGTCGGCGGCCCAGGAGGAGGCGGTGCCGGTACCGGTCGGCACCGAGGTGGCGACCCGCCGTACCGAGACGCAGGAGGCGGTGGTCTTCGCGACCGAGCGCGAACTGGCCATCGTGCCGAGCGAGTTGCGCCACCTGCTGCGGCAGCAGCAGGGTTCGGCCGTCGTCGACCTCACCCATGAACTCGCCGAGGGCAAGGACCTGTTGTGCTTCACCGAGTCCCCGAACCCCGGTGACTGCATGCTGCTCGGCCTCTCCGCCGCCGTCCCGCACTGCGCGGTCGCCCTGGACCTGGACAGCCGGGTCGACGGTGTCGGCGTGGACCCGCGGCAGCCACCGCTGGTGTGGGAGGCGTGGACGGAGGACGGCTGGCGGGAGTGCGAGGTCGACCGGGACGGCACGGGTGGCCTCAACCGCCCCGGCGAGGTCGTGCTGCACGTCCCCGGCGGTCACGTCCTGTCCCGCAACGGCGGCCTGGAGGCCAGCTGGCTGCGCTGCCGGGTCACCGAGCCGCGTGCCGACCAGCCCTTCTACACCACCTCCCCGACGGTCCGGTTCGTCGAGGCCTGCACGGTGGGCGGCACGACCGGCGCCGTGCACGCGGAGACCGTGGAGGACGAGGCCCTCGGCGAGTCGACGGGCCTGCCCGGCCAGCGCCTGCGGCTCGCCCATGCCCCCGTCGTCGGGGACACCCCGCCGCTGCTCCTGCAGACCGCCGAGCACGACGGCGAGGGCGGCTGGGTGGACTGGCAGGTCGTCCCGCACTTCGCGGCCTCGGGACCGGAGGACCGGCACCTCACCCTCGACGCGACGACCGGCGAGATCGCCTTCGGGCCCGCGGTCCGCGAACCGGACGGCTCGCTGCGCCAGTACGGCACGGTGGCCCCGAAGGGCGCGGTCATCCGGGCCCGCCGCTACCGTACGGGCGGCGGCCGGGACGGCAACGTGGCCCGGGGGGCCGTACAGATCCTGCGCTCCTCCATCCCGTACGTCGCGGAGGTCGTCAACCGGGAGGCCGCGCGCGGCGGAGTGGACGGCGAGACGGTCGCCGAGGCGAAGGTCCGCGCCCCGATCACGCTCCGCGCCCAGGAGCGGGCGGTGACCCTGCGCGACTACGAGGAGCTGGCCCGCCGCGCCGCCCCCGAGACGGCCCGGATCACCTGCCTGGAGGGCGAGGAGGGCGAACACGGGTCGTACGCGGTACGGGTGCTGGTGGTGCCGCAGGCGGTTCCGGACCCCGGCGGCCGGCTGCGCTTCGAGCAACTCGTCCCCGGCGACGCCCTGTTGGACCGCATCACCCGCTACCTGGACGAACGCCGGCTGATCGGGACCCGGTTGGCGGTCGGGCCGCCCTTCTACCAGGGCGTCACGGTCGTCGCCACCGTCCACGCCTTCCGCGGTGTGGACGTCGACCGGGTCCGCCGCCAGGCCCACGACGCCCTCTACCGCCACCTGGACCCGCTGACCGGCGGCGCGGACGGCAAGGGCTGGCCGTTCGGGCGCCCGGTGCAGTCGGGCGAGGTCTTCGCGGTGCTGCAGCGCGTCCCCGGGATCGAGCTGGTCGACGAGGTCGTGCTGCACCCCGCCGACCCGCTGACCGGCAAGCGCGGCGACCCGACCGACCGTATCGACCTGGACGCCCCGTCCCTGGTCTTCTCCTACGACCACCGGGTCCGGGTGATCGGCGAATGACCGTCAACGACTCCACAGGAGGCGTCCGTTGAGAGGCTCCATCGACGGCCTCGGCTCCTCCGTCCCCATCGGCGCGATGCTCCCGGCGGTCTTCGCCGACGACGACCTGGCGCTGCGCTTCGTCGCCGGCCTGGACGACGTGATCGCCCCGATCCCGAACGTCCTCGACTGCCTGCCCAGCTACTTCGACCCGGCCCTGGCCCCGCTGGACTTCGCGGAATGGCTCGGCACCTGGGTCGGCGCGGAGACCGACGGCACGGAAGCGGAACCCCTGCTCCGGGCGGCCGTGGCGGCGGCCGCCTACCTGCACCGCATCCGGGGCACCCGCCTCGGCCTGTCCGAGGCGGTCCGGCTGGCCTTCGGCGTGACACCGGAGATCACGGAGAGCGGCGGCGCCGACTGGAACGCCCGCCCACTGGGCCCCTTCCCGGGCGCACCCCGCCCCGGCCTGCACGTCCACCTCGCGCTGCCCTCCCCCACCCCGGCCGACGAGGTTCGCCTGGAACACCTCGTGGCGGCCGCCCGCCCCGCTCACATGCCCTACACGGTCCAGGTGACCGCTTCCTCTTCGTCCGCCGAAAGGACCCCGCAGCGATGACGACCAACCGGAACTGCACGGAGTGCGGCACGGTCGCCGAACCGGGCCAGTCCTTCTGCGACGCCTGCGGCTCGGTACTGAGCTGGGCGGCCAACGGCGCCGAGCCCCAACAACAGCAGGCGCCCACCCCCGACCCGACACCGGCTCCGGCCGCCCCGGGCTGGGACGCGTTCACCCGCAGAGACGGCGGCTCGGGCCTGCCCCAAACCCAACGCGGCGACCTACTGGGAACGACCACTGCAGCGCCCCCTCAGGGGCGCGGGGCTGAATCGGATGTGCGGCTACCGCCGCGTGAGCGCGCTCAGCCCCCACTGAGCGGCACCACACCCACGGCCGAAACCACCCCCCTTCCTGCCCCCACCCCCGCTCCACAAGCTGCCGCCGCCGACACCCCCGCCCCGCCCCCGCAGGGACCCGCCGAAGGCGACCACGACCGGGCCCGCCGCCTGCTCATCCCCGTGACGGACCCCAACCCGCCCACCCCGCCACCCCCTTCCGTCACCCCCGTCCTCCCCGGCCGCCCCACCCCGCAACGCCCCCAGTCCGTCCGCGCCCCCGGCGAGGACCTCGGCGCCCACGGCGGCACCCCCTGCCCCTGGTGCGCCACCCCCAACCGCCCCGACCGTCACTTCTGCACCCGCTGCGCCATGCCCATGGCCGGTCACGGCCACGCCGCGCCTTCGGCCTCCCGCCCCTGGTGGCGCCGTATCTTCGACTTCCGCAACCGGGAGACCCCCTGGGCCGGCGACCGCCCCCGGCTGCGCCGTGCCTTCGACCGCGTGCTGACCTGGATCGGCGCGGCCGTCGTCATCGCGCTCGTCACGGTCCTGGCGTTCAACATCCCGAACGCGGTGAGTGCCACCCGCGACCACTTCGCCAAGCGCTCGCTGGTCCCCCCGGACCGGATCAGCGCGTCCCGCTCGTACGCCGGCCACAAGCCGGACCTCCTCTTCGACGAGCTGAACAACACCTGGTGGGGCCCCGGTGTGGTCCAGGGCGGCGTGGGCGAGTGGATCGAGGCGCGCTTCGACGAACCGGCCTCCCTGCTGAACGTCGTCATCTCCTCCGGCGAGTCGAAACGCTTCGACCAGCTGAAGAAGTCGGCCCTGCCGCACCGGATGAAGGCGACCGTCAAGACGTCGGACGGCAAGACGGTGACCCGGGAGATCACCCTCGACCAGACGGCCGGCGGCCAGACCCGGGACTTCCGCGTGAAGAACGTCATCTCGGTCCGCTTCACGATCGAGTCGTCGTACCAGGCGTCGGGGGCCACCCAGGTGGCCATCGCCGAAATAGAGTTCTTCGGCCCGTCGAGCGCGAACTCCTCCTGAGCACGCCGGGTTCTCGGGGATGCGAGAATCCGGCCATGGCCGAAAAGGACGCAGGGGAGAGGCGCACCGCGCGCAGGAGACTGCGTGACGTTCCCCTGGCCCCCGTGGCCTTCAAGGTCGTGGCCGGCGTGCTGCTCAAGTTCCTCGCCGCCCTGCTCCTCCTCGCCTTCGCTTTCGTCTCCGGTTCCGGGTTCTCCGCCGGGAAGCTGCTGGACGCCGTGCTCGACCTGGTCGGGGGCCTGTTCTTCGTCTGCCTGTTCCTCTGGCTCTTCGCCCGCCTCCGATCGGGGAGGAGCCGGCCGAGACCGGGGAGCTGAGGACCCCTATTTCCGCATCAGGGACCGGTAGACGGCCGTGGACCTGGGGTTGCCCCGGCAGCCCCACACCCCGTGCGGGCAGTAGTCGGTGATGCTCTGGTACAGCGCGCGGTTGTCCGCGAACCACTTCACCATGCCCTTTATGTACGCCGGGTCGTCGCCGTTCTCGTACAGTCCCCACTCGGGATAGGAGACCGGCTTCCCGTGCGCGCGGGCGAACCTGACCTGATCCCGCAGTCCGTACGGCTCCGTGACCTGTTCCGCGAAGGACATCCCGCGGGGGGAGTCGTAGGCGTCCATGCCGATGATGTCCACGAACCGGTCCCCCGGATAGCACCGGGTCCAGGGGACCGCGTCCCGCCCCCGGTTGGGCGTGAAGTCGAACCGGAGACGCTGGCCCGGCACCGACCGCATCGCGGTGACGATCCGCACCCAGTACGCCTTCCAGGCGGCCGGGTCCGGTCCGCAGCGGTGGGTGTACGTCACCCCGTTCATCTCCCAGCCGAGCACCACGACGGTGTCCGGTGCGCCGACCGTCACCAGCCGCCGGGCCAGCGCCCGGAAGTGTCCGTCGTACCGTCCGGCTGCCCCGAACCGGAGCCGGCGGCGTACCTCGGCGTCGGGCAGATGCGCCTCCGTCCGTTCCAGCATGGGCACGTTGAGCACGAGGAGCCGGTCGGGCTCGGCCCGCCGCCAGTTCGCCCACAGCCGTACGAAGTCGGGGGCGCCCTCGATGTTCCGCCACACGTCACCGGGGAGGTAGGTGTGCCCGACCCGGGGTTCGTCGTCCCCCAGCCAGCTGCCGAGCGCGCTCACCCGGCGTACGCCTTCGGCGCCGTAACCGACGTACGCCCCGAAGGGGCCGGGGGCGGCGGGCCGGGCGGTCTCCGGGCGGGAGACGGGGAGGAGGAACAGGGCGACCAGCGTGGCGACCAGGAGGAACCTCAGACGTGCCATGGGGTGCAGTCTGGTCGTTCCGGGAGGGCAACTTGCCCGTTGTGGGCATCTTGGACTGCTGTGCGAAGCCGCCGGCCGCCGACGCCCGGCGCGGTCACGGCGGTACGAGCACCCCCTGCCGGCGCAGCCGGGGCGGCGGGGGCACCGCGGGGCCGGTGCGGACCTCGAAGTGCAGGTGGCGGACCGTCGGCGCGGTCCAGCGGTCGGTGGGGCTCCCGGACGGCGGGGCGCTGGGGGTGCCGGAGGCGCGGTGCTCGTCCCGGGGGGCGGCCTTGGCGGGCGGGATGAGGAACGCGCCCGTCAGGAGGAGGACGACCGCGGCCGTGAGGAGTCGTGGATCATCCGTTCGCATTGTCGGATCCTCGGACGAACGGCCGGGCCCGGGGCGGCCTCACACGCCGGATGCCGCGACTTTCGCCCGTTCGGGTCCGGCGCTCGGATCGGGGTGTGCCGGCCGACCAGGGCGCTCGCGAGGATCGTCCTCACCATGTCCGGAGACTGAACGCCCGGCCGTCGTCCGCCCGTACTTGCGGGGACAGCGTTCGTCCGCAGATCGGAGTCCCCCGTGCACGCATCCGCAGCCATCGGCGTGACCGGCCTCGGAGTGATGGGCCGCAACCTGGCCCGGAACTTCGCCCGGCACGGCTACCCGGTCGCCGTCCACAACCGCACCCCCGCCCGCACCCGCGCCCTGGTCGAGGAGTACGGACACGAGGGCACGTTCGTCGGCGCCGAGACCGCCGCGGACTTCGTCGCCGCCCTCGAACGCCCCCGGCGGCTCATGATCATGGTGCAGGCCGGTGCCGCCACCGACGCCGTCATCGACGAGTTCGCGCCGCTCCTCGAACCCGGTGACATCGTCATCGACGGCGGCAACGCCCACTTCGCCGACACCCGCCGCCGCGAGGCCGCCCTGCGCGAGCGGGGGCTGCACTTCGTCGGGGTCGGGGTGTCCGGCGGCGAGGAGGGCGCGCTCAACGGGCCGTCCATCATGCCGGGCGGCTCCGCGGAGTCCTACGCCGTCCTCGGGCCCATGTTCGAGGACATCAGCGCGAAGGTCGGCGGCGAGCCGTGTGCCACGCACGTCGGCGCGGACGGCGCCGGGCACTTCGTGAAGATGGTCCACAACGGCATCGAGTACGCCGACATGCAGCTCATCGCCGAGGCCTACGACCTGCTCCGCCAGGTCGGCGGGTACGCGCCGGCCGAGATCGCGGACGTCTTCCGGGAGTGGAACGGCGGCCGGCTCGGGTCGTATCTCATCGAGATCACCGCCGACGTGCTCGCCCACGTGGACGCCGCCACCGGCGCGCCCTTCGTCGACGTCGTCGCCGACGCGGCCGGACAGAAGGGCACCGGGCGCTGGACCGTCCAGACCGCGCTGGACCTGGCCTCGCCGGTCACCGCGATCGCCCAGGCGACCTTCGCCCGTGCCGCGTCCGGCCGCCGCGAACTGCGCTCCGCGTACGCCGGGTTGCCCGGCGGCACCACGCCCCCGCTGAGCGCCACCGAGGCCGACCGCTTCGCCTCCCGGGTCGAACACGCCCTGTACGCGTCGAAGGTCATCGCCTACGACCAGGGCTGGACGATGATCCAGGACGCGGCCGCCGAGTACGGCTGGAAGATCGACCTGGGCGCGGTGGCCCGGATCTGGCGGGGCGGCTGCATCATCCGTGCGTCCTTCCTGGACCGGATCCGCGCGGCCTACCGGGCCGACCCGGACCTCGTCAGCCTGCTGGCCGAGCGGGAGTTCGCGAAGGAGATCGCCGACGCGCAGGTGCCGTGGCGGGAGACGGTGGCCTCGGCGGCCCGCCGTGGCATCCCCGTCCCGGCGTTCTCGGCGGCCCTGTCCCACTACGACACGCTGCGGTCCGACCGACTCCCCGCGGCCCTCCTCCAGGGCCAGCGCGACTACTTCGGCGCGCACACGTACGGCAGGGTCGACCGGGAGGGATCGTTCCACACCCACTGGGCAACAGAGGGCCGCCCTGAAACCCAGGGCTGAGCAGCGCCCCGTCTTTTAGGGGCGCGGGGCTGTATTTGATGTGCGGCTACCGCCGCGTGGGCGCGACAAGCCACGACGGACCGGCAGACGACGACGTGCGGCATCGTCGTGGCTGAGCGCGCAGTTCCCCGCGCCCCTCACGGGGCTCGGACAGCCTCCGCCGGAGGCACCCGCAGGGCTCGTCGCGTCGGCAGTTCGATCGTGACGTACGACGTGAGGATCACCGTCACCGTTGCCGCCGGCAGCAGCCACACCGGGCCCGCCGGCCACGGGCGGTGCAGGAAGGCCTGGCCCAGCAGCGCCAGCGGCACCGCGGACAGGGCGAGGCCGGCCGCCAGTGCCGTCACCGCGATCACACCGGCCTCCCGGCGCATCATCGCCAGGATCTGCCTCGGCGTCGTACCGACCAGCCGCAGCGCGGCGATCTCCGTGCGGCGCTGGGCGGTCGCCGCGACCAGCCGGTTGGCGATGCTGAGCAGCAGATAGCCGAGCAGGACGACGATGACGGCCAGGTTCACCCACACCTCGGGCGGGGTGTCCGCACCCGCCCGCGGGGCCGTGTCCGACAGGGCGAGGCCGGGACGGGCGGCGGCGAGGGCGGTCAGCGCGCGGTCGGCCCCGGCGGAGCCGTCCGTGCGGACCAGCGCGCTCTGGTCGAGGCCGTTCGTGGTGTGCCCGGCGGCCAGGTCGTGGGAGAGGACGATCGGGCCGAAGCCGAGCCCGCGGTCGTACACGGCCACCACCTTCGCCTCGACGGGCGCGCCGTCCCCGAGGAACAGCTTGATACGGGCGCCCGGTTCGGCGCCGCGCGGGCCCGCCACCTCGCTGCTGACGGCCACCGTCGCACCGGTCAGACCGCTCAGGCTGCCCCGCGTCACCCCCAGGTCGAGGACGTCCTTCGCGGCCGGGGCCAGGATCAGCGCCGAGGCGGACTCGGTCTGGGGGTCGTCGAACTGACGGTACGGCCAGACCACGGTGGTCGTGCCGACGGGTGCCGCGGCCTCGACGCCCGGGAGCCGTCGTACGGCGGCGAGCGTGTCGGCCGGCAGCCCGCCCAGCGCGGGGGCGCCGAGGCGGTACTGGCCCAGCGTCCCGGTACGGGTGTCGTCCGAGGTCGCGGCCAGCACCGTGGTCTGCGCGAGCGTGTACGTCAGCACGAACACGACCGCCATGGCCAGCGGGCTGATCACCCCGGTGACCCGCTGCGCGTACGCCCGTACGTTGGACAGGGCCAGCCAGGTCGGCGCGGACACCCCGGGACGCAGTCGTCGTACGACCGCCTCGCCCGCCGTCCGGACCAGCGCGGGGCCCGCCAGCGCCAGGCCGATCGCGGCGACGATGCCCGCGATGGAGGTCGCGGAGGCACCGATCGGGGTGCGTTGCAGCAGCGGGGTGACGGACAGGACGCAGGAGACGGCCATCAGCGACAGGCCCGTGACCGTACGGGACCTGGACGGGGTGCGGGGCTCGCTGCGGGACTCGGCAACCGCCTCGGTGGCCGGCATCTTCGAGGTCCGCCAGGCCGCGCAGCGGGCGGCGACCCGGACGACCGTGACGAGGAGGACGACCGCCGCCAGGGCCGGGAACGGGCTGAACGTGAGGGGGAGTCCGGCCGGCAGCACGTCCCGGTGGACGAGGAGCGTGCGGAAGCGGGCGGCGAGGAGATAGCCGAGGGCGATGCCGGGGACCAGGGCCACGGCCGTCACCGTCGTCGACTGGGCGGCGGCCAGCCGGCGGATCTGCCGCGGCGTCGCCCCGACGGCCCGCATCAGCGCCAGGTCCCGGCGCTGGCCGGCGATCGCCACGCCCAGCGCGCCCGCGGTGACGAACCCGGTGATCAGCAGGACGATCCCGCCGAGGGAGCCGGACAGGAGGATCAGCAGGGAGCGGGCGGAGCCGATGCCGGGGGCCGCGGCCGTCCCGCGGTCGGCTCCGGTGAGGACCTTCAGGCCGGTGCCGGAGACGGCTTCGCGCGCCGCCGAGGCGACCTGCTCCGCGGTCCCGGGGCGGGTGCGGAGGCCGATCAGGTCGACGGTGTCCCGCCGGGCGCGGTCGGCCAGTTGTGCCGCCCTGCCGTCCGTGAAGTAGAGGCCCGCGTCCGGGGCGTGGACCAGGGCCGAGACGCGGTAGGCGGTCGCGGTGGCGCCGCCGGCGGTGACGCGGACCTCGTCGCCGACGGCCAGGCCGGTGGAGGCCGCCACCGCCACCTCGGCGGGGGTCGCCGGGGCACGGCCCTCGACGCGCGGCCCGGCGAGCAGCTTCGTCGAGGACCAGCCGTGGCCCGCCGTCGCCGGGTCCTCGCCGGCGACCGGGACGAGACGGCCGTGCGGGTCCGTCACGGCGGCCGGGAAGCCGAGGTCGCCGACCGCGGCCGTCACGCCGGGCAGCTTCGCCAGGCGGTCGGTGAGTGCGGCCGGGACCGTGGCGCGTTCCGGCAGGGCGATCGGGAGGTCGCCGGGGACGTGGTACTCCTGGTCGGCGGCGACCACGACGTCCGCGCCGCCGAGCCGGCCGGGCGGCAGCTGGGAGCGCAGGCCGGACTCCGCCAGCACACCCGTGGCGGTGATCAGGGCCGCGCCGCCCAGGACCGCGCAGGCCACGGCGAGCAGCGAGGCGAACCGGTGGGCGGCCATCCGCAGGGCGAAGTGCAGCACGGCGCTCACCTCTCGCCCAACGCGGCCAGTTGGATCGCCAGTTGGGAGGCCGTCGGATTGTCCATGGCCTCGACCACCCGGCCGTCGGCCATCACCAGCGCCGTGTGCGCGCGGGCGGCGGCGGCCGGGTCGTGGGTGACCATGACGACGGTCTGGCCGAGGTCGTCGACGAGGGTCCGGAGCAGGTCGAGCACCTGGTGGGCGCTGCGCAGGTCGAGCGCGCCGGTCGGCTCGTCGGCGAACACCACCGCGGGGCGCGCGGCCAACGCCCGTACCAGTGCGGCCCGTTGCTGCTGGCCGCCGGAGAGTTCGGCGGGGCGGTGGTGGAGCCGGTCGGCGAGCCCGACCCGTTCGGTCAAGGTGCGGATCCAGTCCCGGTCGGGACGGCGGCCGGCCAGCCGCAGCGGCAGCGTGATGTTGTCCTCGACGGAGAGGGACGGGATCAGGTTGTAGGCCTGGAAGACGAAACCGACGCGCTCCCGGCGCAGTTCGGTGCGCTTGGTCTCGTTCAGCCCGGAGATCTCCCGGCCGTCGATACGGACGCTGCCCGAGGTCGGCGAGTCCAGTCCGGCCGCGCAGTGCATCAGCGTGCTCTTGCCGGACCCGGAGGGGCCCATCACGGCCAGGAAGGTGCCGTGCTCCACGATGAGCGACACCTCGTCCAGGGCCCGCACCCCGCCCGGGTACGTCTTGCCCACGCCCGTCAGTGCGATGGCGGGGGCCCGGCGGGCGGTCTCCACGGTGGCCGTGTTCATCGACGCCCCCGCAGCCGGCGCGCCACCAGGATGCCCGCGCTGAGCAGGGTCACCACACCGCAGGCCACGTGCGACCAGACGGGCACACCGCCGTACGAGGTGGCCATGTTGGCGCCCGCGCTGAGGACGAGGAGGGACCACAGCAGCACGCGGACGAGGTCCGCGCCGCCGCCCGGCCGGTCGACAGGGGGCGGGCTGGTGAGGCGATAGGGGTCGGTGCTGGCCACGGGAACCTCCGGCTGGGGGCTGACGTCCTGCGTTACGGGTACCGACGCTACGGACCGTGACCACCCTCGGCCGATCCCGTGGACCGCCTGGTTCGAGGTACAGCAGGCGCTACTTTCCGGTCCGCACGGGCCCGGCCAACCGCCGTACGCCCTAGGGTTCCTGACGTCGGAGGAAGGAGCGCGATGGCTGTCACCAGTGTGCGGGCGGAGGGTGTCAGGGTCCTCGCCGGGCGGACGCTGCGCGCGGCGGGCGGTGCGGTCGCCGAACTCGCCGGCGGACTCGGCACGGCCGCCCCGGCGTTCGGCCTGCTGCTCCTGCTCGCGGTGACGGCCGTGACCGCGCCGCTGGGTGTGGGCATGCTCCTGGCCCCGCTCGCGCTGCGCGCGCTGCACGCCCTGGCCGGCCGGGAGCGGGCGCGGCTCGGCCGGCGCGGGCCCGAGGTCATCGCCCCCGGACCGCCGCCCACCCGGCTGCGGCTCGCGCTCACCGACCCCACCACCCGGCGCGAACTGCGCTGGCTGCTGCGGCACGGCACGCTCGGCCTGCTGCTGGGGCTGCTCGGTGTCCTGCTGCCGCTCTCCGCCGTACGGGACACGCTGTTTCCGCTGTACTGGCGGTTCATGCCCGAGAACCTGACCGCCACCTCCTTCGGCTACGGCGTCGCGCACTCCTGGGCGGACGCCTTCGCCGTCTGCATGCTCGGCATCGGGTCGGCCGCCGTCATCCTGGGCCTGACCCCCGGCACGGCGCGCCTCCAGGCGGACCCCGGGCGGCGCCTGCTCGCCGCCGGTCCCGACACGGACCTCTCCCTCCGGGTCGCCGAACTCACCGCCACCCGCGCCGCCGCCCTCGACGCGCACGCCACCGAACTGCGCCGGATCGAGCGGGCGTTGCACGACGGCACGCAGAACCGGCTGGTCTCGGTCACCGTGCTGCTCGGCGCCGCCCGCCGCCAGGTGGCCCGGGACCCGTCCCGCGCCGACGAGATCCTGGAGCGCGCCCAGTCCGCCGCCGAACAGGCGCTGGCCGAACTGCGCACGGTCTCGCGGAGCATCCTGCCGCCGGTGCTGGACGACCGGGGCCTTGCGGGCGCCCTGTCCGGCCTGGCCGCCGAGTCGCCGGTGCCGTGCCGGATCGACGTCGACGCGCCCGAGCGCTGTGCCGCCTCCGTGGAGGCGACCGCCTACTTCGTCGTCGCCGAGGCCCTCACCAACGTCGCCAAGCACAGCGGCGCCGACCGGGCCACGGTCGCCGTCCGGGCCCGCGGCGGCCGGCTCACCCTGACCGTCACCGACGACGGCCGGGGCGGCGCCGACTCGGCCGGCGGCTCCGGGCTGACCGGCATCCGCCGCCGGGTCGCGGCGCACGACGGCACCCTCCGCCTGACCAGCCCGGCAGGCGGCCCGACCACCCTGGAAGTGGAACTGCCCTGTGGAACCTGACCGAGTGCTGCGGATCGTGATGGCCGAGGACGACCCGCTGTTGCGGGAGGGCCTGGCCCTGCTGCTGCGGGCCGAGGGCGTCGAGGTGGCCGCCACCGCCGGGACGCCGGACGAGGCGCTGGACGCCATCGACGCGCACCGGCCGGACGTGGCCATCCTGGACGTCCGGATGCCGCCCACCCACACCGACGAAGGCATCCGCGCCGCCGTCGAGGCCCGGCGCCGCCACCCCGGCCTCGCCGTGCTCGTCCTGTCGGCGTACGTCGAGCAGAGCTTCGCCACCCAGCTGCTCACCGGAGGGGTCGGCGGCCTCGGCTATCTGCTCAAGGAACGGGTGGGCCGGGTCGAGGAGTTCCTCGACGCCCTGCACCGGGTGGCGGACGGCGGCACCGCGATCGACCCCGAGGTCGTCGCCCAGCTCTTCACCCGCTCCCGCCAGGACACCCGCCTGGAACGGCTGAGCCCGCGCGAACGCGACGTACTCGCCCTGATGGCCGAGGGCCTCGGCAACTCCGCGATCGCCGAACGCCTCGTCGTCACCGACGGCGCCGTCCACAAGCACATCCGGTCCATCTTCGCCAAGCTCGACCTGTCCCCGGCCGACCGGGTGGACCGCCGGGTCGCGGCGGTCCTGCACTACCTGGAGGACGCCCGGGTCAGATCCCGCTGAGGCTTCTGGTGCCTTTGAGGCAGGTCAGACGCGGACGCCGAACATGAACGGGCCGCCGATGGTGGACATCGACTCGTAGCGGACGACCGTGCCGGTGCGCGGGGCGTGCAGGATCTGCCCGTTGCCCGCGTACAGGCCCACGTGGTGCAGGTCGTTGAAGAAGAAGACCAGGTCGCCGACCTGGAGGTCGGACGTCGAGTAGATCCTGGTGCCGATCCCCGTCTGGGACTCGGAGGTACGCGGGATGGAGACCCCGGCCTGCGCGTAGGCCCAGGAGGTCAGGCCCGAGCAGTCGAAGGAGGACGGGCCGGTGGCGCCGTAGACGTACGGCGTGCCGAGCTTGGTCTTGGCGGCGGCGAAGGCGGCCGCGGCCCGGCCGGTGGCGGAGGTGTCGTTGCCGAGGTCCACCCGCTCGCTGGAGGAACGGCTGGCGCGGTCCTGCTCGGCGGTCAGCGCGGCCTTCTCGGCGGCGGTGAGGCTGTTGAGCAGCTTCTGCGCCTCGGCCAGCTTGGCCTGGACTTCCTTCTTCTTGGTGCCGAGTTCGGTGCGGGTGGCGGCCAGGTCCTTGAGCTTGCCGGTGGCCTCCGCCCGCTCCTGCGCCAGCTCGCGCTGCTTGGCCTGGATCTTCTTCAGCGTCTCGACCTGCTGGCCGCTCAGCTGGTCAAGGGTGGAGGCCTTGTCCAGGTAGTCGTCCGGGTCGGCGGAGAGGAACAGCTGGAGGGACGGGTCGAGGCCGCCGCTGCGGTACTGGGCGGTGGCCATGGAGCCGATGCCGTCCCGCAGTTCGTTCAGCTCGTCCTGACCGCGCGCGACCGAGTCCTGCAGCGCGGATATCTGCTTCTGGAGCTTCTCCTGCTTCTCCTTGGCCCCGTTGAACTTCTCGGTGGCCTGCTCGGCCTCCTCGTACAGCTTGTCGACCCTGGACTTGACCTCGCTCTTGCTCGGCTTCGCGCCGGGCGCGGCGTCGGCCGCCTGTGCGGAGAGGACCACGGCGGCAGCGGCGGCGGTGGTGAGCACGGTGACCCGAGCACGGCTCGGCTGCTTGGGACGACGGTGGAACGCCACGGGGGCGATCTCCTTCCGAGCGAGGAGTCGAGCTACGGATCAAGTAAGGAGCAAGCGATGGATCAACTAGTAGTACGAGTCCCAGACATTAATGACTCTCTTATGTTCAGTTCAAATCTCCGCATGGAAAAAATCCGGCCACCGGTTGCCAACTGGCCTTCTGTGCCAGCCGGGTCACGGAGCGTCGGGCCGTTGATTGTAAAGAACCTTGACAGTTAATTGGTCTAGTCCAAATATGGGCGCCCATGAGACGCACTCGTGCCCTGCAGGCCGCCCTGACCGCAACCGCCCTGTCCACCGCCCTCGTTGCCTTCGGATCAGGCGCCGCGCAGGCCTCCCCGCACCACGCCGCGAAGCCCATGCCCGCGCGGGTCGCGGCGCCCTACTTCGAGGCCTGGACCGGCCAGAGCCCGGCCGCGCTCGCCGCCGAGTCCGGCAACAAGTACCTCACCCTGGCCTTCCTCCAGACGCCCGCCGCGGGCTCCTGCACCGCCGACTGGAATGGCGACTCCACCCAGCCGATCTCCCCGGCGTCCTTCGGCGCCGACATCGCCACCCTCCAGGCCCGCGGCGGCAACGCCATCCCCTCCTTCGGCGGCTACGCAGCCGACACCACCGGCACCGAACTCGCCGACAGCTGCACCGACGTGGACGCCATCGCCGGCGTCTACGAGAAGCTCGTCACGACGTACGGCATCTCCCGCATCGACCTCGACATCGAGGCCGACTCCCTCGCCGACACCGCGGGGATCGACCGCCGCAACCAGGCGATCGCCAAGGCCGAGCGCTGGGCCGACCGCACCGGCCACCCGCTCCAGTTCTCCTACACCCTGCCGACCACCACCAAGGGCCTGGAGACCAACGGCCTGGCCGTCCTCCAGAACGCCGTCGCCCACCACGCGCGCGTGGACGTCGTCAACATCATGACCTTCGACTACTACGACGGCGCCCCCCACGACATGGCCGCCGACACCAGGACCGCGGCCGACGGCCTGCACGCCCAACTCGCCGCCCTCTACCCGCACAAGAACTCCAGGGAGCTGTGGGGCATGGTCGGCGTCACCGAGATGCCCGGCATCGACGACTACGGCCCCGAGGAGACCTTCACCACCCAGAACGCCGTGGACGTCGAGCGCTGGGCCGCCGCCCGGGGCATCGACACCCTCTCCTTCTGGGCCCTCCAGCGCGACAACGGCGACTGCGTCGGCACCGGCGGCGCCAACGCCTGCTCCGGAATCGCCCAGGACCCCTGGTACTTCAGCCACACCTTCGCCCGCTTCGCGCGCTTCGCCGGTCTGGGGCGGTAGGCCCCGTCCGGTCGATTCCTCCGACCGTGCCGACCGGGCGTCCACACCCTGTGGACGCCCGGTCGGCCGCGGTGGGGCCTACGGGTTGACGACGCTGCCGCCGAAGGTGACGTTCAGCTTGCCGCTCGACGCGAAGGACAGCCGAGGGCGCCCGCGTAGGAGGAGCACCGGGAGCCGTTCGTACCGGTCCAGAACTGGGGGCCATGTATGCAAGGGGAGTCCAGAGATGTGATCACTGAGGGGTCTGGTGGGGGTTATTTCGATGGCGATCGGAATGGCGGCCGCCGCCCGCCGGTTGAGCCTGGTATGAACGAGACTGTGGACAAGACGGACAAGATCCAGCTCGGCGCCATCGGCGTGTGGCGCCATGAGGACACCGGGCCCGGCCTGGCGGTCGAGCTGGAACGCCTGGGCTACGGCACGCTCTGGCTCGGCAACGTGACCGATCCGGACCTGGCCGAGGTCGAGCGGCTGCTCGACGCCACCGAGACACTGGTCCTCGCCACCGGCATCGTGAACATCTGGTCCAACCCGGCCGACCGGGTGGCCCGTTCCTACCGCCGTATCGCCGAGCGTCACACGGACCGCTTCCTGCTGGGCATCGGCGCGGGTCACCCGGAGGCGACCAAGGAGTTCGTACGGCCGTACCAGGCCCTGAACGACTACCTGGACGTCCTCGACGAGGCCGGCGTCCCGGTGGCGCGCCGCGCCCTGGCGGCCCTCGGCCCCCGGGTACTGCGCCTGGCCGCCGACCGCACGGCGGCCGCGCACCCTTACCTCGTCACCCCGGACCACACCCGCCAGGCACGCGAGACCCTCGGCACCGGACCGATCCTGGCCCCCGAGCAGAAGGTGGTCCTGGAGACGGACCACACCCGGGCCCGAGCCGTCGGCGACGGCACCCTCGGCGCCTACCTGAACCTGTCCAACTACCTGGCCAACCTCCGCCGCCTGGGCTTCGACGACACCGACTTCGCGGACGGCGGCAGCGACCGCCTCTTCGACGCGCTGATCCTGAACGGCGACGCGGCCCGGGTGGCGGAGGGCGTCCGCGCCCACCAGAAGGCGGGCGCCGACCACGTGGCGCTCCAGCTGCTGCACCCCGCGGACACCGACCCGTTGCCGGGGTACCGGGCACTGGCGGAGGCGCTGGGGCTGGCAGGCTGAGGGACGAGGAAGCGGCGGAGCCGTCGCTGCGGGGTGCCGCGTTCCGGCCGTGCCGATGGAGTCGTGGCATCCGGCCGCGGCGTCGCGAAAACCCGTTGGCGGACCACGGCGACCACTGCTACTTTTCCGGTGGCCGTGCGAGAGAACGAGGAGGTGGTACCCGTGAACACACTGTTGACATGGGTGCTCTCCTCCGGAGTCACGGTCGGGCGATAGGTCGTCCGGGAGCGCCGTTCTGCGTACTCCCGAAAGGCACGACCATGCACTTCACTTCCGAACAACGCCTCGACGACGGCGTCCTCGAACGCGAATTCACCCTCGGCGGCGAGATCCCCGGCATCCTGTGGACGCCCGCATCGGCATCCGCATCCGCACCGGCGCCGCTGATCCTGCTCGGCCACCCTCCGCTCGGCCTGCGCAAGATGTACCCCCGGCTGGCGGGGCGCGCCCGGCAAGCCGCGGCGGACGGCTTCGCCGCGGCCACCATCGAGCTCCCCGGGAGCGGTGACCGTCCCCGTTGGGCCGCCGCCGAGCAGGCCCGCGCCGACCTGCGGCGGGCCATGGAGGCCGGCGAGCCGGTCGGCGACGAGATCATCGACGCCGTCGTACTCCCGCTCGTCGAAAAGTCGGTCCCGGAATGGCAGGCCGCACTGGACGCCCTCCTGTCGCTGCCCGAGATCGGCGGCCCGGTCGGGTATTCGGGGGGAGTGATTTCCGTCGGCATCCGGCTTGCGGTGGTCGAGCCGCGCATCTCGGCCGCCGTTCTGTTCGCCGGGAGTCTCGTGCCCGCCGCCATGTTCGAGGAGGCCCGCCGGATCACCATTCCGCTGCACGTCCTGCTGCAGTGGGACGACGAAGGGAACGACCGGCAGGCGTCCCTGGAGCTGTTCGACGCCTTCGGCTCCGAGGAGAAGACACTGCACGCCAACATGGGCGGACACACCGGCGTCCCGCAGTTCGCGGGGGACCCCGCGGCCCGGTTCTTCGCCCGGCACCTGAAGTGAGGCCAGGCCTCCTCGATCATCAGGACTCCGTGATGGCCGGACAGTCGGCAGACAGCAGGCCGACGGGAAGTCCCTGGCCGGTGCCGCCGTTCAGGTCCTGACGAACCTGACGATCCTGACGATCCGTCCCCGACGTCGCACTGCCGTCGACGTCGGGGACGGTGCTGCCCAGCCCGGACGAACCTTGCCGACGGGACCACGTCCACCCCTGGTGCCGGCGTCAGCTGGGGAACATCCCGGCAGTCGCGTTGACCCAGGTGCCCGTGAGGGCGACCCCGGCGTCCGAGGCGAGGAACGTCGCCGGCGCCGCGATGTCCGCGATCCGCGGGGAACGCTTCGTCATCCGCAGCGAGTCCAGATGGGCGCGGCCACCGGCCACCGCCGCCTCGTCCATCGCCGGGGCGCCCGCCGCGCTCAGCTTCTCCGGGGTGAGGGTGTCGGTGACCTCGGCGGTCAGTGCACGCGCAGTTCGCGCCGGTGGCCTTCGACGAGGGCGGTGAAGGAGTCGTCACCCGAGCCCGACCCGGCTTCGGCTTCGGCTTCGGCTTCGGCTTCGAAAAGCGTCACGGCGACGGGCGTGACGTTTTCCGGAGGGGTGTGGCGTTCTCCGGCGCCGGGCCCGGCGCCCGCCCGCCTCCCGGGCTAGGCGTCGTAGCTGTGCGAAGCGGGTGTTGAGGCTCTCCATGTCCGCGTGGAACGCGGTTCCGGGTGCCAGCCGTACCCGCCCCAGCCGGTCTCCGAGGTCCGAGAGCAGTTCCCTGGCCGGTGGCACGCCGCCCGTCCGCCGCCGTTCCCGGTAGGCCCGCTGGCGGCAGGCCTGGGAGCAGTAGGACGCGGTCCGGCCGGTGCCGCCGCCGCTCTCGATCCGCCGGCCGCAGACGCCGCAACTGCCTGTCATGCCCGGCACCTTATGTCCGGCCCAGCCCCGTGACGAGAAGGGCGACGAGACGGCGGGCGTCGTAGCCGGGGTCGTTCTCCGCGCCGATGCAGAGGTTGCCGACGCCGCGCATCAGCTCGATCGCGGCCAGGTCGGTGTGGATCTCGCCGGACTCGGTCGCCGCGTCGAGGAGCCGGGTGCAGACCGGGACCAGGCGGTCCAGGAAGTAGGCGTGGAGGGCGTCGAAGCCCGTCTGGTCGGAGCGCAGGGCCGCGGCGAGGCCGTGCTTGGTGACCAGGAAGTCCACGAAGAGGTCGATCCACCGGCGCAGCGCCTCGTACGGGCTCGGCGCGTCGGCCAGCAGGGCCGGGCCGGCCTCGGCGCAGGCCTCCACCTGGTGCCGGTAGACGGCGATGATCAGGTCCGCGCGGGTCGGGAAGTGCCGGTAGATCGTCGCCGTGCCGACCCCGGCCCGGGCCGCGATGTCGCGTACCGGTGCCTCCACGCCCGACGCGACGAACGCCGCAGCGGCCGCTTCCAGCAGGGTCATCTCGTTGCGCCGGGCGTCCGCCCGGCGGGGCCGGACCGCCTGCTCCTCGTCCTTCATCGTGCGTTCCTCATCGTGTGCTCCCTCCGCCGTCACCCTATCGGGGCGTTGCTAAACGGGACGGCGTTCCGTATCGTCGAAGACATGAAACGGGACATCGTCCCGTTTGTCTGCAGGTCATGTTGCTTCATGTGAGGAGACTCCGTCATGCAGTACCGCACCTTGGGCCGTACCGGTGTGCAGGTCAGCGCGCTCGCGCTCGGCGCGATGAACTTCGGCGCGATCGGGCGCACCACGCAGGAGGAGGCGACGGCGCTCGTCGACGCCGCCCTGGATGCCGGGATCAACCTGATCGACACCGCCGACATGTACGGGCAGGGCGAGTCGGAGGAGATGGTCGGCAAGGCGATCGCCGGCCGCCGCGACGACCTCGTGCTGGCCACGAAGGCGGGCATGCCGATGGGCGACGAGCGCAATCACCGCGGCGGTTCACGGCGGTGGCTGGTCACCGAGCTGGAGAACAGCCTGGTCCGGCTCGGCGTCGACCATGTGGACCTCTATCAGATACACCGCTGGGACCCGGCCACGAGTGACGAGGAGACCCTGTCGGCGCTGACCGATCTGCAACGCGCGGGGAAGATCCGCTACTTCGGCTCCTCGACCTTCCCGGCCTACCGGATCGTGCAGGGCCAGTGGGCGGCGCGCGAGCACCACGTGAGCCGGTACGTCACCGAACAGCCCAGCTACTCCCTCCTCCAGCGCGGCATCGAGGCCCATGTGCTGCCGGTGACGCAGGAGTACGGGATGGGTGTGCTGGCGTGGAGCCCGCTGGCCTCGGGCTGGCTGTCGGGCGCCGTGCGCAGGGGCAGGGACATCACCACCAGCCGGTCCAGGATCCTTCCCGACCGCTTCGACCTCACCCTGCCCGCCAACCAGGCCCGGCTCGACGCCGTGGAACGGCTCGCCGCCGTCGCCGAGGAGGCCGGACTGACCCTGGTCCAGCTCGCGCTCGGCTTCGTCACCGCGCACCCCGCCGTCACCAGCGCCCTCATCGGCCCCCGTACCCAGGACCACCTGAAATCTCAGCTCGCCGCCGCCGACACCGTGCTCTCCGCCGACGTCCTCGACGCGATCGACGCGATCGTCGCCCCCGGCACCGACCTGGCCGCCCACGAGAAGTACGACACCCCGCCCGCCCTGCTCGACCCGGCTCTGCGTCGCCGCTGACTCTCCCAGGAGCACCACGATGACCACGGAACCGTTCCTAGAAACTGAGCGGGAGTGAGTCCTGTTGCCAGGATTCGTGCTCAGCCGAACGCCCCGTACGGTGTTGGGCGTTCTGGTCGACCGCTTTCGCTGCGCGTCCGGCGCCGGCGGATCGTGTCCGTGGTCCGGGGATGCGGGGGCGGTGTCCCTCACGCCCCGGGGCCACCGATACGGCCTGGACGGTCCGATGCCCGCACCCATCGCTCTGGTGGGTGCGGGGCGGTGCCGTCCGACGCCGGATCGGGTGCCCCAGGGCGCGCCTTCCGATCGCCACGGCGGCTGCGTCGTGGCGGGTGGTCTTCCTGGTGTTGCTGGTGAGGGGTTTCTGCCAGTGCTGGGCGCCCCACCGGGAGGTGTAGGCGGGGTCGACGGCGATGACGGGGATGCCGAGTTCGGCCGCCATACTCACCAGCCGGGCCCGCAGCCCTGACGGGCATACCGGAGATCAGCTTCCGGAACCGCTTCTTGCGGCCGTGTTTCTCCCGGGTGGTCTCGGCGGTGAAGTCGAGGTCCTCGATGGCGACCGCGAGACGATGGCGTTTGGCCCAGTGCAGCGCCGGATCAGCGCGTGCCTCGCCTGCGCGTCGCGGTGCTGAGCGGTGCCGGTGAGGTCGTAGCCGAAGCGGAGTGGTTCGCCGACCGGGTTCCCGTGTTCGTCCAGGCGCCAGGCGCCAGGCGGCCAGGTGGTCGACGTCGGTGTCCACACCGACCAGACCGTTCGCGCGGGCCGTCGCCAGCGGGGATCGTCTGGACGGGGGGGAGGGTCCAGGAGGCGGTCAGATACCAGCGGCCCCGGCCGGTGTCTTCGTGGACGCGGTAGGCCACGGCCCGGTTGCCGGTGATCCGGTCGGCCCACTGTTCGCCCCGGTGCGCGAACGACACCTTCGCGGCCAGGACGTACCGGCCGTGCGGGGCGTTGGCCAGGTGCGCCAGTGGCGCGGGGAGCTTGAGGGAGACCTCGCCGCCGGGAGTGACGCGGAGGGTCTCGTTGCCGTACCGCTTGCCAGACTCGCCGTCGGCCTGGAGAAAGCGGCGCCCGGCCCGCCACCGTGTGCGCCACTCCTTCTCGCTCAACTGCGCCTGCTTCAGGTGGTGGCGGGTGGTCAGCAGCCGCTTCCCGCCGCGCACCACGTGCACGACACCGGCCTGCCAGTGGGCCCGCCCCGCCTGGAGCCGGCCTTCGAGGACGTGCAGACGGGTCGTGGTCCAGTCCGGCCGCGCACCTGGCCTTCAGATCACGGGAGGCGAGTGACCGAGGTGGTCACCGACCAGGCCCAGCACCTTCTCGTCCTCGCCGGTCAGACCCTTGAGCCGGGTACGGATCGTAACGCCCGCCGGACCGGGCGCCACGAACGGCGCCGCCACCTCCCGCAGCCCACCCACCGCCCACACCCCCGCCTCGGTGTTACCGAAATCCGTCACCCCACCCAACGACCACCACTGACGAAGGGCACGCATTCGATGCAAGAACTCTCGTTCCCTGCCCGGAGCACGCCTGCCATCGCCCGGCACGCTCACTCATACGCGCCAGAACGCGTTCAATCGACGCCGGTCACCAGCTGTTCACAACCCCGCTTCGGGATCATGACCGCCCCCATGCAGGTGTCGTACGACGATGTCCTGCGGGTCTGGCGGGAGGCGGACGAGATCCCCGAGATCGAGCACGCCTGGCTGTTCGACCACCTCATGCCGATCGGCGGCGATCCCGACGGGCCGATCTACGAGGGCTGGACGCTGCTGTCCGCCCTGGCCGCCCGGACGCGACGCCTGCGCCTCGGTCTCCTGGTGACCAGCAACCGTTTCCGGCCGCCAGCGATACTCGCGAAGATCGCCACGACCGTCGACGTCGTCTCCGGCGGCCGGCTCGACTTCGGCATCGGTGTCGGCTCACGGCCGCATCCGCCCGAGGCCCGCCGCGAGTATCCGGCGTACGGCCTGCCCTTCACGCCTCCCGCGCAGGCCGTCGAGAGCCTCGCCGAGGCCTGCGCCCTGATCCGCCGTCTGTGGACGGCCGCCGAACCCTTCGACTTCCACGGCAGCCACCACCAGCTCACCGGGGCCTTCGCCAATCCCAAACCCGTCCAGCGCCCCCATCCCCCGATCCTGATCGGCGGCCGCTCGGCGGCGACCCTCCGGGTGGCCGCCGAACACGCCGACCTCTGGAACATCCCGGGCGGCGACATCGAGGACTGCGTCAGCCGCAGCGCCCTCCTCGACCGCTACTGCGCGGAGATCGGCCGCGACCCCGCCGAGATCACCCGCTCCATCCATCTCCCCGTCTCCTACGACCACCCGGAGACGACCCGTACCGCGATCGCCGAGGCGCTGGGCGCCGGCTTCCGGCACATCGTCCTGGGCCTGCCGGCCCCGTATCCGGAGGGAGTCGCGCGCTGGGTGGCGGACGAACTCATCAGCAAGGAGGCCTGACACCTCCGGGCAGGAGACGCAGCCCCGTCACCCTCTTCTCACCCTCACCCTCTCCCCTCACCGAACCGCGCGATCGCCGTCAGGACCGCCTCGCGCATCGCGGGACTGCCGGTGTGGCCGGAGTCGTCGATCACCTTCAGTTCCGCGTCCGGCCAGGCTCTGGCCAGCTCCCACGCGGTCTTGAGCGGGCTGCCCAGGTCGAGCCGGCCGTGGATCAGCACCCCCGGGATCCCCGCCAACCGGTGGGCGTCCCGGAGTAGTTGGCCGTCCTCCAGCCAGGCGTCATGGGCGAAGTAGTGTGCGCAGATCCGGACGAAGGCCATCAGCGAGTCGTCGGGCCGGTCGCTGTAGGCGCCGGGACTGCCCAGTACCTCGTGGGCGATGACGGCGTCCTCCCAGGCGCACCAGTCACGGGCCGCCTTGACCCGGATCGCGTCGTCGGGACTGTTCAGCAGCCTGTCGTAGGCGGTGACGAGGTTGCCGGCGCGGTCCGCGGCGGGCAGGGCGTCGCGGAAGGCCTCCCAGGGGCCGGGCAGCAGGCGGCCGACGCCGTGGTAGAGCCAGTCGGTCTCCTCCGGGCGGGTCATGGTGACACCGGCGATGACGATCCCGGAGACCCGCTCCGGGTGGCGTTCGGCGTAGGCGAGGATGAGCGTGGAGCCCCAGGAGCCGCCGTAGAGGAGCCAGCGCTCGACACCGAGGTGCTCGCGCAGCCGCTCCATGTCGGCGACGAGATGGTCGGTGGTGTTGTGGGCGAGGCTGACGGCGGGGTCGGAGGCGTGCGGCCGGCTCTCACCGCAGCCGCGCTGATCGAAGAGGACGATCCGGTAGACCTCGGGGTCGAACAGCCTGCGGTTGCGGCGGCCCCCGCCGCTGCCGGGACCGCCGTGCACGCACAGGGCGGGCATTCCCTCCGGGTTGCCGGCGGTCTCCCAGCAGATCCGCTGGCCGTCACCGACGTCGAGGAGCCCATGGGCATACGGCTCGATGGGCGGGAACTGCTCGGACATGATGATCTCCCCTGAAAGGCTGCGTGGGAACAGCCTTATTCCACACCGGAGTTGGCCGGGGGGACATCGCGCGGGGCTGGGGCACCGGTCCGGGCCCTGGTCGCCACGGATGGGAGAAGACACGGACGGGAGAAGAGGAGACAGACACCAGGCCGGAGGCCCGAGGCTACGTTCGGCGCCGTCACCCAGGCCATACCGACCGCTCACCGACGGGCCGCACCTGCCGTTCGCCGGGAAGGTGTCACCGGCCGTTCGCCGGGCGTGTCGTACCGGTTGTCGCCGGGCAGCTCCGCGGCGACAACCGGCCGAGCGGGCCGTGCCGGGCTTGTGCGGTGTGCGGCTCGCTGCTGAACCGGTGGCCGCTTCTACCGCAGTCCGGTCCGCTCAACAACCGGGTGCCACATCTGAGGCTTTCCAACCCGCGAACCGCGCAGTACTCGCGGTCGCCGGAGGGTGTCACCAGCCGAGGGCGTCCTCGTCGGCTCGCGCCTCCCGGGGCGGCGTGACCGGGCGGGGGTCATGGCAGGTGAAGCCGAGGCGGGTCAGTGCGCGGCGCATTTCGAGCGACGTGAAGTCACGGCGGTTCTGCCGGGTGATCACTTCGCCGACCTGCATCACGGGGTAGACGCGGCCGTCGATGGTCACGCCCACGCCGGTGACGGGTTCGGGCGTGTGGCTGCTCATCGAGTGCTCGACCTCGCTCTTCGTCAGGTCGAAGGGGAAACGGGCGATGACAACACGCATGGATGCCTCCTCAGGGGGCGACCGCGGGGAGCGGCGGGACGGGGGTTCGGACGGCGGTCAGGGGTGAGGGCGAGAACGCCCGGGGTGTATCCGTGTTCGTCGATCACGGGGGACACGTCCGGGGTGCGGTCCAGCGTCGGGGCGGACGGGCCGGGAGTCGGCTCGGCCTGTCCGCCGGAAGCGCAACCCCGTGCTCCGGCTGCGAGCTGGTCCTCCTCCGGCTACTGGTCGGCCCTTGAGGTGGTACGGCGGGTCCGGGCGGCGGACGACCGGCCTCCGCGGCCACGGCCCCGGCCGCGGCCGCCGGACCGCGTGCCCTCGCGTGGCGTGTCGGCGGTCGGTGCGGCCAGGGTGACGGGCACACCCGAGGGGGTGCGGGCGCCGGTGATGCGATGCAGTTCGGCCTCACCGGGACGGACCTGGACGGCTTGCGCGGTGATCCCGGCGTCCGTCATCAGGCGGTCCACGGCGCGCCGTTGGTGCGGCAGGACGAGGGTGACGACGGTGCCGGTCTCGCCGGCGCGGGCGGTACGGCCGCCGCGGTGCAGGTAGTCCTTGTGGTCGGCGGGCGGGTCGACGTTGACGACGAGGTCGAGGCCGTCGACGTGGATACCGCGGGCGGCGACGTTGGTGGCGACGAGGACCGAGACGTGGCCGTCCTTGAACTGGGCGAGGGTCCGGGTGCGCTGCGACTGGGACTTGCCGCCGTGCAGGGCCGAGGCCCGCACACCGACGGCGAGCAGCCGCTTGGCGAGCCGGTCCACCGCGTGCTTGGTGTCCAGGAACATCAGCACGCGTCCGTCCCGGGCGGCGATCTCGGTGGCGGCGGTCTCCTTGTCGACGTCGCGCACATGCAGCAGGTGGTGCTCCATGGTGGTGACCGCGCCCGCGGACGGGTCGACCGAGTGCACGACGGGGTCGTGGAGGTAGCGGCGCACCAGGAGGTCGATGTTCCGGTCCAGGGTGGCCGAGAACAGCAACCGCTGGCCGCGGTCGGGGACTTGGTCGAGCAGGGCGGTCACCTGCGGCATGAAGCCCATGTCGGCCATCTGGTCGGCCTCGTCGAGGACGGTGATGTTGACCTGGTCCACCCGGCAGGCGTCTCGCTCGATGAGGTCCCGGAGGCGGCCGGGCGTCGCGACGACGACCTCGGCACCGGCCCGCAGATCGCTGATCTGGCGGCCGATCGACATGCCGCCGACCACGGTGGCGAGCCGCAGCCGCAGGGCGCGTGCGTAGGGGGTGAGCGCGTCGGTGACCTGTTGGGCCAGCTCGCGCGTGGGCACGAGGATGAGGGCGAGCGGCTGCTTCGGCTGGGCGCGCTGTCCGTCCAGGCGGGCCAGCAGCGGCAGGCCGAAGGCGAGCGTCTTGCCCGAGCCGGTGCGGCCCCGGCCCAGGACGTCCCGGCCGGCCAGCGCGTTCGGCAGGGTGGCCGCCTGGATCGGGAAGGGGACGGTCACGCCTTCGGTGCGGAGGGCGGACAGCAGCCGTTCGGGCATGTCCAGTTCGGCGAACGTCTCGACGGCGGGCAGCGGCTCGGTGAGCGTGACCGGCAGCGCGAACTCCTGGCGGCCGGGAGCGGAGCGCTGGCCGTTCTTGCGTCCGGTGCCCTGCCGGGAACCCTGGTGGCCCGATCCCTGTGAACGGAAGCGACTGCCGGGGGTGGAGCCTGTCGAGCGGGTGGTGGTGGTGGTGCGGTCCGTGCGGTGGCGGCCGGAGCTGCCGCCCGTGCGACGGGTGCGGTTCAAGAAGGAACCTTCCTCGATGCGGCGTATCGAGGAATTCCGGCCGGCGGACGGGTTAACCGCGCGAGGAATCACAAGAATGAGCCGGAGAAAAACAGAGAAAAGCTGGGGCCCGCACCCCAAGAGCGCGGGCCCCAGCCTCAAATCGTGCGAGCTAGTGGCTCGCCACGGTTCGCGTCAGCTTCAGGCGGGAACGATGTTCTCGGCCTGCGGGCCCTTCTGGCCCTGCGTGACGTCGAAGGTCACCTTCTGGCCTTCCTGAAGCTCGCGGAAGCCCTGGGTGGCGATGTTCGAGTAGTGGGCGAAGACGTCGGGGCCGCCACCCTCCTGCTCGATGAAGCCGAAGCCCTTTTCCGCGTTGAACCACTTCACGGTGCCAGATGCCATATTGAATCTCCCTTGAGGGGCAGTGCCGGACTCCGCACTTTACGAAGCCGAGTCGCCGCGATGATCACCCCTCCGGAATGATCCGGAAAGCTTTACAAAGAAAAAATTTCTCTGGCAACCAAAACTGCAACTGCTATCACGCTAACACAGGTGGGCTGTAAGCGGCCATGTGTTTTCGGGTCCGCACGGCAATTCTAGTGCCGCTGTCACCCATATTTCTGCACTGGCGGGACTAGGTATCCGTGCCGCATCCGTCGAGCTTCCGGCTTGTTTCCCGGTTCAGCCGGAGGGCGTCCGCCAGCTGGTTCTCCAGGGAGACGATCCGGCACGCGGCCTCGACGGGGGTGCCCTGGTCGACCAGCTCCCGGGCGCGCGCGGCGATGCGCAGCTGACGGCGGGAGTACCGGCGGTGACCTCCTTCCGAACGCCGGGGGGCGATCAGTCCGGTCTCGCCGATGGACCGGAGGAAGGCGGGCGTTGTACCGAGAACGGCGGCGGCCCGTCCCATGGTGTAGGCGGGGTAGTCGTCATCGTCGAGGTTGCCGGCGACAGGGGCGTTCTCAGCGGGCATGACACCTTCGTTTCGGGGACGCGGCGGGGGACCCGGGCAGGCCTGGCACCGGTCTCCGAAGGATCCGGCACCATCCGCGTCACACGGCAACCCTAACTCCGGCAGCCCTGGAGATGTGGATCCGCCGTGACAGATTTCCGTTTGCCGCCGAGCCTTTGCACCGCGTGGGTGGTCAGCCCCCGCCTGGCGCATGATCAGTCCGTTCGGCGTACCGCCCGGGCCGCGACGGTGGGGCCGCGCGGCGGGCGGGATGCCGACGTCGGCCGGGTCAGGCTCCGGTGCCGAGCAGGTCGTGGGCGGCGACCCACAGGGTGTAGGGGTTGGCGAGGTCCGGGTAGGCGGCCGTCAGCCGGTCGATCAGCTCGGCAGGTGCGGAGCTGCGTGCCAGCGCCGTCTCGAAGTCGGCCAGGTAGCGGCGGCTCTCGTCGAGCTGGCGGCGGGCCTCGTCGTCGGGGGCCGAGGGATCGCGGTGGCCGGCGATCAGGGTGTCGGCCGCCAGCGCCGCCACGGTGTCCAGCGCCCGCGCCCAGTCGGCCCGGGACTCGGGGGTGGAGCCCGCCAGCCACATGTGGGTCCGGTTGTAGACGACGTCACCGGAGACGACCAGGCTCAGCTCGGGGACGTGGACGACGCTGGAGTGCCCGGTGTCGGTGGTGCCGACCGGGATCACCGTGGCCGTCGCGGCTCCGACCGGGATCGTGGTGCCCGCCAGCGGTCCGGGCGCGACGGGAGCGCCGGTCAGCCCGTCGGGGAAGAAACCGCCCCAGACCTTCAGATAGCCCGGCGAGATCTGCTCCCGCATCGCGGGGACGGAGTCCGCCAGGGCCACCGGCCTGGCCCGCGGGAACGCCGTGAGGATCTCCGGCAGCCCGAGGAAGTGGTCGGCGTGCGGATGGGTGATGTAGAGGTGGTCGGGCTCGACGTCGTGGGACCTCACCCACTCGGCCAGCTCTCGCCCCTCCCGCATGGTGATCAGGCAGTCGACCAGCAGGGCGCCCTCGTCGTCACTGATCAGGGTCGAGGTGCTCGGCGGCCAGGTCGCCGGCCCCACCGCCTCCTCGAATCCCGGCGCCGCGCTCGGGATCGGCTTGGGACCCACTACGAACACGTCGAAGTCAAGGCTCATCACCACATGATCGCCCCCGGACCGGCCGCACCGTATCCGCATGTTGACTGCACCCCGCCTGCCGCTTGCCGCCGCCCGATCCAACCGGCTGCGTGCCCCGCTCCCACCGGCCCCCTGCCCGGCTCCGCCGGTGGTGTGCCCGTCCGCCGCGTTCGGCGTGTCGCCCGCGGCGTCCGGCTGGTCGCCGGCCGCGCTCGGTGGGTCGGACGCCGGCAAGTGCAGTCATGTTGCTGATACCACCCCGCGCTGCGCTGCCCGACGCTGGTGGTCATGAACCCGAACGCGGACGTATCCGGCAGTGGCTCGCGCCCGCTGGCGGACGGGAACCGGCTGCCGGTGCCCGGTCACGGCGTCTGGCAGGTGCCCGACGGACGCGCCTGTGTCGACGCCGTGTGCTCGGCCCTGGACGCCGGTTACCGGCACATCGACACGGCCCAGGCCTACGGCAACGAGGCAGGCGTCGGCCGTGCCCTCCGCGACAGCGGCGTACCGGTACCGCGCGGCGAGGTGTTCGCCACCACGAAGTTCCAGCGGCGGGGCAACGATCCGGTCGGGCAACTGGAGAACAGCCTGCGGCGCCTCGGCGTGGAGCAGGACAGAAGGAGCACGCCATGCCGATGATCGATGTATATGCCACGACCGGCACGTTCACGGACAAGCATCAGCTTGCCCGGGACCTCGCCGCGACGCTGATGGCCATCGAGAAGGTCCCGGACATCCCGATGTTCCGCCAGAACACCGCCGCGTTCGTCCATGAGCTGTCGGCCGGTGACCTGTCGGACGTCGACGGCGCCTCGGACCACGTCCGCGTGCAGGTGCTGACCAACGCGGGCGCTCTCGACCGTGACAAGCAGCTCGCGGTGGTGCGCCGGTTCACCGGCATGATCGCGGAGGCCGCCGCCGATCCGGCCCTCGCGGACCGCACCTGGGTGCTGCTGACCGAGGCCGTGCCCGGCGGATGGGGGCTGGCCGGCCACGCCCACACCAACGACGAGCTCGTCGCCGCGGCCCGTAAGCAGATCGCGGAGTTGCGGGCGGCGGCCGGGGACCGCTGACGCGGTAGGACCCGGCACTCACGCCTGTTCGTGGATCCAGGCCTCGGCCAGCGTGGTCCAGATGGCGGCCTCCCCGGCGTTCCGGGCGAGGCCGAGGCTGTGTGGGCCGTGGGCGAACACGTGCACGGTGTGCGGGACCTGGTTGGCCGCGAGCGCCGAGGCGAGGCGGTAGGCGTGGTCGGCGGGGACGTAGGGGTCCTCGGCGGTGTGCCAGACGAAGAACGGCGGCGCGTCGGGCGTGACCAGCGCGTCCAGCGAGGTCGACCGGCGCAGGGCTGCGTTCGCGTCCTCGCCGAGGAGGATCAGCCGGGCGGGGCGGTAGGTCTCCGTCTCCATCGAGGTGATGGCGTACCCGAGCACCGCGAAGTCCACCGTCTCCTCCACGGCGGCGCCCGGCGCGAGGGCGGCCAGCCCGGCCAGATGGCCTCCCGCGGAGAACCCGATGAGCCCGACGCGCTGTGCGCCGGCCGCCCGCAGCCGGCGGATCTCGGCGCGCAGCGCGTTCAGCGGTCGCGGATGGCGGGCGTGCAGCGGATAGCGGAACACGCTCGCCCGTACGCCGATCCCGCCGAGCCATGCGACGACCGGCTCGGCCTCGTGCGCGGCGTGCTCGGCGTATCCGCCGCCGGGCAGGACGACCATGTGCGTGCGGGTCATCGGGGGCCGCCGAGGAAGGCGTCGACGTCCGCGGCGAACTCGGTGTGGTGCTGGAAGAGGAAGCCGTGTGCCGCGTCGGGGTAGATCTTCACGCGGGCCCGCGGGATCAGACCGGCGAGCAGGTGGGAGTAGTGCGGCAGGATCATCGGGTCGCTGTCGCCGTTCGCCACGAACACGGGCATGGTCAGAGCGCCGAGCCGCTGGAGCTTCGTGTGATCGGGGATGCCCCAGGTGCACACCGCGTCGTACTGCGCCTGGCGGGTCGCCCAGCTGGTCGGCGCGTCCCGGTCCGCGCTGCGGGCGCCGTGGATCCGCCGTGCGGCCTGGCCGCCGGCCTGCAGGCCGGCCGGGGACGGGGTGAAGAAGACGCTCAGGTAGTCCTCCGGGCTGGTCTCGGGTTCGCCGATCGCGCCGATGACCTCGGGCGCCCAGCCGTGCATGCCGGCGGCGCCCTGTGGTGCCGACGAGGCGAGGACCAGCCTTCTGACGAGCGCCGGCCTGGTCAGGGCGATCTGCTGGGCGACGAAGCTGCCGAGGGAGAAGCCCAGGACGTCGACCTGGCCACCGAGGTCCAGGGCCCCGACGAAGGCGATGGCGTCGTAGGCCATCTGCTCCACGGTGTTCGGCGTCATACCCGAGGATCCGCCGACGCCGGTGTTGTCGAAGGTGATGACACGCCGGGCGGGTGTCAGCGCGTCGATCAGCGCGGGGTCCCAGTTGTCGAGGTTGCCGCGGAAGTGCTGGAGAAGGACCAGCGGCACACCGGTGTCGTCGCCGTCCGCGGGGCCGCTGTCGCGGTAGGCGTAGGCGATGCCGTTCGCGGCCGTGACCCGCTGGTTGGGCAGGGCTGAGTACGAGCTGGGCGTCATGACCCGAGCGAATCAGCCGTGCCGAAGCGGCGGAATCCGCATGTTGACTGCACCGGGCCCGGCCCGCCGGGAAGGTGCGGTCAGCTTGCCGGCACCGCCGTGCCCGCGGGCCCGCCGCACAGTTCCGGCACCCGCGTTCCCGCGCACGGGAGGGGGATCGTCGCTGGCCCCCCGGGTGTCCGCGCAGCGGCCCCGCACCCTGCTTTCCGCGCACCGGATCACCTCGGCCGTGTGCGGCCTATATTGGGCCGGGTGAGGGTGGCGTTTCCGCGATGACCGGCGAGGACACGACCGTGGTCGGGCGGCGTGCGGAGTTGTCCCGGCTGCGGGGGCTGGTCGCCCCGCCCCACCAGGAGAGCCGCGTTCTGCTGCTCGTGGGTGATCCGGGCCTGGGCAAGACCGCCCTCCTGGCCGAAGCCGCGCGGGCGGCCCGGGCGGCCGGGATGCGGGTCCTTGCGACCACCGGCCGGGAGTCGGAGCGGGACCTGGCGTTCGCCGGACTGCACCAGCTGCTGCGCCCGGTGCTGGACCGGGTGGCCGGGCTGCCGTCCCGGCAGGCGGAGGCGCTGCGCGGTGCGTTCGGGCTCTCCGCCGATCCCGCGCCGCCCGACCCGCTGCTCACCGGGATCGCCGTACTCACCCTGCTGTCCGGGCTGTCCGACGAGCGGCCGCTGCTGGTCGTCGTCGACGACACGCAGTGGCTGGACCGTGCCTCGCTTGACGCGCTCGCCTTCACCGCCCGCCGGCTGGAGTCGGAGCGGCTCGTGCTGCTCGCCGGTGTGCGCGGGCCCGTACCCCCCGCCGGTTTCGAACGGGACCTGCCCCAGCTGCTGCTACGGCCGCTGTCCCGGGCGGACGCGGGCCTGCTCCTGGACGCCCAGCCGTGTCCGCCGTACGGCCGGCTGCGCGAACAGGTGCTCGCGCAGGCGGCCGGCAATCCGCTGGCGCTGATCGAGCTGGCCAGGATGATCGCCGCGGATCCCGACGCGGCGCACCGCTGGACCGCCGAGCCGCTGCCGCTGACCGGGCAGCTGACCGCGATCATGGCCGCCCAGTACGCCACTCTGCCCCCGGCGGCCCGGTCCGCGCTGCTGCTCGCGGCCGCCGCCGACAGCCCGGACCTCACCACGGCGATACCGGGGCTGTCCGCCGACGCGCTCGCCCCGGCGGAGGCGGTGGGCCTGATCCGGCTGGACACCCCGGGCCCGCGGTTCGCCCATCCGCTGACCCGGTCGGCCGTCTACCACGCCGCGGCCTTCGCCGAGCGGGCCGCCGCGCATCGGCTGGTCGCCGACGCGCTCCGCGACCAGCCCGACCGGCACGCCTGGCACCTGGCCGCCGCGGCCCTGGAACCCGACGAGGAACTGGCCACGCTCCTGGAGGACAGCGCGGCCCAGGCGCAACGCCGTGGCGGTGCCGCCGCTGCCGCCCGCGCCCTGGAACGCGCCGCCGAACTGAGCCCCGCCGACTCCGACCGGGCCCGGCGGCTGCTGGCCGCGGCCGACCTGGCCCTGCCCGCCGGACAGGCCGACTGGGTACGGGAGTTGGCGGGCCGGGTGCTCACCCTGACCGCCGACCCGGAGCTGCGGATCGCCGCCCGGCTGGACATCGGCTGGTCGCTGCTGTGGTCCAACCGCGACGCCGACGCGATCGACACCCTGCTGTCCGTCGCCGCCGAGGCCGCCCCGAAATCGCCGGCCATCGCCTGGCAGGCGACCTGGATGGCGGCCACGGTCGTCCACCAGACCGGACTTCCGGAGGTCTGCGCCAAGGCACGCGCGGCCCTTGACGCTCTGGACGCCCTCGACTTCGGGGACGGGTCCGAGGACTGGCCCGCCGCCCGTGCCGACGAGTACCGCCTCTGGATTAGGGCCTGCACGGACCCGTTCGGCGAAAGAGCCGACATCGTGCCCCGGCTGCGGCGGCTGACGGACGGATCCCACGGACCCCTTTTCGACCCGGGCACGGTCGGCGCCGCGGCCTGGGTCCTGGACGAGACGGAACTCGCGGTCAGGGTGCTGCGCGAGGCGCTGAGCCGGCTGCGCGCCCCCGGCGTGCGGGGTGCGAGCGGCGGGGTGCTGTCGGCCCTGGAGTGGGCGTACGTCGACAGCGGGCGCTGGGACGACGCGCTCGCCGCCGCCCGTGAGGCGGGTGACATCGCCGCCGCCTACAAGATGGAGACCGTCGCGGGCTCGGCCGACCTCACCACGGCCGTCGTGGCGGCCCTGCGCGGCGACCACGAGCAGGTGGCACCGCTGCTGGCCCGGGTGCGCGCCGCCGTGGACACCTCCGAGTACCGCGGGTTCGCCGCCAGGATCTGGCAGGCGGCCGGACTCGCCGCACTGGCCCAGGGCGACCACGTCACCGCCTACGCCCAGTTCAGCCAGCTCTTCGCGGCCGACGGCACCCCCCTGCACCACCACTTCTCGTATCTCGCCGTCGCCGATCTCGCCGCCGCCGGGGCGCGCTGCGAACGGCACCTCGAAGCACGGACGCTGCTGGAGCGCGCGCTGGCCCTGCTGAAGCCCGCGCCCGGACCGCGCCTCGAACAACTCACCGCCCGCGCCTGCGGGTTGCTCGCCGAACCCGACGAGGCCGAGGCCCACTTCGCCGCGCCGCTGGCCGATCCCGCCGGGGACGCCTGGCCGTTCGAACGGGCCCAGCTCCAGCTGGACTACGGGGAGTGGCTGCGCCGGCGCCGCCGCATCAACGACGCGAAGCCCGTCCTCGCCACCGCCCTGGAGACGTTCCGCCGCCTGGGCGCCGCGCCCTGGACCCGCCGCGCGGAGTCCGAACTGCGGGCCTGCGGCGTCCCCGTGCAGGCCCCGCCGGCCGCCCCGGGTGCGCTGGACGGACTCACCGCCCAGCAGCGCGAGATCGTCGTCCTCGCCGGACACGGCCTGACCAACGGCGAGATCGCCGACCGGCTGTTCCTGTCCCCGCGCACGGTCGCCTCACACCTGTACCGCTCCTATCCCAAGCTGGGCATCGCGGGCCGCCGCCAACTCCGCGCCCTCATCGACGGGCAGAGCACGCCACAGGCCGGCGGCTAGCGTCCCGGGCCCCTGCGAACAGCCGTCTCCGCTCCCGGTTCAGCCGGTGGGGATCCGGCCGCGGATGTCGTCCAGCATGTTCCGCATCGCCATCCGGAAGATCTCGGCCTGGTGGTCCCCGAGGTGCGAGGTGTGTCCGAAGACCTCCAGGACGACCAGGCCGTGCATCTGGCCCCAGGCGCACATGAGCAGAGCGTTCGCGGCGGGCGGCAGGTAGCCCATGTCGCCGAACGGCAGCCGGTCCAGGTGCGCGAGCAGCGCGGGCGACAGCTCCGGGAGACCCAGCAGGAGAAGAACGCCAAGAGCGTCATCGCGAAGTACACCGGCACCGACCGGGGCGGGCTCACCGTCGAGGCCGGGGGCGGCGCCGGCGTCAGCAACGACATGTCGAACCAGGTGCCCAAGGACCTGGTCCTCGCCGAGACCCTCGCCGTCCCCCTGACCCTCGTCCTGCTGCTGTTCGTCTTCGGCAGCGTGGTCGCGGCCCTGCTGCCGCTGGCCGTCGCGACCATCGCCATCGCGGGTACGTTCGCCGAACTCGCCCTGCTGGGCAGCGCCACCGACGTCTCCGTCAACGCCACCAACCTGACCACCGCCCTGGGGCTCGGCCTGGGCATCGACTACGCCCTGCTGATGATCAGCCGGTTCCGGGAGCAGCTCGGGACGGGGGCGAGCGTGCCGGACGCCGTACGGCACACCGTGCGCACCGCCGGCCGTACCGTCGCCTTCTCCGCCGCGACCGTCGCCGTCGCGCTAGCCGCGCTGCTGGTGTTCCCGCAGTACTTCCTGCGCTCCTTCGGCTACGCCGGCGTCGGGGTGGTCGCCATCGCGGCCGTCAGCACCCTGTTCGTGATGCCCGCGCTGTTCGTCGTGCTGGGGCACCGGGTCAACAGCGGCCGGCTGCCGTGGACGAAGAAGCCCCGTCCGAACCGGACGTCGATGTGGGGACGCCTCGCCGGCACGGTCATGCGGCGGCCCGCCCTCACCACGCTGCCCGTCCTCGCGGTGCTGCTGGTCGCGGCGAGCCCGCTGCTGGGCATCACCCTCGGCAGCCCGGACGAACGCGTCCTGCCCGAGGACGCGCAGAGCCGGCAGGTCTCCACGGTGCTGCGGGAGAAGTTCGACGGCGACGACAGCGGCGCCATCCACGTCGTCATCGACCAGGCGGTGAACAAGACCGCGCTGGACTCCTACGCCACCGAACTCTCGTCCCTCGACGGCGTCGTCCGCGTCGAGACCGGCGCCGGCACCTACACCGACGGCCGGTCCACGGCGGCCGGCCCCGGCAGCGCCGCCCTCGGCCGCCCCGACGCGCAGCGGCTCAACGTGGTGAGCGATCTGGTGCCGAGGTCGAGTGCGGCCCAGGACCTGGTCGAGGACGTGCGCGCGGTCGTACCGCCCGCCGGTTCACAGCCCCTGGTGGGCGGTATGGACGCCGCCCTCGTCGACTCCAAGGCCTCCGTCGGCGGCCGGATCCCGCTCGCCCTGGCCCTGGTCGCCCTCACCACCTTCGTCCTGCTCTTCCTCTTCACCGGCAGCGTGGTCCAGCCGCTGCGCGCCCTGCTCCTCAACATGGTCAGCCTGGGCGCCACCCTCGGCGCGATGACCTGGATCTTCCAGGACGGCCACCTCGCCTCCCTGCTCGGCGTCACCGCGATGCCGATGGAGACGTCGATGACCGTGCTGATGTTCTGCATCGCCTTCGGACTCTCCATGGACTACGAGGTGTTCGTCACCAGCCGGATCAAGGAACTCCACGACCACGGCGAGAGCACCGAGTCCGCCGTCGTGCACGGCCTCGGCCACACCGGCCGGATCGTCACCGCGGCGGCCTGCCTGCTCGCGGTGAGCTTCTTCGCCTTCGTCACCTCGCAGATCAGCTTCATGAAGATGTTCGGGCTGGGCAGCGGGATCGCGATCCTCATCGACGCGGTCGCCGTGCGAGGCGTGCTCGTGCCCGCGGCGATGCGGCTGCTGGGCCGCTCGGCCTGGTACGCGCCCGGCTTCCTGCGCAGGTTCCACGCACGGTACGGCCTGAGCGAGGGCGGCCCGGTGCCCGCGCCCGTGGCCGCCGGCGAGCTGGAGTCGACGGAGGCCTGACACCGCGCCGAGCCGAGGGGCCACGACCCTTGCCGTTACCGCCCGTTCAGCGTGCGGCGCGCAGTTCGGCGTACAGCTCCGGGCCCGGCCAGGTGCGCGGCTCGGACTCCGCCGCACGCACCAGGTCGACCAGCCGCGCGTTCGCGGGCGCGCTCCGTCCCTGGGCGGCGGCGAGGGCGACGATCTCACCCTGGAGGGAGCCGATCTCCGTGGGGCGGCCGCGTTGCAGGTCCTCCCACATCGAGGAGCGTGCCTGGGCGTCGATCCGCAGGGTCGCCCCCGCCAGCCGCCGGAAGAGGCCGTCGGGCAGCCCCAGGACGTACGGGGTGACGGCGGGTGCGGTGGGGCCGAGGCGGGCCGGGGCCATTCCGGCGGCGCGGTAGACGGCGAGGGCCTCCCGCTGGCACAGGGCGAGGCAACGGCGGTAGTCCCGCCCGCCGAGCTGGTCGCGCAACGGCAGCCCGGACAGGGCGTTGATCGCGTTGTTGAGGTTCAGCAGCAGCTTGCCGTGCTGCACCTCGGCCATGTCGGTACGCGCCTCGACGGCCAGATGTGCCTCTCGGAAGGCGGCGACGAGCCGGTCGTCCGGCTCCGTCATGAGCCTGCCGGGCATGCCCTGGTGCACCGTGCCCGGCTCGGACTGCACCACGTTGTACGGCACCATCCCGGCCAGCACGGTGTGACCGGGGAGCGCGGCGCGCAGGACGGCGGGGTTGTGCAGCCCGTTCTGGAAGCTGACCACGACCGCGCCGGGGGCGAGATGAGCGGCGAGGCCCTCGGCGGCGGCCCGGGTACCGGCGCTCTTCACGGTGACCAGCACGTAGTCGGCGCCGGCCGCGGCCTCCGGGCCGGTGGCCGGCGTCAGCCGCTCCGGCGGGAGATGGACGGGCGGCCGGACGGAGTCGCTGAGGGTGAGCCCCCGTTCGCGCAGCACGTCCATGGCGGCGGGCCGGCCGATGAGCGTCACGTCGTACCCGGCGGCGCACAGACGGCCGCCGAGATGACAGCCGATGGTGCCCGCACCTAGAACGGCGAAGCGCGGCTTGGTCATCGGGGACACGGGGGGTACGGAGGACATGGGGGCTCCTGCGGAAGGCTGGCGATCAACCGTACTCACGTTCATCCCCACTTGGCGATCGTGCCCCTGCGCGATCCGTCGCACGGCATTTCTCCTCGCGGCCCCGCCGCTCTCACGCTCTGAGACAGACCCCGTCCCTGATCCGACGTCAGTTTCCGTCGGGAGCCTCGTCGTGGACCGTGTGATCAACGGCTGACGCCGCCGGGGCCGCCGGGTCCTCCGAGACCGTCGAGCAGCATGCCGAGCCCGCCCAGGAACTCCCGGTCGGCGTCGACGTTCCGGGCGGTCCGGGCGGTCTCGGCCATGTGCGGGAAGTCGTCGGGCGACAACTCGGCGATGGCCACCGTCCCCGGCCCGGCCAGGGGGCCGAGGTGTTCCAGCTGGATCGCCCCGATGACGTAACTGAGCAGGGCGCGCAGGGCGACGACCCGCCGCTCGCCCGCCACCCCCGCCTCGCCGAGGACCACGAGCACGGTCTCCGACCAGCGCAGCACCTCGAGGGAGTGGTGCCGGTGGGCGATGGTCAGCGGGACGACCGCGGGATGGGCGCCCACGGCGTCGCGCATGCGCCGCACCAGGACCGTGATCCGGTCGCGCCATGCGGCGGCGGGATCCGGCGGCTCGGTGTCCACGGCGCCCAGGACGAGCTCCACGACGAGCCTCTCCAGTTCCCCGCGGTCACGCACGTACCGGTAGAGCCCCATGGTGCTCATGCCGAGTTCCTGGGCGACGGCACGCATCGACAGCCCGGCGAGCCCCTCGCGGTCGATGACGGCGAGAGCGGCCGAGGCGAGCTGGTCGGGGGCGAGAGAACGCGGTCGTGGCATGGCGGTTGACAGCGTACGACATACGCTTACGCTGGTAGGCGTATCCAGTACGCTTACGGAGGGGAGCAGTCATGCGTACACCCCGTAGTCCGATGGCCCTCGGTTCCGCCGTGCCTCAGCGCGGTCTCACCACGGTCTCCGGCGACCCCGTCGCCGTCCCCGATCCCGACCGCCCGGTCCACCTCCAGTTCCGGCGCTTCGCCGGATGCCCGGTCTGCAACCTGCATCTGCGCTCGGTGGTTCGGCGGCACCACGAGATAGCGGCCGCCGGTGTACGCGAGGTCGTGGTCTTCCACTCGTCCGCCGAGGAACTGCGCCCCCACACCGCCGACCTCCCGTTCGCCGTCGTCGCGGACCCGGACAAACGGCTGTACCGGGAGTTCGGTGTGGAACAGTCGCCCCGCGCCCTGCTCGACCCGCGCGCCTGGGGGCCGATCGTCCGAGCGGTGGTGAGCGGCGCGTGGCACGTCGTCCGCGGACGCGAACACCTGCCCTCCACCAGCCCGCACGGCGGCCGGCTCGGCCTTCCCGCCGACTTCCTCATCGCCCCCGGCGGCCAGGTCATCGCCGCCAAGCACGGCGAGCACGCCTACGACCAGTGGTCGGTCGACGAACTCCTGGAACTGGCCGCCCGCGTGGCGCCTACACCGCGCCCCGCGCATCCCCCGGCCGCCGAACGGCCGTGACCCCGGCGGTGCCCCGCACCCAGGCCTGCCCGGGCAGGTACTCGGGTCGGTCTGAGTATCCGCACTCTGTCCGCTGCCCGGACCGGCCGCGACGCTGAGGGTATGAGACTTCACAAGCCGGTTCTTCGGATGGTGCTGCCGGCGCTCGTGTCGGCCGCGGTGTCGGCGGCGGCCTGGGCCGCCTGGCTGGGCTGGGACCAGCAGTACGACGTACGGGCCGACGGGTCGACGAGCGGGCCGTACGAGGCCTGGCAGGTCGGCGGGCTCGTGCTCACCCTGCTCGTGGCCGTCGGCTGGGCGGCCGCCCGGGGGCACAGCGCGGCCGCCGTGGGCGGTACGACCGCGGGGCTGACGCTCGCCGCCTACGTCGACTGGTCGGGCGACGCCAGCGGGCTGTTCGTGGTGGGGGTGGGGCTGGTCATGGTGGGGACCTTCGTCGCCTCCGCGGTCGTCTCCGCCGTGGTCGACGTGCTGCGCCGGGACGTTCCGCTCGCTCACTAGTAGTGCTTCGTTAGGTTCTGGTTCTGCTGGTCGGTAGGGGTCGGCCGCAGGTGGTGCAGGTGCCGGCCCAGCACCTGAGCAGGTCCTGA